>JADQBT010000012.1 GCA_016278485.1 Halanaerobiales bacterium
AAGACATTTGACAGGGCTAACGATGTCAGTTTTCCTTTTTGCAAAACTAAAGGAGTTGATTATTTATGAAGAAAGTAAGTATTAAGTTGGTTAAAGAGGCAGAGTTAGATTATGGGGTTGATAAGATTACTAGACCGGGGGATGCTGCTAAGGTAATAAGAGAGTACATAGGGATTCTGATCGTGAGATGTTTGTTGTTATCTGTTTAGACATTAAAAATCAACTGAATTCTATTAATACAGTTAGTATAGGTACTTTAACATCATCTTTGAGTCATTCCAGGGAGATATTTAAGCCGGCTATCTTAGCAAATGCAGCAGCTATTATATGCGGTTAGAGAATTTTAAAAGGAATTGAGGAAGAGTATTTATAATAGGGAAATAATAATATATATCAACGACAGTCTAGAGACTGTCATTTTTTAGTTATAAATAATATAAAACGGATATTTTTGTAATTGAGAAAGGAAAACCGGGGGTACTTGGCGAATAGTAATAATATAGCTTTTAATAAAATAGGGGACATCTGTGAAAAGGAAATGATGCTTAATAATTGTAAATTACGTTATTAAATATTATAAAAATAATATGTATTTATGTAAATTCTAAAAAAAGAAGGATATTTTTATTATATAGTTAAATATATATGTAGATGAAATAAATATAGTTAAACAATTAACTTTTTTTCAAGGATACTTATGTTACTATTTATTATAAAATTAATATATCAATAGATAATATAGAGGGGGTAAAAATGGATATTTTAGAATTATTAAATACTAACATTACTGTAGTTTATAAAGACTTAGTAGAGGTTTTCATATCTAGGGACTTTATAAAAAAGAGTAATTCTGCTGCTAGAATTATAGAAGGTCCAGATAATTTGTTAATAGTTGATTTTGATAAAACAGATCAATGTAAATTACAAGCAAGATATGATTCTAGGCGATTATATGTAGATAAACATAATTCCAAGACAGAGGATGAGGCTAACTTCGATGACGTATCACATTTAAGTTGTATTCTTGAGGAAGCAGTATCAGAAGATGGTAAAGAAATTATAGCTTATGGGTATAATTTTAATGGTATTGCAGCATTTCCGGAAAAAAATGCTTTAAATTTATTTATAAATCATTTAATTAAATCTCCGAATAATATAACAGAAAAACTAAAGGCCAAAGAAATTATAAGGTTTATACCGGAACTACAATTTGAATATGAAGAATTTAAATTGAATGTAAAGCTAACTCCTATGGAAGAAGATAAATCTAGATTTATCTTCAATATTAATATACATATACAATCAGATGACTTTCCTAATGAAGATAAAGTTAGGCAGCAAATAAATGAGTTATACAAAATGGGATTAGAAAAGATGACTAATTTATTTTCCTAAGTTTAGAGAGGGTGGACATTATGGCAGTAAGTTTATTAGCTATAGACGAAAATAGTACTATTAATTCTCATACATTATATGCTAAAGATAAGATAACAGGCGATTCATCTTGTAAAGAGCAAAGCTTTGATTTTAATTATATGGAACTCTTAACAAAATTAAAAAAGGAAATAACAGATTATTTATTAAGTGATATTAATGATGATTACAATTTGGAAAGTAAAAGTCAAGATTCTGAAGAAAATAATACTACTTTTATTAATTATAATGACATATTTGTAAAAAAATGCATATATAATTTAATAGAGGACATAATAGAGTTTATGAAATATGACCTCAGTAAGGGGGAGACTCTTTTGGAACTTGGCGATTTCTACGAAATCAGTGATTGGGACAATATAGGTAAGTTTATGTGTGATCACAATTATTTGATAAGTTTTGCAAAAGAAGTTGCTGTTAAAATTAGAGAGTATTTTGGTGAGAAAACAAAAATAACTTTAGTAAAAGAAGTAGACCCAGAATTTCCTAAATTAACAAGTTTAGTAGCTTATATAGATACATCAGCTTTATCAATGGAAGAAGCATTAGAACTTCTGAATAAGTTTGAAGATGAATGGTACATTCATAACATATATAAAGAACGAGGAAGGTTTGATGTTGATGTGCTGTGAGGCAGAGTTTCCTTGGAGTAAATATATTGAGTTAGCTGAAGCATTATTTGAAAGAAGTAGCAACTATAATAAGCCTATAAACCCAATTGATGCAGAATGTTTAGAACGTAATGTAATAAGCAGAGCATATTTCGGAGTATTTTGTTTATGTAGAAATTTTGCCGATGAAGAGGGTTGGATAGATAAATCAAAAAGAGATAATTATCATGATATATTGCCAAAAGTCTTAATAACACCAGAAAATGAATTAGATTCAAATATACTAGCTAATTACCAGTTGTCTTTAATGAAGAAAGTAGGAAAAAAAATACAAAAAATGAGACGAGCGCGTAATCGAGCTGATTATGATGATTATTATCCGTCTACTCTTCAAGTTAATTTTAAACGAGATTCAGAAAAGGGATTAGAGTTTGCTAAATATATTAAAAATAATTTGGATAAGTTGATTAAAAATAATCAAAATGTTTCATGATATTTTCAAAGATATTTAGTTTAAACTAGATATTTTTTTTAGTTGTTAACATAATGCACTTAGTAAATTTCCCAGTGCCATTTCGGTGCCCAAATTATTCGAAAATCTCATAAAACCACGTAAAACGACATAAATGTAAATTTTAAACAACAGCTATAATAGTTGATATACCGGGGATTACGGTAAATTAAAGGTAAGGAGAGGAGGCGTTCGGAGCGACTGCAAATCCTTTATTCTCCAGTTCAAATCTGGATGCCGCCTCCAACTATAATGATTGATATGACAGTTTTGCTAATTAATCCTACAATATCAGAAGATTTATTATTGGCGCCATTAGTGTCATGAAAAATATATATTTATAAAGCCATAATCTGTGAAAATTATAGATTATGGCTTTTCTGTTCCTAGATAAAGACCAGGTCAATATTAAAAAGGAGTTATTTATAGTATTGACCTGGTATAATTTAAGTATTAGGTTAGCTTACCATTCATATTGTTCGGGACTTTCTCCCATTTTGTCAATAACCTGTGGCTTGAGTAATTGAGGTTCCTCTATGAATTTTTCATATTTTACTTTAAATTTCCATTCAGCACCAAAGTCAAATATGTATAGGATTTCCTGACCGGGTAGCAGTCCTAAATTCATTATTTTTTTGTTGGCTGCATTAAATCCATCTGAATAAGGAGATGAATATCTTTCTCCTTGCCAGGCTTTGTTTGATGGAAAGAAGGCGTATAGATGGTCATTATCAAAATTAAATGACTCCTGAATCTTTAAATGTAAATCTTCTAATGTGTTTGATGAACTAATTTTTATTTTTATCCAGGAAGATTGGAGGGAAACTTTGAAAATATAATTACCTTTTACTTGAGTACTTTCTTCCCTGGGTATAGTGCCTGATAATTCATCATCAGGAAATATGTCAATAAAGGACAGCCAGAATGGCTCCTTAAAGGCTGTTCTTTGTCCCGGGATACCAAAGCTATACCCATATATCTCATATAAGGAATATTATATTCTTTTAATGGCCAGTATTGCAATAGAATAGGACATATTTATGCACCAAATCTACTTAAAGTGATTCCATCCGCTGAATAAGCACGTTTGGAACTTAATCTTTCCTGTGCACTTCCATCGTATTTAATTCTCCATAAACTAAAATAGGATAAATATTTTAGAAAATATTCTAGTAAAGAAGCCGGACCTTTAAGAGAGTCGTTTGTGGTTTTGACATATTTGTCTATCCCATTTTTTAATAATTCTGCTAGAACTTCCTCTACTTCCTCTTCACATCGGTATTCTAATCTTCCTACCTGAAGCTTTTGCCAGTCACAGTCCAACCAGAGTGTTTCCAGAAGGAATAAGTATTTTTCAGTCTTTGTTAATTTCTGATATTTCTTCAGATCTTTTGTTGGCTCTATAGAGTTATAGCTTTTTTTATAATTAATCTCAAAAAGCTTAGCTGATATTGCCAGATGATAAAAGAGATGAATTAATGGATAGTAATCCTGTGGTGTTCGGGTTGTTACATTCTCCATTACCTCTAAAGTCATTGTTTGGTTTAAAGTATATACAACTTTACCCTGTAAAAATTGATTTGTTTTTGTTAATTTTATTTTATTTTCATTTAAATAGTTAATAAAAATAGAGAAATCATCTACTATAGTTTCTGGTTTTTGATTATTAAAATTTAGTATATTAAGCATGAGATGCCACCTTTTTTTATTATAATAATTATTTCTAGATATAATCTGATTACCCTTTATAGAAAACTATATTATATTTTTTTTATTTACCTCGGGTGGTGTTAAATTGTTTTTTTATATCACATGGTTTTTAAACTTGAAAAATATAGTGAGTAAATTATATAATGAAATTAAACAATAACTATTGATAGTAATAATTATATAAAGAAATCTGGACAATCCTGTAGTTGTAAGTATACGAAAATCATATTTTGCTTATTGTATTATGAATCTGGTAAATAATAAAGGGGATGAATATAATGTCAAAAGGTAAGTGTTATTCCTGCGGGAATATTTATTCAGGACGAGGTATGAATAGACATATTAAGAGCTGTAAAGATTTAAAAATAAGTATAAAGCAGAGCAAAGGGAAGAGAAATACTTTATGCTAAGAATAAGAGGGAAGTATAATTAATCTCTTTCTCTATATCTAGATATTAAGGGTGATGCAACTCTTGCTGAACTTGATCAGTTTCTTCGTGATATATGGTTAGAATGTTATAATCATTTAAGTGGCTTTAATATAAATGATGAAAGATATATATTTTCCACCCCGATACGAACAGGAAGCTAAAAGTGTTAAACTTATAGATGTATTGGGAAATGGAAGTAATTTCGAATATCAATATGATTTTGGATCAACAACAGCTCTGGAAATTGATGTTTTAAATATACGATCTGGTACAAAGAGAAAGGACATTATTGAAATACTGGCAAGAAATATACTCAATTTAAAATGCGAAGTATGTGATGAAGAATCTTCCTGGGTAAGTTGGGGTGATGACCGCTTTTCATATTACTTCTGTGATCAATGTATTGAAGAATATGAAGGAGAATATGGATCCTTACCAATCGTGAATTCAGTTTGCGGGTATGATGGTCCTGCAGAGGAGTATAAGGATATAGATAGGTGGAATGGGTAGGTATCTTTTTATTGTTTACGCATCGGAATCTGCGCCTATTCAGGTTAGTGAGTAGTATTTATTATAATTGTAGGAGATGAACTATAAATGAATAAACCTGTGGATTTAAACGAGCTAGTAGAGCAGATGGATATGCAGTTTGAAGAATATCGAACTTTTGTTAATAAAGAAAATAGCGTAATTTTTAATGTCAGCGCAGATAAATTAAGAGATGTTGAAGATGGAGAAATTGTTTCTCCATATGATGGCTATCAGGATTGGGAAAAAGAGGAACTAAGAGATTGTGAGGCAATAATTGATGATAATGAAATATACATAGAGATTCCCTCTAAGTATGATATTCACGAATACAATATTATGGAAGAATTCTGTTTATCTATTGATGATAACAAATTAAGCGATGAATTATATTATGCTATCAAGGGAAGTGGTGCATTCCGTCGCTTTAAGGATATGGTATTCAGGTATGATATCGCTGATGATTGGTATCAATATTGTGATAATAAATATAGGAAAATAGCTATAGAGTGGTGTGAAGAAAACGATATTGACTATAAATGAAAAGAGTGTGTATAAATGTTGAAATAACAGTACTATCTTAATAGCAAGGTTATTTTGCGAAAAGAGTATTTTGGAGGTCTTGTCTTTAAAAAGGATACAGGTAATATCATCGATGTGGATGTGGACAGGAAAGCATTTATTTTATTACAACTTTTAGAGCAAAATCCAGAAATCTTTAGGAAGAAATTAACTTTTTGTTGAAAGACTTTAATATATCATTATCAATGCTAGAATTAACTTAAATGTTAAAAAAACTAGTAGGTACTATATAAATGTGAAAAATAAATTGACAGGTGTAAGGAGATATTAAATTGTGATATAAGTAATAATTGGCCTAGGGTTAAATATTTAAGTGTGACCAGAGACTGTACACTGGGTGGCTACTTATAGATGTAATTTAAATTGTCCTGACTGCTATGCTAGTTCTTTACACTATATGTCTTTATTACTTATAATAACTATAGAAAAAGTATAAACTAATAAGGTGATTATATCTTAACAAAATTATACATAAATATCTTTTCAGGGAGTAGATTATGAATATTAATTCAAAACTGACAAAAGCAGTTGTAGAAACAAAATATCTTAATACAGAAAATTCATGGCGTTATCGTCCAATATTGAGGTTTTTTTATCAGCAGTATGAAAAAATAAAATACTGGATGTATAAAGAAGAGGTATATCAGGAATTAAAGAAATATGATATTTTTAATGACTATACTATCGAACAGTGTAAACAGGATCTAGATGTATTAATAGAGTGGGGTAACCTGGTTGCTATGCAGGATACTTCTAAATCGGCAACTGTAGAAGAGTTTAGGAATAAGCAGTTCAGGTATCAGCTCTCTGAGTATTCTGTAGAAATAGAACGGATGACTATTAAACTAGAGAATATCTTTGTTGAAGGGGCTTCTTTGGAACCTACCTTATTTGAGCGAATTAAAGACGAGGTTCTAAAGTTTTCTACTATGACAGATGAAGATGTGAAAGTAGTAGGACCCTGGTGGCGGGATTTAAATACTGATTTTAAACGTCTGAATCAAAATTATCAGGATTATATCCGCAGTTTTTATAGTATAAAGGCAGAAGAATTAATGCGAACCCGAGAGTTTATTGCTTATAAAGATGCTGTTATAGATTACTTAAGGGAGTTTGTTAAAGAGTTACAAAAGAATTTCTATATTATAGAAAGAACAATTAAAAATCTTAATCAATCTCAGGTTGAAAAGGTTATAAAAAAAGCCCTGGAGTTTGAAAAGTCTATACCTAGACTTGAAAATGAAGTTACAGATCAACAGTTAGAAGATAATATAGTGGGTAGGTGGAATAATTTTCGAGATTGGTTTTTAGGAAATGAAGCGACAGAGAGTGAGGCTGTGAAATTATTTGAAATAACAAATGAGATTATTAGAAAATTAACACGTTTTGCTTCACAAATTATTGAAAACCGTAATAGTGCAGCTAACCGCAAAGAAGAGTATAGGAAACTCTGTGAATTGTTTTTGGATTGTAAGGATATGGATGAAGCAAGCAAACTATCATCTCTTAGCTTTGGTATTTTTCGCAGTAGACATATTAAAGCAAATATTAATAGAGAAACTGATAGTATCAATAGTGGTATCTATGATGAATCAGCAGTGGAACTTAAAATCAAACCACGGGTGAGACATTATCGGGAAAAGAGAAAAAGGATTCCCATAGAGGACAAGTCTAAGAAGAAGAAAAAACTACTTAAAAAATATATTCTTGAAAGAAAACAGGAGCAGGAGGTAATTGATAGTTATATTCAAAATAATATAATTGATTTCTCTGAATTGCCACTTATTCCATCACATGTTAGGATAACACTATTAAAATGGATTGGAAAAGCCACCGCATCTCATGACAATTTTGCTAAAACAGAAGATGGTCGTGAATTTAAGCTAATTAAGCCAGTAAATGATCAACGTTGTTTGTTGAGATGTGAAGATGGAAATTTAACGATGCCTGCTTATAGAATAGTATTTTTAATAGAAAATAATCAGTTTAAAGAAGAACTTGAGCAGAGTGTTGTTTAGTATTGATATAAAGTAATATGCAGAAAAAAGGAAGGACTGCTTATGAAAGAACTGGAGATATTGCTGGAGAGATACTGGATTAGCAAAGAAGAAGATAAAGAACTTTATTATCGAATAAAAGATGCCTATCCTAACTTAAAGGGTTTTCTACAGGATAGGCTAGGATATCGCCTTATAATTAATCCCTATCTTATAAAATTAGAGAAATTACCTGGTGAACCAGAATCATGGATGGGGATTGAAGAATTTACTGACAAATTAGAGTATGCCTTTTTATGTTTATTACTTACCTTCCTGGAAGATAAGGGAGCAGAAGAACAGTTTATACTCTCACAGGTGACGGATTTTATTGAGGCTATTTTCCCTCAGGACAGGGATATACAGCTTGATTGGACATTATATAATCATCGCAGACATCTTGTGAAAGTGATGCGTTTTGCAGAAGATTTGTTTTTTATTAAAACAAATAATGGAACTGACTCCAATTTTATGAGTTCTGCTACAGAAGAGGTATTATATGAAAATACCGGTCTCTCTAAGTATTTTATGCTGAATTTTACTGGCAATATAAGCAATTATTCTTCTTATCAAGATATTGAAAAGGGTGAATGGTTGGATTTAGATCGGGATAGGGGAAGGGTCAGGCGTAACAGGGTTTATCGCCGTCTTTTTATGTCTCCTGTTGTTTATAATCAGGGAGTAGATGATGCTGATTATCTTTATATAAAAAATTATAGGAATATGCTAAAAAAAGATGTAGAGGATATGCTGGACAGTGAACTCCATGTCCATAAAAATGGTGCCTTTATTTCCCTTGATGAAAGTAAATACTTTAAAGATGTTTTTCCTGATAATAAAAGTATATCTGATATTATATTACAGTTGAATGGGATTATTAGAGAAATGCTGGAAGAAGGGGAGATTAGTAAAAAAGAAGATGATATAATCACTATTTCACAACTCAAGTTTGATAATATGGTAGCAGACTGTCGCCAGCGTTATCATTCGGGTTGGAGTAAAGGTTTCAGGGAGATGAGTATTGAAAAGCTAGTTGATGAGATTAAAAGCTATATGAAAAACTACAGTATGTTAGAAATAAATGACAGAAGGAAAGAACTGACAGTACTTCCTTTAGCAGGTAAGATTATTGGCAAGTATCCAGATGACTTTAAGAATGAAGGTGGGAAATAGTGCAAGAAAATTGGGTAATAAACAAGATCGGCTTAGTTAATTTCTGGTACTATGACGAGGAAGAATTTCATTTTTCTGATGGTAGACTTTTACTTAGAGGATCAAATGGGTCAGGTAAGTCAGTAACAATGCAGAGTTTTATACCGCTTTTGCTTGATGGTAATAGGAGCCCGGAAAGATTGGATCCCTTTGGTTCTAGGGCCCGTAAGATGGATAATTATCTACTTGGAGAAGATGAGAATGGACAGGATGAACGTACTGGTTATCTATATATGGAATTTTTTAAAAAGAATTCAGGTAGATATTTAACTATTGGAATGGGATTTCAAGCTAGAAGGGGTAAACCTTTAAATTCCTGGGGATTTTCTCTTACTGATGGTAGAAGAATTGGAAAAGATTTTTTTCTATATAAGGAAATAGGAGAAAAAGTACCCTTTAGTAAGATTGAGTTGAGAAATCGGATTGCTGATGGTGGTGAATTTCATGATGGACAGGGAAATTATATGGAGATGGTCAATAAGCTTCTCTTTGGTTTTGAAAGCATAGAGGAATATGATGAATTGGTTAAACTGCTTGTGCAACTACGTACACCTAAACTATCCAAGGATTTTAAGCCAACTGTTATTTATGATATCATGAATAATGCCATTCAACCATTATCAGATGAAGATTTACGACCAATGTCAGAGGCCATTGAAAATATGGATAACATAAAAACCCAACTGGAGGCTTTAAAAGAGAGTAAAGCAGCTGCAGACAAATTAAAAAATGAATATGATAGGTATAATAGATTTGTTCTACTAGAAAAAGCCAAAACTTATCTGGATGCTCAAAAGGAGTTAAATGATAGTAAGGATGATCTGGATATACAGCAAAAAGCTATGGAAGAATATCATGCAGCTTATAAAGAGGCTGAAGAGAATCTTCTAGAACTACGATCACGGCAGACATTATATGAACATAAAAAACAGGAATTAGAAAAACATGATAGTTATCAGGCAAAAATTGAAATTGATAAAAGAAAAGAGAAAGAAAAGGAATTAGAAAAAAGACATCAGAAGAAGAAAGCAAATCTAGATGGTAAAAAAGAACGAGAAAAGAAGCTAAGATCTCAATATAAAGTCCTTGAAGAGGATTATCAGTATTTAAATAAAGAAATTAATACTATCTTAAAAGAGATGGCAGAATATGCTGAAGAATTTAAGTTTGATGAACATGCCTTTGCCAGTAAAGAAATAGTTCAAAAGCCACCAAAGGAATATGATTTTACTTATTTAAAAAACGAGTTGATAAGATATAGAGATAGAATTGCTGAGGGTCATAAAAAGTTAACAGAAGAAAAAAACCAGAGACTAGAACATGACCGCGCTTTACAGATTCTTGATCAAGCAAAAAAAGAAAGAGATGATGCCAGTAGAGAATTTGAACGAGTACAAACTCTGTTTGAAGAGACCCGTGATGAATATTTAGAAAAGGTTTATCGATGGAAAAATAATAATACTCAGCTTGTATTATCTGAAGATGAAATGCATAATATTTCAAGGATAGTAAGTACTTATGGTGAGAGAACAAGTTATGACGATATTATTGTAGAGCTTAGAAGAAAAACATCCCAACTGGAAAGTGATATTAATAGAGAAAGTTCTAATATAGAATCAAAGATAAGCAGATATCAAGAAGAGCTTCAAGAAAAAGAAGGAGAACTGGAAGAATGGAAAAAGAAAAAAGATCCTGAGCCCCCTAGAGAAGAGAAGGTTGTTCGGAACAGGAAGAGGATGGTGGAAGAAGGTATTCCTTTTATACCCTTATATAGAGCAGTTGATTTTAGTGATCAACTTTCCAGGGAAGCAAGAGGAACTTTAGAAGAGGCCTTAATGGACATGGGACTTCTGGATGCCTTAATTGTACCAGAGGATTATCGTGAAGCTGTTCTTAAGATGGATAAAGGGATGGCAGATAAGTATATTTTTTCTAATCCACAATATATGACTCATGAACTTTCATTGTTATTAAAAGCAGAAAAGATAGAGGATAGTCAGATTAGCCCTGCTATTATTGATCAGGCCTTAAAGAGCATTGTTTTAAACAAAGATGATTCACTAACTTTTCTTAATGAAAAGGGTGAATTTAGTATTGGTATCTTGCATGGAAAGAGCAGTGGCTCTTTTGAGGCAAAGTATATAGGGGTTCAAGCCCGTGAAGAATATCGCAAACAGGTTATTGAGGGATTGGAAGCAGAAATTAAACAAATAAACAGTCAAATCGATGAAGAATCAAAAAAAATCAAGGAATTAAATGGGCAATTAGCACTTATTCAGGAGGAGTTTGCTAGATTTCCGGAAAAAGATGATCTTGAAACAGGACTTAATATGGTTCAAAATGCCAGACTGAATATAGAAAATAAAGAAAAGGAAATGAAACGAAAAGAAGAGGATGCTGAAAAAATATACAAAAAGCTAAAAGAAATATCTGAAAAAGTACAGGAAATTACAGCTAAAATCTATCTTCCCCTTAATTTGAATGTTTATCAAGAAGCACTTGAGGCAGCTGAAGATTATAAGGATCTCTTAAGTGAATTAAGTACTAAACATACATTAATTATAGATAAAATGTATCAAATAAGTAATGCTAAAGAGCGGATTGAAGATGTCCTGCAGGATATAGATAATCTTTTCTATGATCTAACTAGGCTTGAGCGTGAGTTAAAGGAAAATAATGAAATAATAGCAAGTTATCGAGAAATATTGGAGAAAACAGATTATCAAGAGATTGAAAGGGAGATTGATGAATGTATAAATGCTTTAAAGGAGATACCAGAACAGCTTGAAAGGGAGTCAAAAAGATCAGCGGTTTCACAGGAAAACCATCAGAGAATTGCTAGTAACTTAGCTAGTATCGAAAAAAGAATTGTAAAAGCAAAAAATATCTATGGTATTTCTGAATTGGCCTTTGAAAAGGAATATAATTTAAACTATGTTTATAGTGTTGAAGAGGAACAGGAATTAGATTCAACTACAATAGCTAGAGAAGTATATAAAAACATAATTTTAGATGATGACAAAAAGTCAAAATCAGATTATATTACTATTTTGATGGACAAATATCATGAAAGTAGACAATACTTGACTGAATATAATTTGATGGCTGAATATCTTTTTGCTGAAGATGATTGGCGAGAAGAAATACAGCAGGTAGAAGATCAAAATAATATTGATTTGCTAAAGAGTTTTAAAAGATTGGAGTTTCCAGCCCGGATCAAGGGTAAAGATGTAAATTTCTATACACTTGTTGATTTTATAGATGAATCTATTATAGAAAATGAGCAATTATTAAAAGAAAGTGATCGTCAGTTGTTTGAAGATATACTGGCAAACACTATCAGTAAAAAAATTAGAGCCAGGATTTATCATGCAGAACAGTGGGTTAAGAAAATGAATAATTTGATGGAAAGCATGGATACATCTAGTGGATTATCTTTTAGCTTGCGTTGGAAAAGTAGAGTAGCTGAGACTGAAGAGCAGATGGATACTCATGAACTGGTGGAAATATTAAAGTCAGAAGCCAGTCTACTCAAAGAAGAAGATTTCAAAAAACTATCTGCACACTTTAGATCAAAGATAAGTGAAGTTAGAAAGATAATGGAGGATACTGCTTCTATTCAGACATTTCACGCTATCATGAAAGATATTTTGGATTATCGAAAATGGTTTGAATTCCGTCTTTATTACCAGAAAACAAATGAACGTAAAAAAGAGCTTACAAATAATGCCTTTAACAGATTTAGTGGGGGAGAAAAGGCTATGGCCATGTATGTTCCTTTGTTCTCTGCTGTTTATGCTCGTTATGAAAATGGACGCAAAGATTGCCCAAGAATCATATCACTTGATGAGGCTTTTGCAGGTGTTGATAGCAATAATATCAGGGATATGTTTAGACTTCTGGAGGAGTTAGGTCTTAATTTTGTTATTAATTCACAGGTGTTATGGGGGGATTATGATACTGTACCATCACTTTCTATCTGTGAACTGGTAAGACCTAATAATGCTGATGTCGTATCAGTAATTCGCTATCAATGGGACGGTAATATGAGAACTCTTGTAAGTTGAGCTAACGGGTCTGTGTATCGTCCTGTCTCCGAATAATTTCTAGAGTCGCTACAGAAATATAATTGGCTTACACTGAGTGGAATAAAGTTCCGGAATGTAGTGGACGATTAAGTAAAGTATTAATTCTCATGCTAAACAGAATAAGATAAATAGTAGAGGTTGAGATTATGAATAATAGAGAGTTGCTGCAAAGTTGTGTTGAATACTTTAAAAATAACCCTGGTTTTTCCAGGGTTTTCTTGAAGATGAAAGAAAAATATAAATCACTAGGAAAAATTGGTGGTAAAATTGTCCTTGTTAATCTTAGTAAACAGGAAAAAGAGGCTTTGACAGGCTATTTTAGAAAGGATTACAGTAGACAAAAACAGGCTACAATTAGATTGGAAAACTTTGAAAAAGCACTACAGGGAACTCGTTTTGATGGGATATTATTAGAAGATATTTTAAAAGAATATTATTCAGTAGAAGAGATCATTTCATATAAACAGGAACGGAGAATATATTTATCCTTGAGAAAAGAATTTTTTCAAAAAATTATTAAGCAGTTGGATGATTCTCTTGCCGGTAACTGGCTTAAGCAATTGATTTGCAATAGAAATAATGCCTACAATCTTTTCTTGAAAAGATATAATAGTGATGCAGGAAAACTTAAGATAGATATTTTTCAGACAGCTAAAGCTATAAATAGGCTTCCTGTTTTTAGTGGAGAAAAGAAGCGTTTGGCAGTCTTTGCTTCTCAAATTACTAAAAACCCACATGCCTTTGACTATGGCACAGAGCTTGATATCTTACTTCAATATGCACTGGTATATATATTAAACAGTGAAAAGCCCAATAATGCTGAAGAAAGAGCAGAGTTATTTTATAATGCTGGTATTTTAATCAATGAAGTAACTAATTATACGCTTTGTTATGGATTGGAAGCCTATTTTAATGAAGAAATCCACTGGGGATGGAAAGGTTTTAGTTCTAGCAACGAACCATTGCTGGTCTCTCTAAAGAATCTAAGCTGTATTAAGAGGGTAGTAAGTCCTATTGCTAAAGTCTTTGTATTTGAAAATCCAGCTGTTTTTTCAAGCATCATAGATAGCCTGGAAGTTGAAAATCTGTCTCTGGTTTGTACTGGTGGCCAATTAAAGCTAGCCTCACTTTTGCTCTTAGACAATTTAGTTAAAGAAAACACGCTTATTTATTATTCTGGGGATTTTGATCCAGAGGGTTTAGGTATTGCAGATAAGTTAAAAACAAGATATAAAGATAATCTGGTCTTATGGCGTTTTAGTCTGGTTGATTATGAAAAAACCTTATCTAGAGAAAGGATAAGTAAGAAAAGCTTAAGTAAACTGGGAAATCTAAAGAATAAGGAGTTAATAGAACTTGCTGCTTATCTTAGGGAAAAAGCTGTAGCAGGATATCAGGAATTGCTTATAGATGAACTAATAAGTGATATAAGGAAATTGATTTGAATGTCTAATATAGTCAGCTATATGAAAGGTTTAAGACTATGGAAAGTCATTATAATCTTAATGAGGTAGTTGAGTTAAATGATAAATCCTGGAAAAGGATTGTAAGAACTTGCGATAATTGTGGTAGAATGCTGTGCAGAAAGTGTTGTAATAAGGGGGATCGGTGTCCATCCTGCCGTAAGGGTTTCATGAGATAGAGATCTTTCGGTCAATTTAGATAAAGCATTTTCCAGATTTTTATATTAATTTATTGAGTAATATCCTGTGAGATAATAAATCAAAAATTATCTTGACATGATGTAATTTTTTTGTTATTATATAGTCAAATTTGAATAAACAAGTGTGAATAAACAAATTTAAGTATGATATGTTTAAGATTAAAAAAAGGAGTGAATATATATGACACAATTAATGTTATTAGGCTTAATAAAAAACAAAGCTATGTCAGGGTATGAAATCAAGCAGTACCTAAATCTTAGTCATGCTGAAAAATGGGCTGGAATTCAGACAGGTTCTATTTATTACAATTTGAGTAAACTGGAGAAGGAGGGTTTAATAGAGGTTAAGTCAGTAGAACAAACTGGAAACCGTTCAAGTACAATCTATAGTATAACAGCTAAAGGTAAAGAAGTATTTAGAAAACAATTAATAGAAAGCTTTAGCCAGGTAGATGCTACTTATCCAAGTAAACTGTATACTTCGATCACTTTTTTAGGAGAATTAACTACTGAAGAGGCTGCTGAGGCTATTGATAAGCAGATAATTGTTTTAGAGAAGGAGTTAGAAGAGTGGGAGAATGGAAGAAAATTAAAAGAAGAGGCATTATCGGTTGTGCTTCCCGATTATATTATAGCCTTATTTGATAACGGGTCGCAACACATTAAACTAAATATTGATTTTTTAGAAAAAATTAAGAGAACTTTAGAGAGTAATGAGTTTAATCTATTTTTACCACCACTTGATAATAATGAGAGTAGGGAGGATAAATAATGGTGAAAACCTTAATTAAAGTAGAAAGCCTGGTAAAAAAGTACAATGACCGTAGAGTTGTAAATGAAATTGATTTTGAAATATATAAGCAGGAAGTATTGGGTATTATTGGGCCAAATGGAGCAGGAAAGACAACTACAATTGAGATGATATTAGGTGTAAGACTTCCTGACGCCGGGGAAATTTATTACTGGGATGATAAACCAAAAGATAATATAGGAGCACAGCTGCAGAGTGTACCATTTTTTCCTAATATGTCTGTCTTAAATAATTTAAAACTATTTGCTACTTTTTATGGAAAAAAATTTACTAATAATGAACTTATTGACCTACTTGAGAAGTTTAAATTATCTAATGTAATATATTCAAAAGCAGACAGATTATCAGGCGGCCAGCAAAAGAAACTTGCAATTGTAATGACTATTATGCACAATCCTAAAGTAATATTTTTAGATGAGCCAACAGCTGCTTTAGATCCCAGGGCACGTCAGGAGATAAGGGAATTGATTTCAGACCTTGCAAATAAAAATATATCGGTGGTTTTTTCATCCCATGATATGGAAGAGGTAGCAAAACTGTCCGATAGGATTGTATTGATTAATAATGGAACTATTAAAGATATTGGAAGTCCTAAAGATTTATTAGAGAAATATGATGTATGTAATCTTGAAGAATTATACTTAAAACTAACATAAATGGAGGGATTTTAATGATTATTGTAATACGTACATTTTTGCTTGAGGCATTAAAAGATGTAATGAATGTTTTTTATACAATTATTCTCCCACTGGGATTGTTTATAGGTTTAGGGATTTATATGGGAACAGCATCCTACCAGCAGCAGTTATTATCTGGATCATTAGCGATAAGTGTTCTATTTGGTGCCTTTTTTAGTATGGGATTTGTAATAATGCAGCAGCGGAATAGAGGGGTTTATAAACTTTTGAAAGCTACGCCATTCCCAATAATAAAATATGTTCTGAGTATGGCCTTTGCCAGAACTATATTTTCTCTGTCGTTTAGTATAGTTGTATTAATAATAGCAAATTTACTTTTTAATATAACAATAAGCATAATTAACATAGTATTACTTTTTTTAATACTCATTGTAGCAACTCTTTGCTTTACTGGTCTTGGTTTTTTAGCTGCCAATTTTTCCAGAAATGAGGTTCAGGTTAGTATTATAGCTAATTTAATTAGTATGCCAATGATTTTTACAAGTGAGGCCTTTTATAGTATGGATAAATCACCAACCTGGATTAGAACAGTGGGAAAATTACTACCATTTCACTATTTTGTTCAATCTATTCATGCACTAGTACATAATGATTTACCAGCTTTATGGGTACCAATTATTATATTAATAGCATTTACAATTTCAATTACTTTACTAGCCTCATTGACTTTTCGTTGGGATTCAAATATGTCACCCTTATCGGGAATAAAAGTATTAAATCGAAAGCAATTTTTGAAAAGCAGTAAAAGAAAAAATATTTAAGAATACAAAATCTTTTCTTTTAAAGATATCAATTCCCTGATTTAAAAATGAGTTAGGGGATTTTCTATGCTAGGAAATGTCATATTATAAAAGGGTTTTTTAAAAGTAAAAAGAACTATAGATAAAGATGGTAAAACTGAGAGAAGAATATGTTCCAGTCAGGAACCTATGGTAATCTGGGTTCATGGCTACTTATATCGTCTGTTTTATGCAGAGGTAATGTGTGAAATTGGTGGTCTGGTGTTTGAAAAGGACTATAGGAAAATGGGAATAGGCAGGGGCTTGATAGAGTCTGTTGAGAACTGGGCTAGAGAAAAGGAATGCAGTAAGGTCAGTCTTCGTTCTAGTAGCAGTCGAAAAAAAGCACATCAGTTTTATAAAATATAGGGTTCGATTTAGTTAAGACTCAGTATAGATTTATAAAAGAAATAAGTTAGTGAGGTCGATTAATTATGAATACTAGAATTGAGAAGGCAGATAGAAATCATATATTTCAGTAGTTGGGCTGGTAATTAAATGAGGTGATACATAATGGAAACAAATATATATTTTGTTAGACATACAGAGAGTAGATACACACCAGATGATGATAACTACAGTCGACCGCTATCATTAAAGGGTAAAGAGGATGCCGAAAAGTTAATTCACTATTTCAGAGATATTAAAATATCGAAGGTTTTATCTAGTCCATATCATAGAGCAGTACATACGGTAGAAGGGATTTCTCGTGATAAAAACCTAGAAATAGAGTTAATAGATGATTTTAGAGAAAGAACTGTAGCAGATCATTATTTGGATGATGATGAGTTTAGTAAATTAGTTAAAGATCAGTGGGATGATTTTGATCATTCTTTAGAAGGTGGCGAATCTTTTAATCAAGTACAAGAGAGAGGAATAAAGGCATTAAAAGATGTGATAAAGCAAGATGTTGGTGAAGATATTATAATTGGAACACATGGAACCTGGCTCGCAGTTATTATAAATTATTTTGATGATAAATATGATTTAGATTTTTGGAAGACTCTTAAAATGCCTGATGTCTTTTTACTAAATTTTAATGATGGGAAGTTAAAAAATATAAAACATCTAAAAGTTAAATTTGAAAAATAGAAGATTAAGATTAAGAAGTAGCTTGGTTAATTTTTTGTTTCGTTCAAAAAACATGCAGGAATATGAATAACTTTTAACGAAAGATAATAAATATACATAAAACATTATTAGCTATTTAAAGTAATATAAATAAAATAAAAGACCTATAAATGAGAGAATATTCCGAAAAGGAGGCGAGCAGATGCAAGCAGTTGCTAAACATTTTTTAATTAGTGGTGACAACAAAAAGGTCTGGCAGGTATTTATAAATACATTAGAAGAGATTATAGAACAAAATATAGAAATGTTGGGTACAAATCTTTTAGCTGTTTTTAATAAAGATGAACAACTATTAAAATTACTAGGTAGAGAAGATTCAATATCTAAATTTAAAAATAATGAGTTAAAATATGAAAAGCTCTCATTTCCAATTTGTACATTTGTCAAGAAAAATGTTGGTATGCTTAAAATCATTAGCTTCAATAATGATAATTTGCAAGCAGAAAAAAACAATCTTGCTATTATTTTAAAGCTCATGAGAGATAGGCTAAAAATAATGACACTAGAGAATGAATTAACTGACAAGAACAAATTTGAAGATGCGATCGCTAATCAGGTTTCAGAAGGTATCATTTTTGTGAACAAAGATGGTATCGTTAAATTCATGAATAAAGCAGGAGCTAAAATACTTAAAATCGATTTAGAAAAAACAATTGGCAAACATATAAAAGATATTGTAGATTTTCGTCCTGTCTTATTAGATGTTTTAGAGAGTGGTAAAGGTTATGTTGATAAAGAGTTCTTCTTAAAATCACATGGTGAATTACTTCATTTTATAAAATCTGCCACAGTAATTAAAGATGAACAGGGGAATATAAAAGGTGTCCTTGATACATTTCGTGAGATAAAGAGAGTTAAAAAGATGGTTAATGTGATGACAGGCGCGCAGGCTAATTTTTCTTTTGCTGATATCATTGGAGAAAGCCAGGAAATTAAAAAATGCAAAAGAATAGCGCAAATTGCAGCCGAAAGTGAATCTAATGTTTTGATATATGGAAAAACAGGAACTGGTAAAGAACTTTTTGCTCAATCAATTCACCAAGCATCAGCCAGACAAGATGGTCCGTTTTTGGCTATAAACTGTGCTGCTTTACCAATTAAACTAATTGAGAGTGAGCTTTTTGGTTATGTAGAAGGGGCATTTACTGGTGCCAGTAAAGGTGGACGTCCAGGTAAATTTGAAATGGCCAATGGAGGAACTATCTTTCTTGATGAAATAGGTGAAATGCCTTTAAATATGCAGGTCAAATTATTGCGTGTTATTCAGGAAAAAAAGATTATGAGAATAGGTGGAGCAGAAGTAATACCTGTCAATGTCAGGATGATAGCTGCTACCAATAAAAACTTATTTACAGAAGTAGAAAAAAATAATTTTCGTAGTGACTTATATTATAGACTAAATGTGTTGAATATTAATATTCCATCACTAAAAGAAAGAGGTAATGATATTAAACTTTTGGCAAATCATTTTCTTGATATTTTTGTAAAAAAATTAGTAAAAGATATTAATGGTTTTACAGATGAAGTATTGGATTATCTGATGGAGAGAAGTTGGCCAGGTAATGTTAGAGAATTGGAAAACTCGATTGAAAGGTTAGTAAATTTTGCAAGAGGTAATAAGATTACCTTTCAGGATGTTATAAATTATCAAAATGATCAAAAGGAATATCATAATCAAAATTATCAAGTGGGTTCACTAGATAAGAACTTGATTGAAGATATCTTATCTTTAAGTGAAATGGAAAGAAAGTATATAAAGAATGTGTTATCTGTTTGTGATAATAATGTCTCGCAAGCTGCAAGAAAATTAGGTGTAAGCAGAACTACTATCTATAAATATATAAATTAAGAGTTGTTCATTATTTTAACATGTAAATTAAATAGACAGAATCTTATGTATAATTTTTGAACAACACATATTTTTATTTAAAAATAAACCTTCTTAAATAAACTGTACCAAGCTTTTATATAGTTGGTACAGTTTATGCATTTTAATTCTAATGGAGGTGAACAAATGGATATAACAAAAGAAAAATTAATTGAACTTTATGAAAAAATGGTTCTCATACGTAGTTTTGAAATGAAAGCAGAAGAAAAGTTTTATAATAATGAGATTCCCGGATTCATCCACCTATATATCGGGGAAGAAGCTATTGCCACCGGAATTATAGATCATCTACGTAAAGATGACCTAATTACCAGCACCCACCGTGGTCATGGCCATATGTTAGCCAAAGGTGCAGATCCCAAATTAATGATGGCTGAACTTTATGGTAAAAGAACAGGTTATTGTAAAGGTAAAGGTGGCTCCATGCATATCATGAACTTTGATTTAGGTGTGTTGGGCGCCAATGGTGAAGTAGCAGGTGGTCTACCGATTGCTGCAGGTGCAGGGATGGCAATTAAAATGATTAAAAAGACAGACCAAGTGGTAGTAGCATTTTTTGGTGATGGTGCTTCAAATCGCGGTGCCTTTCATGAAGCACTTAATTGGGCATCTATTTATAATCTGCCAATCATCTTTGTAGTTGAGTATAACCAATATGCTTCAACAGTTAATTCCAATTTTGCCACATCTGTTGATAATATTGCTGATCGGGCCAAGGGATATGATATAAAAGGTATTACAGTAGATGGAAATGATCTTCTGGAAGTCTATGAAACAGCTGCAGAAGTAATCTCAGCAGTAAGAAATGGATCAGGTCCAGTCTTATTAGAATGCAAGACTTATCGACTCAAAGGTCATTTTGTTGGTGACCCGCAAGAATATAGAGAAGATGCAGAAGTAGAAAAGAAGTGGAAAGATGAACCGATAAGTAAGTTTGAAAGATATCTAATGGAAAAAGATTATTTAGATGATGAAACTAAAAATGAGATCTGGAGTAAATATACTAAGGTAATCGATGAAGCCTTAGAATATGCTCGTAATGATAGTTTTCCAACAGCAAAAGAAGCTCTGACAGATCTATTTGCAGATGATACAGGCTATGACTATTAAGGAGGTGCTAAGATGGCTAAGAGTGAAATGACTTATGCAGATGCAATCTGTCGGGCAATTGAAGAAGAGATGGCCAAAGATCCAACTATTTTCACATATGGAGAAGATATAGCTCAACAGGGTGGAATTTTTGGTCAGTATAAAGGCTTATTAGGAAAGTATGATGATCGGGTAATCGATACCCCGATCTCTGAAGAAGTTATTTTTGGTTCAGCAGTAGGTGCTGCCCTTGCTGGCACTAGGCCGATTGTTGAATTCCATTTTGCCGATTTTCTTTTTACAGGTATGTCAGCTATTACAAATCAAATTATGAAGATCCGCTATATGTCTGGTGGTCAACGTGATCTACCAATAATCTTGCGCGGACCTGATGGAAGATCAAATAATGCTGCAGCTCAACATTCACAAAGTATTGAAAGTATTTTTATGCATTTACCGGGGATTAAAGTAGTTATTCCTTCTACACCAGCTGATGTTTATGGATTATATAAGACTGCCTTAAACCAACCAGATCCAGTCATAGTTTTTGAACATAAGCAGATGTATGGAAGGAAAGGCATGGTTGATGATGAGGAATATCGAATTCCTTTTGGGAAAGCTGATATTAAAAGAGCAGGTACAGATATTACAGTTGTAACAACAAGTAGGATGGTACATGAGAGTATGCAGGCAGCGGCAGAGTTAGCAAATTCGGGTATTTCCTTAGAAGTCATTGACCTAAGGACATTAGTTCCCTGGGATAGAGAGACTGTCATTAATTCAGTGAAGAAAACAGGAAGACTATTGATTGTCCATGAGACATGGAAACGGGCAGGATGGGGAGCAGAAATCGCCTCTGTAGTACAAGAAGAAGCTTTTGATTATCTTGATGATCCTATTTATCGAGTTGGGGCCAAAAATGTACCAAATTCATTTAGTCCCGAACAGGAAAATTTTATTATGCCTGATAAGGAAAATGTATTAGCAGAAGTCAAAAAGTTTTTACTTTAAAATGGGTTAGTTGGGTTAGCTTGCAAATTATGAGGAGGGTATTAAATGTTAAAGAAAAGTTTATTTTTAGTCCTGGTGTTTATCTTGGCCTTTTCTGCACTTAGTTTGGCTGCTGATTACAAAGAAGAGTATACGCTTAGTTATAATGTTGGACCTGCTTTCCCCTGGGGAATGGGTGCTGAGTATTTTACTGATTTAGTTAGAGAAAGAACAGATGGCAGAATAAATATTAAGGCATATGGTGGGTCATCACTTTCTGCTGGTAAACAGACCTCTGTTTTTATGATGGTTCGTAATGGTGCGATTGATATGGCAATGGAGTCCACTATTAATTGGTCACCTCAGATTAAAGAATTAAATCTTTTCTCTTTACCATTCTTTTTTGATAGTTATGCTGAAATCGATGCAGTTGAAGCTGGGACTGCTGGACAGTATCTGCTCGATAGAATTGAATCACTTGGTGTGAAAGCCTTTGGTTGGGGTGAAAATGGTTTTAGAGAGATTACAAATAGTAAAAGAGCTGTACATAAACCAGAAGATCTTTCTGATTTAAAATATCGTGTGGTAGGAAGTAAGATATTTATTGAGATCTTCCAGGAATTAGGTTCAAATCCATTAACTATGAACTGGGGAGAAGCAACTACAGGTTTCCAGCAGGGAACTGTAGATGGACAGGAAAATCCTGTTGTTGATGTACTGATTCCTCTTAAAATCTGGGAATTCCACGAATATATGACTATCTGGAATTATCTAGTCGATCCATTATTAATTGGTATTAATGAATCAGTTTTTAATAGTTTCACACCTGAAGATCAAGCAATTGTGGCCCAGGCAGCAGAAGAAGCACTTGATTTTCAGAAAATGCTAGCTAGATATGGTTTGGATGATGGCACTGCCAAAGCATATATAGATGAAATGGTTACTAGTGGCGAAGATCTTGGTTATGCTAAAAAGTTCTTATCGACCTGGAAACTTGAAGATGGCTCTAACAATTCGATTGAATTTTTAAAAGCACAGGGTATGAAAGTAAATATCTTAACAGATGCAGAAAAAAAATTATTTAGAGAAAAAACTAGACCTGTTTATGATAAATGGGTAGAAGTAGTTGGAGAAGATCTTGTTCAGGACGCTATTGACGATAAATAAAATATAATTAATGATCATGCCGGGTGGAATTATCCATCCGGCAAATAATACAAACTAAGTTGGGGGTGACTGTTTTGCAGAAGAAGTTCAAACATTTTTTAAGTCACTTTGAAGAATATTTGGCAGGAACTTTATTGATTTCTATGGCATCGGTTGCTTTTATAAACGTAATTTCTCGCTTTACTTTTAAATTTTCTATTTCATTTATTGAAGAGTTGGAAATTTACCTGTATGTCTGGCTAGTTATGCTTGGCAGTGCAATTGCTTTTAAACATGGTAAACATCTTTGTGTCTCAATTTTAGTAGCAAAGATGCGGAAAAAAGTGCAAAAAATATTTCAGGTTATTGTAGCCTTGTTTTCAATTACTTTTTTCCTGGTTTTATTGCGATTCAGTATAACACATATACAGGATGAAATGTTATTAAATGTGACTACAACTTCGATGGGTGTACCGATGTGGTGGTATACACTTGGACTCCCTATTGGTAGTGTCCTGGTAATTATTCGCATTATTCAGAGAACCATTTCTGAACTTAAAGAGAGTGGTGATGAGTAAATGGACCCGGTTATTTGGATAGTTATCATCTTTGTTATTCTACTTGCAATTAGGGTGCCGATTGCTATATCTCTTGGTATGACAGCTGTTTTTGGTTCATTGATTGCTGGTGAAAGTCTTAATATGGTCTCATATAATTTCTTTGGTGGGATTGCTAAGTTTCCATTGCTGGCTATTCCCTTTTTCATCATGGCTGGAGTAATAATGCAGAAAGCAAAAATGGCTGAGAAAATTATTGATTTTGTAAAGCTGATTGTTGGTCCTATTCCTGGTGGATTAGCTATTGCAACAGTTATTGTAGCTACATTCTGGGGAGCTGTCTCAGGGTCTGGTCCTGCTACCGTAGCAGCTTTAGGAGTTATTTTGATACCAGGTATGGTTAAACAAGGTTATGATAAAGATTTTGCTACGGCAGTTACTTCTGTTAGTAGTGGCCTGGCAATTATTATACCGCCCAGTATTGCCTTTATAGTTTATGGTATGATTGCCAATGTTTCGATTGGGACTCTTTTTGCAGCAGGCATTATACCTGGTGTAATGATGGCCCTTGGTTTAATTATTACCGTCTATATTATCTCTAAAAAAAGAGGTTATGCAGGCGAAGAATGGGGTAGTTTTAAAGAGTTATTAGTATCTTTTAAAGATGCATTTTGGGCATTTTTAACACCTGTCATTATTTTAGGTGGAATTTATGGTGGGATTTTTACCCCAACAGAAGCGGCAGCAGTTGCTATCTTTTATGGTCTCTTTGTGGGAGTAGTAATTTACAAAACAATTAATTTTAAAATATTGTTTAATATTGGAGTAGATGCGGCTGAAACAACAGCAGTTGTCATGCTGGTAGTAACAGCAGCAGGTTTATTTTCTTGGATTGCAACTAATGTTGGGCTAATTCAAAAAGCTTCAGATTCTATCCTGGGTATTTCCACAAATCCAGTGATTATCTTACTCTTAATAAATATAATCATTCTTTTTGCCGGTATGATTATTGATGCTATTTCAATTTATTATGTCTTTTTACCAATTCTCTTACCTATCATGGCCAAGTTAGGCTGGGATCCAGTCTGGTTTGGAGTGATTATGACAATTAACTTAGCAATCGGCCAGGTTACACCACCAGTAGCGGTTAATCTCTATGTTGGATCTAATATTGCTGATATTTCGCTGGAAAAACTGGCAAGACAGGTAATTCCATTTATTGTTGCAGCAGTAATTGTTTTATTGATTTTGATGTATATACCTGCTATTACAACATACTTACCAAAAGTATTTGGACTATATTAAAAAGGAGGGGATTAGAGGTTGAGCAAAGAATTATTAATGCCTAAATTGGGGCTAACAATGACTGAGGGAACTCTTATTAGATGGTATTATGAAGAAGGAGAAGAGATATCTCAAGGAGATATCCTATATGATATTGAGACAGAGAAGATTACCCATTCTATTGAAGCTAATCAAGATGGGTTTTTAGCAAAAATATTAGTTGAAGAGGGAGAAGTTGTTCCCGTTCAGGCGGTGGTTGGTATTCTGGCAGCAGAAGGGGAAGAACTTCAGGAAACAGATAAAATTGATGAATTAGATGAGGAAGATGGAAACGCTGAAACAGAGATAGAGAGAGAAATTTTAAGGGCTTCACCTAGGGCCAAAATGGTGGCGCGTGAAAATGATGTAGACTTAGAAAAGGTAAGAGAAATTACAGATCGATTTCGGATTACTTCAGAGGATGTAAATAAATATATTAGTCAACATCAAGATAATAAATCAGAAGTTAAGCTAACTGAAAAGAAAGAAAAAAATGAAAGTAAAGTTGAGTTGTCAAAATATAGGAAGAAGACAGCAGAAAGACTTTCACAAAGTTGGCAGGCACCTCACATTTATTTACGTAGTTCTGTAGATTTAAGTGAACTGTTAGCACTACAGGAAAAATATAGGGAACTTGCCATTGGAGAAAGACCTTCATTAAATACGATGATTGTTAAGATTACAGCCCATCTTTTAAAAAAACATCCTCATTTAAATGCACATTTTAAAAATGATGAGTATATATTAAAGGAAGATATTAATCTGGGGATTGCAGTGGCAGTAGAAGAGGGTTTGGTGGTACCTGTAATCAAGCAGGCTAATCAATATAGCCTGACAGAACTAAATAGTAATATTAAAGAGCTAGTTAATAAGAGTAAAGCAGATGAGTTAAGATTAGATAATTTAGAAGATGGCTCTTTTACTATATCTAATCTGGGTATGTTTGGCGTGGAAGAGTTTACAGCGATATTGAATCCACCGCAAGTTGGCATATTAGCTGTGGGTACAATTATTGATAAAATAAGTAGAAATGAGTCTGGAGAGATTATGCTCTATCCCGCCATTGAATTAACACTGGGACTTGACCATCGTGCAGTTGATGGTGCTCAAGGTGCTCAGTTCTTACAAGATTTAAAAAGATATTTGGAAAATCCTTTATTAATAATTTAGTTAGTATCAAAAACCTGACAACAAAAACCTGAGAGCTAGTATGCTGTCAGGTTTTTTCATGATATAATAATATTAATTTGGATATTATATGTAATTGCAAGGGAGGAGTAATTTGATGATCACAGTCAAAGATTTGAAAAAAAGTTATGCTGAAAAACCTGCTTTAAAGGGAATCGATTTTGCAATTAAAAAAGGAGAAATATTTGGCTTTTTGGGCCCAAATGGGGCTGGGAAAACAACTACCATTAAGATTGTAACAGGTAAATTAAAAGCAGATCATGGTCAGGCATTTATCAAAAATATGAATGTAACTGAAGAACAGAAGAGGATTATCCCAATGGTTGGAGTTGTACCAGAACAGGCTAATCTTTATGAGAGATTAACTATTAAACAAAATTTAGAATTTTTTTGTCGATTATATCAAGTCTCATTTTTAAATATAGATAAGTATCTTGAACTTGTAGAACTTAAAGAAGAAGAGAACACTAAAGTGAAAAATCTATCTAAAGGGATGCGACAAAAAGTACTGTTAATTCGTGCATTGCTCCATGATCCTGAAATATTATTTTTAGATGAACCAACTTCAGGACTTGACCCTGCTTCTGCTGCTGGTATCCACCGGATATTGATGAATTTAAATGCAGAAGGGAAAACAATCTTTTTGACATCACATAATATGGAAGAAGTAGATAAGTTATGTGACCGGGTAGCGTTTTTAGATGATGGAGAGATCGTAGCAGCAGGAAGCCCAGAAGAGTTAAAGCTTAAATATAGTGATAAAAAAATTGTGGTAGTTATCAAGACAGATAATGGTTCTGAAGAAAGAACCTTAGATATTACAGGTTCTGAAAGTGCTGATCAAATTGCAGAGTGGATCAAAGCTGATAAAATTATATCCATTCATTCGACTGAATCATCTCTGGCAGATATTTTTGTGGAGATTACAGGGAGGCAGGTAAGATGAATATAAAGAGGATATTAGCGATATTCTATAAAGAACTACAAGACATAAAATCGAACTCAAATATTACAGTTATGTTTTTAATTCCTATCTTATTAACTTATCTTTGGGAAAACCTGATTCCAGGTATGCCTTCTGGGATGGGTTTGAGTTTGGGAATGATGTTTCTAATTGTAATGGTAGGGATGTATGTACCCGCTATGTTAATTGCAGAAGAGAAGGAAAAAAATACGATTGAAGTATTATTATTTTCTCCAGCAACTTCACTTGAAATTTTAATTGGGAAAGGATTACTTACTTTTACAGCAATTTTAATCATTTCTCTACTCTTGCTAGTATTGACAGGTATTTATAGTCAGCTATTTATAATTTTTACAGGTGTCTTTTTAACAACAATTTTTTCTATAGCTACAGGTATGATTGTAGGTTTATTATCTCCCAATCAGATGGCAACTGGAGTCATTGGAACTCCTGTATATTTAATATTACTATTAGTTCCTAATCTATCTATAATGGATATTGAGATTATGCAGGGTTTAGGAAAGGTTTTACCAACCTATTATTTTCTTAATATGATGAGATTTGCAATAGAAGGCAAGGGGTTTGCAGAAATGTATACAGAGTTAGCTGTAATTGGAGGGAGTGTAGTTATAGCACTATTAGTTTTATTATATATTTTTCAAAGAAAAGGATTTAGAAACTGACTATAATTTAATCTTCCAAATTTTTAAAAAAAGAAGGATTATAGTGATTTATGTATAATATCAATAATATAGTGTATATCTATAAATAATAAGAAATAAACATGTCAAATATGACATAAGAAGGAGTTTATAATGGAGGAAAAAATTGCAATTGTAACAGATAGTACTTCAGACTTAAGTAAAGAAGATTTAAAAAAATATGATATTGAATCAGTACCACTTAAAGTCATTTATAGTGATAGGCAATATCATGATAGAGTCGATATCACACCAGACGAAGTATATAATCATCTAGAAGAAGAGATTCCTACGACTTCTATGCCTTCTCCGCAGGAGATTGAAGATGTTTATCTTAAATTAAAAGAAGAAGGTTACACACATATAATTTCTATTCATATTTCTAGTGGTCTTTCAGCAACTTATAGTAACTGTCGGATGGTCGCTGATCAGATTGAAGGTATTAAAGTTAAAGTAATAGATTCTAAAATGCTTTCTATGGGTTTAGGAAGACTGGTTTTATATGCAAAAGAAATTGTTGATAAAGCTGAAGATAGTTTTGAGGAAATAATAGCAAAAGTAGAAGCTAAAAAAGAAAAAATCGAACTATTTTTTGTTGTAGAAACTTTAAAATACCTTAAAAAAGGTGGTAGAATTGGCAAAGTTTCTGGAACAATTGCTGAGATCTTAAATATTAAACCGATAATTTCTATTGATGATGATGGGGAATATTTTACTTTTGATAAAGTTAGAGGTAGAAAACGTTCCTTAAAGAAGATGTATTCTATCATTAAAGATAGACTGCAAGAGGGGAAAAGTTATTGTCTTGATGTAGTTAATGCAGCCGCACAGGAGGAAGCAGAAGGATTTATGACCATGTTTAAAAATTTACCTTCTATTAAAAAGACTCTCCTTGGTGAAATCAGTCCGGTAATGGTTGTACATACTGGCCCAGGCTTGATTGGTTTAATTTTAACTGAATTAGATGAGTAGAAAGCAAAAGATAATTAAGTATAGAAAATAGTTTCATTTAGATTAGAGAACTGAGGGCCTTTTAGAGAAGGCCTTTTTTCACTTAGTTGCATGATATGAGGTTGACAAAAAAATGATAGACTGATATAATCTGAATGAACAGTCATTCAATAATGATAAGAAGGTGTTTTATATGAATAAAGTAGAAGATAAAAAAGAACTTATCAGAGAGGCAGCCGTACAGATAATGTCAAAACAGGGTTTTTATAATACTAAAGCCTCCCAAATAGCAGATGAAGCAGGTATTGCAGTTGGAACTATCTATAATTACTTTAATAATAAAGAATCTATTTTAGACTATATCTTTGAAGTTGAATTAAAGAAAAGATTAGGGTATTTAAAAATGATGCAAGAAGAAAATAATAGTTTTTGGGGTAAATTGGAGTTGTTTCTGGATAATCATTTTCGGGAAATAAGAGAGAATCCATCTGTTGGAGAGATTTTGGTAAGAGAAAAAGAATTTCCGAAAAAAAATGGTTCAGTCTCTATAAATGAATACCTAACGAGAATTCCTCAAGGTTTAGAAGAATTATTGGTTAAGGCAAAAGAAGACGGTGAAGTAAAAGCTAGTGTGAATACTACTGTGATAGCTTCAGTTATTTTTGGCGGTATCCAGGGTTTAGTTGAAAAGGCTATTAATTCTGATCTTGATATGTTGGTTAATGGTTCTGAACAAATGATTGACCTTTTAAAAGAAGGTTTAACATAAAAAATTTAAAGACTAATGAATGAGTGTTCATTCAGAATAGGAAAAAATGGAGGTTATTATGAACAAATTTATTGAAATGATTTTAAAGCATTCAGCATTAATGGTCATTATTTTATTATTAATAACAGGTTTTTTTACATATCAAATCGTTGATAAGGCCTATCTAGAAACAAATTTAGATGAGTATATGCCGCAAGATCATCCGGCTTTCGTACTTAGTGATAAGTATGAAAAACTATTTAATATTAGTGATGCAATAGTTGTGGCAGTAGAAAATAATGAAGGTATTTATAATTATAACACCTTAAATAAAATTAAAATAATTACTAATGAATTGGCAAAATTAGAACAAATAAAGACAGATGAGGTAAGAAGTATAGCAAATGCTGATAATATAGTTGGCTCAGACTTTGGCTTAGAAATTAAAAAGTTTTTTACAAAAATACCTGAAAGCGGTACGGAGTTAACTACTTTAAAGAAAGATATAGAAAAAAATGAAATGGTTTATGGCAGAGTAGTTGCAAAGAATCATCAGGTAGCCTTGATTTCTGCTGAGTTAGTAGAGGGGAAGATAGATCGATTAGAATTATATCATCATGTACAAGAATTGTTAAAAGACATAGATGGACCAGAGAAAATATATATAGCTGGCCAGCCAGTTGTTGAAGGCACTTTAGCCAGTTTAATGCCAGCTGATATGCAGAAGATGGTTCCACTGATTATAATTTTGATAGTTATTTTACTTTTGCTTATTTTTAGGAGTATTAAAAGCACTTTTTTGACATTGGCAGTAGTCTTATTCAGTACAATCTGGGCTTTTGGTCTAATGTCATTTTTGGGTATTCCTATTTATGCAGTCTCAACAATGATACCGGTGATGCTGATTGCTTTAGGTGTAGCAGATGGTATTCATCTTCTCAGTCACTTACATGAGAAAATAAAGAATGATTTAGCAATCAGTAAAATTGCTGCAATCAAAGATATGCTAAGAGAATTATGGAAACCGGTTGTTATGACATCTGTAACAACCGCTGTTGGCTTTATTTCCTTACTAACTTCAGAAGTATATCCCATTAAGTATTTTGGATTATTTACTGCCTTTGGTGTTCTGTCAGCTATGATTTTTTCTTTAATATTCATACCAGCTGGGATGAACCTGCTGGGTTTGCCAGGTATTAAAAGGAAAAGCAATACTAAAAAACAAGATTCTAAATTATTTTTTAGTTTTACGGACTGGGTATTAAAGTATAAAAAGTTAATAATTGTTGGATCAATTTTGCTAGTAATTGTTGGTATGATAGGAATGCAGCGTGTCTGGATTAGTTCCAGTCTTTTAAGTAAATTTGAAAAAGATGAAGAAATCATTAAAGCAAATAATTTTATTAATGAGCACTTTGGTGGTACTACCAATTTGAATATAGTTATTAGTTCAGATGAGAAAGATGCACTCAAAAATCCTATCTATCTACAGGATATATGGGAGCTACAGACTGAACTTGAAAAATTAGATAAAGTTGGAGATAGTTTTGCTCTAACAGATTATTTAATGAGAATTGATAAGGTAATGAATGAAGATGAGGGGGATATTAAGAAAATTCCAGATTCACAAGAATTAGTTGCTCAATATCTACTACTTTATTCGATGTCTGGTGATCCCGAAAATTTAGATAAAGTAATTGATTATGATTATAGTAAGGTAAACTTAAGATTAAACTTGAAAAGTGATAATGCCAGTTTGATTAAAGATGTAATAAATAGAGTTGAAAATTTTAAAGATAAAAGTAGTTTAAATGAGTTAAAGATTGATTACGCTGGTTCAGCATATACCAATATGATATTTGCTGATCTTATTTTGGAGGGTCAAATTAAAAGTCTGTTACTTTCATTGCTGATTGTAACTATCTTGTTAACTCTCTTATTCAAAAGTTTATCAGCCGGGCTTTTAGGGGGGATTCCAATAGCTATCACGGCAATTGTAAACTTTGGTGTAATGGGTTTTCTCGATGTTTCTTTAAATACTACAACTGCCCTTATCTCAAGTATTGCTGTAGGTATGGGGATTGATTATTCAATTCATCTGTTATCAAAATATCGCAGTCTAGGTCAGACAGGAGTAACACCTTTAACTGCAGCCAGAAAGACTATGCAGCATTCAGGTAGGGCAATTGCATTTAATGCTATTGTAGTAATTGCTGGTTTTATGGTACTTATCTTCTCAAGTTTTCCACCAAATCGGGAACTGGGTTATTTGGTCTCACTCTCAATGTTTAGTAGCTTTGTTCTGACCCTAACTCTGGTAGTGGCATTGATAGATAAATATAAGCCGAAGTTTATATTTATGAAAAAAAATTATAAATTAAAAAACAAAAAATCAAACTTAGATTAAAATGGGAGGAAGTATAATGAGAAAAAAAAGTGTTTTATTAATAGTAGTGGTTTTTACGTTTTTAATGGCTAGTGGGTTTAATGGAATCGTCACATCGATAGTAAATGCAGAAGAAGCAAAGATTAGTGGAAAAGAAATCATGGAAAGGGTTTATAATAGGGATGAAGGTGATGGTAGAGCGTCAACATTAAAGATGGTTTTGATAAATAAACATGGCAGTCAACGTGTTAGGAAGATTAGACAGTTTAATAAAAGTTTCGATAATGTAGAAAAGAAAATAATGTTTTTTCTAAGTCCACAGGACGTGAGAGGTACTTCTTTTATGAACTGGAGTTATCAAGATGGCCGTAATGATAGCCAATGGATTTATCTACCTGCTTTAAGAAAGGTAAAGAGGATTTCTGCAGAGAATAAAAGTGATTACTTTATGGGCTCTGATTTTACTTATGACGATATGGGTGATAGAAAGTTAGAAGAAGATAAGCACCAACTATTGAGAAAAGAAGAGATCGATGGTGAAATCTTTTATGTAGTTGAGAGTATTCCTGTAAAAGAAGATTATATCTATTCTAAAACTATTAGCTGGGTCTTAAAAGATAAATGGATTGGTTTGAAAAAAGAGTTTTATGACCAGCAGGGCAATTTATTAAAAGAATTAAAGGTAAATGAATATCAAGAAGTTGATGGTATCTTAACAATTATTAAAAGTGAGATGGAGAATCTACAAAATAGTCACAGGACACAGATAATATTAAGCGATATTAAATATAACCCCGGTTTAGATGCGAATAAATTTACTGAAAGAAATATGAAATTAGGCTTATAATATTGGAGGGTTAATTATGATGACTATTAGTAAAAAAAATATAAAAAGAAATGGTTCTATAATTATATTATTGACTTTATTGTTATCATTACTATTTAATTTATTGTTTACTGTCGATATAAATGCAGCATACATTTCAAATAACTTGAAAAATCGTTTTGTATATGATCTTGAAAATAGTGATAGCTATCGTGTTTTAACACTACTAGATACGACGTTTGAACAGAAGTTTAGTAATAGTATTCTATATATCAATCCACACTTTTCCTATAACTATCATGAGCAAGAAGCTGATTCAAAGCTAAATGAAATTTATCTGAACCTTTATTACAATAACTTTGATCTTAGAATAGGAAAACAGAAAGTGAGTTGGGGTAAGGCTGATGGACTGGTAGTAACTAATTTAGTTAACCCGAGGGATTATACTAATTATCCTGTCTTTGCCTATGAAGATCAGTTTCAGGCAATTAATGCTGTAAAAGCAAACTACTACTTGGGTTCTGATACCTTAGAACTTATCTGGCGACCTGAATTTAAGCCAGCCATCTATGATAAGAATATGTTGGCAGCTAATCTGAATGGATTTAATATTGATAATTCACAAAAAGGTATTGAAACAGAACTAGAAAATAGTGAGTTGTTATTGCGATATTCATCGCTTGGTTATGAATATGATTATGAATTAATGCTAGCTTATATCTGGGATGAACAGCCAACTTTGCATAAGAATTTAGTGAAGAAGATTGTGAGTCCTGTCCACCATCGCTTAGCAGTAGTTGGGGGTAGTTTTAGCACTATGCGGGATGCTTTTGTTTTAAGAGGAGAGGCAACCTATACTGACGGAAAATATTATAATACTAACGATTTTAACAGATATCAGGCTGGTGTTGTAGAGAGAGATCAGGTTAAATTACTGGCTGGTATAGATTATAGTTATCAGGATTATCAGTTGAGTTATCAGGTTTTACAGGAGACTATTTTAAAGCATGAGGATAGTATAGAACAGGAACAGTTCACATATCAGATGACATTTTTGCTAAAAAGGATGTTTTTACGTGACCGACTTGCTACTGAATTGAGTTTATATTATGATGCATCTCAGGAACAGTTAATGGCAAAACCTAAAATCGCTTATGATTACTCAGATAAAATTAATTTTACTATAGGTGCAAATTATCTGCTGAAGGGTGAACAGAGGGATGATGTTATATATTTTGAGACAGAGTACTTATTTTAAAGCATCTTTGTAGAGGAGAAGAGACTTGTGTTCAATTAAAAGTAATATGAATTATTGTGAAAGCATATGTAAAAACTATAATTAGAAAAAGAATTAGGAGTGATATAAAATGTTTTCTAATAAATCATATTATCAAAAATATTTACTAAAGATTTTATTGTTGACCAGTATTCTACTATTTATGGCCATTTTAATAGGATGTGAGAAAGATGATATAAGTATAGTAGGAGTATGGCAGGGGGCAATAGTGATAGATGAACAAGAATTAGATATCTCTGTTAATTTTAAAGAGTCAGAAGATGGACTAAGGGCAACTATTGATATTCCCCAGCAAAATATTAAAAACTATGCCCTGGAAAACTTAGAATACGATCATCCAAATATATCTTTTGAACTGCCCTCCACTACAACAGGTAAATTTATTGGTGAAAAAGATGGAAGCAAGATTACTGGTGAATATACGCAAGGCCAATTTAAAGGAGAGTTTTATTTGAACGAAGTTGATGATGCAAATAATATAGTAGAAGATCAGGATAAAAGTGATGAAGGTAATTCTGAAGAAGTAAGTTTAGATGTTGAAGCTGGTAGAATTTACGGCACTTTAACTTTGGCAGATAACAATGATGAAAAAACACCAGTAGTATTAATAATAGCTGGGTCTGGTCCAACTGATAGAAACGGAAATTCTACAATTGCAGGAGAAAACAATAGTTTGAAGATGATTGCTGATTTTCTTGCCGATAATGGAGTAGCCTCTTTGCGCTATGATAAAAGAGGTATTGCAGAGAGTGCAGCTATAAAGATAGATGAAAAAGATTTGAGATTTGAAGATTATATAAATGATGCTGCAGGTTGGCTAGAAATATTGAAACAGGACCAGCGCTTTTCTAATATATATGTTTTAGGACATAGCCAGGGTTCTCTGGTTGGAATGTTAGCTGCCCAAAAAGTAGCTACTGATGGCTTTATATCAGTAGCAGGTTCTGGCCAGTCTATCGCTAATACTTTACGGGAACAGTTGGCTAACCTGCCCCAAGAGTTAAAAGAAAAAGCAGAAAATATTTTACTTTCATTAGAGAAAGGTGAGATAGTTTCTGAAGTAGATCAAAACTTACAGGGTATCTTTAGGCCTTCAGTACAACCATTTTTGATTTCATATATGAAATATGATCCAGCGCTTGAAATTAGTAAATTAGATGTTCCTGTACTCATTATTCAGGGAACAACAGATCTTCAAGTTAGTAAAAAAGATGCAGAAAAATTAAAAAATGCTTATCCTGAAGCTAGATTAGAAATAATAGAAGGAATGAACCATATTTTAAAAGAAGCACCAGCAGATCCACAAGAAAATGCTGCCACTTATAGTAATCCAGATTTACCCTTGGCTGATGAATTTAAAGAAGTATTAATTTCCTGGCTTGAGTTAAGATAATTCAACTTGTAGATTTTATGATTTCATGATAATATTTAATAAATAATGAAAAATAATGAAATGAGGCGATATGATGATACCTTATGCTAGGAGAAATGCTATTCTTGAACTAATGCATTCTAAAGAAATTATCTACTTAGATGAGATTCAGGAAAAGACAAATGTGTCTCTGGCAACAGTGAGAAGAGATTTGAAGACTCTTGAAGGAGAAGGACAGATTGAACTACTATCTGGTGGGGCTGCTAAGTTAGTTGTAAATGTTGCTGAAAAATCGCTTGAAGAAAAACTAAATCTCAATAAAGAAGAAAAGGAAATGATAGGTTGTTATGCAGCAACATTAATTGGCGATGGGCAATTTATATTTCTAGGGCCTGGTACTACCGAAAACCATATCATTAAACATCTTAAGGATAAAAATGTAACTGTTGTAACTAATGGTGCTTTTCATATTAATGAACTATTAAGATATAAAATAAACACAATCTTATTAGGAGGTAGTGTATTAACCGACATAGCAGTTCTTGTCGGGCCTGTAGCCATAAATCAAGTTGCTAATATGAACTTTGACAAATGTTTTATTGGAGCTTCAGGTATAACCTTTGACCAAGGGGTATCTACATCCAATATAGAAGTGGCAGAGATTAATAAAATTGCCATACGAAAATCTAAAGACATATATTTTATTGGAGATTCAACCAAAATTGGCCAGAACTCTAGATACACTTTTGCTCAAATTGAAGAAGAACATAAACTAATTACTACTAAAAAAGCTGATGTCAGTAGATTAGATTCTAAAAAAGTAATAATGGTAGATTAGACCTGATAACATAACTATTTAAGCTCGCTTTTGGCGGGCTTTTTTTAGTTAATAATTTTTTTAAATTTACAAATAAAACATAAAATTTGAAGTTATATGATTTTTATTGCAAAAATCAGTGAATAATATGATAATTTATTGACTCTTTTAAAAAAATATGCTATTATTTGATTATTAAATCTTTTAAAAAAATTTACATAATGAGGAGAGGGTTAAATGAAAAAGTTTTTGGTGGTTACATTATTATCATTTATGTTAGTAGCTTCACTATTTAGCGTAGTAAGTGCAAGTGGTACTATTCCAGAAGAGGTAAAAGATAAAACTTTGAGAATTGCATTAGTCAAAGAGTGGGGTACAGGTACTCATATGATAATGCATATCAATGGTACTAAGGCAGAAGCAGCAAGATATGGTATTGATTTAAGTGTAATTGATGCTAATAATAACTTAGCAAAAATGTCAGATGCCATTGATAATGCTGTTACCAACAAGATGGATGCTATTTTGATTTCTCATGGTAAAGCTCCTGCTTTACATGACTCAGTAGTTAGGGCTTTAAAAGAAGGGATACCTGTTATTGTATTTGATAATGACTTTGATGTGCCTTATGAAATTCATCAGGGTAAATTAGTTTCTATTGACCAGTATGACCTAATGATGGGTTTGCTTTCACAGATGTCACTGGTTCAGGAATTAGATGGGGCTGGTAATGTAGTTTATAACCGTGTGGCAAATGTACCACCAACTGATAAACGGCATAGAATTTGGGAGGGCGCTATTTTACCAACATATACTGGTATCAAGGTAGTAAATACTATCGACATGGGTACAGACAATCCAATGCCTAAAGCCCAATCTGCATTAGAAACATTATTAACAACAAGAGATGACATCGATGCAGTGTATGCTGTTTGGGATGAATATGCTAAAGGTTTTTATAATGCAATAGTTGCGTCTGGAAAAGAAATTCCTCTTTATTCTGTAGATATTTCCGATCAAGACTTAGCCATGATGCAAGAACATCCAGAAATCTGGAGGTCTTCAGCTGCTGTTGATCCAAGAGTAGTTGGACAAGTTCAAATTAGACTTGCTCTAAAAGCTATTGCCGGTGAAAAGATACCAAGATATTATTCTTTAGACCCTGTATTAGTTCATGTTGATGATTTACCATCCAAAGATGAAAAACGTGTTTCAATGTCTGATTTAGATGAATACTATGATAATTGGGGTTCTACAAAGGCTTTCTTAGAAGATTGGATGCTAGAACTAGAAGCTAGCAAGTAATAAATATTAAACCAAATAATTAATAAGTTTATATAAAGATGTTTGAAATTTATTATAGCTTGTTGACTTTTGTCAACAAGCTATAATAAAACTAATAAGGAATAATTTATAATATTATAAAATTAACCGATTATATGTCATAACATAAACTAAGAATTTCAAATGTGTGGGGATGACTAAATTATGTTAAAAATGAAAAGTATTACAAAGACTTTTCCGGGGGTTAAGGCATTAGATAATGTTGATTTTGAAGTGGAATTAGGAGAAATCCATGCCTTGATAGGTGCTAATGGTGCTGGGAAAAGTACTTTAATGAAAATATTGGCAGGTGCCTACGGGGGATATGAAGGGGATATATTTATTGATGATAATAAGATAACAATGAATAATCCCATTGAGGCTAAACATAATGGTATTGTAATTGTATATCAAGAAGTTGATACTGCACTCGTTCCACATCTAACTGTAGCTGAGAATATTATGATGGATTATATTGTAGATGGTAAAAATGATGTATTTATGAATTGGAAATATATTAGAAAACAGGCTAAACAGGAACTTGATGCTTTAGATCTGGATATTAATGTTAACTGTCTTGTCAGTGATCTAACTCTTTCTGAAAAACAGATGGTTTTAATTGGGCGAGCAGTTTTTCATAAAGCTAAATATCTAATTTTAGATGAACCAACGGCCCCTTTAAGTATTGAAGAAACTGAAAAGCTGTTTGAAATTGTTAGAAAATTAAAGAATGATGGGATGAGCGTTATATTCATATCACATAGACTTGATGAAGTATTTAAAATCTGCGAAAAGATTACCGTTCTTAAAGATGGCAAGTATGTTGGTACATTTGCTACAAAGGAGATGACTATTGATAAGTCAGTAGAAAAAATGTTGGGCCGAAAACTTGAAAACTCTTATCCTAAGATTAAAGTAGATATAAATGAAACATTACTAGAAGTAAAAGACTTTTCAGGAACTGGTGGCGTTAATAATGTTAATTTAAATGTTAGGTCTGGAGAAATTGTAGGCTTAGCAGGATTAGTTGGCGGTGGTAAGACTGAATTATGTAAGTTGCTATTTGGTGAAGGCAATATTTTACAAGGTGAAATTAAATTAAAAGGTAAAGGATTTAAACCTAAAACACCAGCTGATGCTGTACAGATGGGTTTGGCACTAGTACCTGAAGAGCGAAGAAAAGAAGGTATTTTGGTAAATGAATCAGTAGAAACCAACCTAACTTTGCCGACATTAGACAAATACTGTAAGCGTAGTTTTATGCAGAAAGGCAAAATTAAAAAAGCATCAGTAGAAAGCATAGATAAAGTTGGTATTAAAACACCGAGTGAAAAACAGTTGATTGCCAATTTAAGTGGTGGTAATCAGCAGAAGGTTGCCATAGGTAAGTGGTTTTTGTCAGATGCAGAAGTCTTTATATTTGATGAACCTACTAAAGGTGTTGATGTGGGCTCTAAAGCAGAGATTTATGAATTAATAGGAGAATTGGTAGCTCAGGGTAAAGGGATTATCTATGCATCTTGTGAATTTAATGAAATTCTTGGATTAACAGATAGAGTATATGTTATGTACAATGGTACGGTAGTTAAGGAACTAATTTCTGAGGAAACAACTGAAGAAGAACTACTTTACTATTCTGCAGGAGGTGCGCTAAATGAAAAACAAAACTAAGAAAAAACAATTTGATTTATTTAAAATTTTATATAAATATGGCACAATAATGGTGATTATAGCAGCAATTCTGTTTTTTGCAATTGCCTTAGATAACTTTTTTAATTTTAATAACATTACTAATATTTTTAGGTCTGTTTCTATAGTGGCCTTAATTGCATTAGCAATTACCATCTCGCTTACTATTGATGGCTTTGACCTATCTGCAGCAACAATAGCTGGTTTCTCTTCTGTAATTGCAGCTAAGTTTATGGTCGTCTGGGAACTAGGACCAGTTCCCGCAATTATTATACCGCTTGTTGTAGGGGTATTGATTGGTTGTATTAATGCATTTTTAATAATTAAAATGAATATTCCTGATATGTTAACAACACTTTCGATGATGTTTCTTTTAACTGGGGTTTCGATCACATTCCAGCAAGGGTCAGCTATTTATAATTTTATGCCCTTACCAAATAATGGTGGTATTGCTTCTGGGACTATGCATGAAGCCTTTTTATATCTCGGGCAGGGTGAATTATTTGGTATTCCTGTTCCAGTAATCATCATGCTTTCAGTTGCAACTTTAGCCCATATATTTTTAAACCATACTAAATATGGAAGGTATTTATACATGATAGGTGGTAATCAGGAAGCTGCTAAACTGTCAGGTATATCTATTAATAAATATAAATTAATCGCCTATATGATTTCTGGTTTGATTGCAGCAATCGGTGGGCTTGTTTTAGGGGCAAGACTAGGTTCAGGTGAAGTTGATGCAGGTGGACCGTATCTAATGGATGCTGTAGCTGCTTCATTTATTGGCTTTTCTATCTTTGGTATCGGTAAACCAAATGCATTTGGTACTTTACTGGGTGCCTTGTTAATGGGTATTTTATTAAATGGTTTGGTTATGATGAACTTCCCTTATTACTCACAGGATATTGTAAAAGGTTTTGTATTAATTGTAGCGTTAAGCCTTACATATTACAAACAAATGAGATAATAAGGTGTTTTGATAAATAATTTAACTAGATAAGAAAGAGGAGGAGTTTTAAATGACTATGTCTGTTGTTCCAGCTAAATTAAATGAAAGTAAGGATAAACTTGTACTTATTGACCAGACTTTAATTCCAAATGAGGAAAAATTTCTGGAATTAGATGAAGCAGAAGATGTTTGGGAGGCAATAAAAAAATTAAGGGTAAGAGGTGCTCCCGCGATAGGTATTGCTGCTGCATATGGGCTTTATGTCTGCAGTTTGAAATCTGAAGCAACAACTGTTAAGGATTTCAAAAAAGATTTTGAAGAAATTAGAAATTATCTTGCAACATCAAGACCGACTGCTGTTAATTTGTTCTGGGCTCTCGATAGAATGACAAAAAGATTTGAAAAAGAGGAAAATATGAGTCTTGCTGAAGTAAAAGAAGCTTTACTTGATGAGAGTGAAAAAATATTTAGAGAAGACCAAGCCATGGGTAAGGCAATTGGTAAACACGGCTTAACTTTATTAAAACCGGGAATGGGTCTGTTAACTCACTGTAATGCTGGTGGAATTGCAACATCTGGTTATGGAACTGCATTAGCGCCAATGTATTTGGGAGATGAGAAGGGTTATGATTTTAAAGTTTATGCAGATGAAACTAGACCATTATTACAGGGTTCAAGGTTAACAGCATATGAACTGGATAAGGCCGGGATTGATGTAACTGTTATCTGTGATGATATGGCTTCACAGGTAATGAAAGAAGGAAAAATCGATGCAGTTCTGGTTGGCTGTGATCGGGTAGCTGCTAATGGTGATGCTGCAAATAAAATAGGTACCTCTGGGGTAGCAATTTTGGCTAAAGAATATGGTATTCCAATGTATGTGTTGGGACCGACTTCAACTATTGATATGGATACACCGACAGGTGATGATATCGAAATTGAACTACGTGATGAAGAGGAAATTGGTAACGGATTTGGCAGAAGAACAGCTCCAAAAGGTGTTAAAGCCTATAATCCTGCGTTTGATGTTACAGATGCTAAATATATAACTGCTATTATTACTGAAAAAGGTGTTATTAAGCCTCCTTATAAAGAGAATATAAAAGAATTATTTTAATAAAGAAGAAATTAGTATATATGGTGTAAATAAAAGATAAAAGATCAAGAAGGTGGTGGATATAATTAAGGGTAAAGAGCTAAATATATTAGCTGTTGGCGATCCAGCTGTCTATGGATATGTTGATAAAAAAAATGACACATTGGAGCAATTTACAAAACAAACAGGAATTGCAGTAAACTTTGAAATCATAGAATGGTCTAAGTATTATCCAGCTTTATTGAAATCTTTTCAAGAATATAATTACGATATAGTTATGGTGGCTGGTCATTTATGGCTTCAGGAATTTGTTGAGAAAGGGTACCTGCAAACTTTAAATGGAAATTTTGGCGATGAATATGATTATCAAGATATAATGCCATCTATTAGAAAGGAATTAGAGTTTCGTGGTGAAAAATATTTACTTCCATCTTTCTGTGATGGTCATATTTTAACCTATAGAAAATCACAGCTAATAAAAGAGCCTGCAGAACTTATTTCAATTGATGAATTAATAGCAATTGTGAAAAACAATAAAGATGATAAAAAAAATGCTTTTGTGCAAAAGGCTCATCCTTCAGAAATATTTTTAGATTTTTTACCCTATTTGCGTAGTGAAGGTATAGATGCATTTACTAAAGATGGATTGCCGAGATTTAATAATAACGCAGGCTTAAATGCTCTGCAAAAATATATTGAAATGAAACAATATTGTGCCACTGATGTTAAAGATTATGGGAATGAAGAAGTATTAAATGCGATACAAAGAGATAAATGTAAATTAGGAATTTCTTGGGGAGGTCAAATAGGTCAAATTATGAATAAAAACTGCATAAATCCAGATGATATTGAGTTTTCTTATCTGGAGACTTCCTGGAATACAACCTGGTCTTTTGCTATAAATCATTTATGCCCAAAGCCAGTTCAAGCAGAAATATTTTTAAAATATATTACTTCAAAAGAAATAGATAAAGCAGTAGGAGCCTATTGCGGAAACCCAAGCAGAAAGTCTAGTTTTTTAGCAGGAAAAGATGAGTTCAGATGGTATCCTGTTCTATACAAAATGTTAGAAAGGGCAGAGCCACTACCGCAGATGTCCAATACAGGTCAGATGATTGGTATTATTTCTGATGAGATAGTGAAAGCATATCAGGGTAATCTCAGTCCTAAAAAAGCTTTGGAAAATGCATATCAAAAAATATTATCATTAAAGTAAGTCTAATTATAGTTTGACAAGGAGGAAAGACCAAATGAGTAATTACAGACCATTAACTGAGAGTGAAGCAGTAGAATATGTTAAGGGAATTAAAGGTTTATTTACTGGAAATATCGACCTGAAGAGTAAAGAGATTGGTGATGGAAACCTTAATCTTGTATTTCATATTACTGATGAAAGTTCAGAGCAGGGTGTAATAATCAAACAAGCCCTGGACCATGTTAGAATTGTTGAAAGTTGGCCTTTAACCAAAGAAAGAGTTAGGTTTGAATCAAGTGCAATAGCAATTCAAGACAAACTAACCGATGGAATGGTACCAGAAATTTATAAGTATGATGAAGAGATGGCATTAGTTGTCATGGAAGATCTAAGTCATATGGTTGTTATGCGTAAAGGTTTAATAGAAGGAATTAAGTATCCGCGATTTGCTGAACAGATTTCTACTTTCTTAAGTAAAACTCTGTTTTATACATCTGACTTATATTTAGACCCTAAAGAGAAAAAAGAAAAAGTAAAAGAATTTATTAATCCAGAACTATGCGAAATAACAGAAGATCTGGTATTTACTGATCCATATTTTGATGCAGAATCTAATGATATTAATCCAGAGTTACTTCCATATTTAGAAGAAAAATTCTGGAATAAAAGTGAATTGCGCAAAGAAGTTACAATTTTAAAGGAAAAATTCATGACCAAGGCTCAGTCATTAATTCATGGTGATTTACATACTGGATCAATATTTATTGACCAGGAAGAGATCAAGGTTTTTGACACCGAATTTGCTTTTTATGGGCCTAGTGGCTTTGATGTGGGGGCTGTCATTGGAAATTTAATCTTAAACTATGCTTCCTGGACTGGTAAGGATGTAACAGATGAATTTAAGAATGATTATAGAGAATATCTTTTAGAGACAATTAAAGATATCTGGAATAAATTCGAAGCCAAGTTTAGAGAACTTTGGGATAAGGATGCTCACGAAGTTTTAAAAACTGTTGCAGGTTATCAGGATAATTACATGGAGCGTTTGTTAAAAGATAGTATTGGTCTTGGTGGATGTAAGACAATGCGAAGATGTATTGGCCTGGCTCATGTTGAAGACCTTGATGGAATTGAGGATCTATCCAAAAGAGCAAAAGCCCAGATTTTTGCCCTTAAATTAGGAGAAGCAATGGTGACTCAGCGTGAAAACCTCACATCTATCGAGGATTTTATCGAAATCGTTAAAAATATTACTAGAAAAGAAGGGTAAATAACGTCACATATATGGTAGTAAGGAAGGTGTGGGCTTATGTATGGTTGGATGGGAAAAGTAATAAGAATTAATCTTAATGATAACAAAGTTTCTACTGAAAAATTAGATGAAAATCTTGCTAAAGAATACATAGGTGGCAGAGGCTTTGGTAGCAAAACATTGTTTGACGAGGTACCAGTAGATGTTGACCCACTTGGACCAGAAAACAAACTTATATTTGCTGTAGGACCACTGACTAGAACCAAAGTACCAACTAGTGGAAGATTTAGTGTCTCAACTAAATCACCACTAACTAATACGATCTTTGATTCCAATGCTGGAGGCTTCTGGGGGCCTGTCTTTAAATCTGCAGGTTATGATATGTTGATAATTGAAGGCAGAGCAGAAAAACCAGTACAAATAACTATCAATGAAAATATTATTTCAATTAATGATGGAAGTAAATTATGGGGAAAAGGAATTAAAGAAACTGATCAATTATTAAAGGAAAGTCTAGGCAAAGGTTATCAGAATATGATGATTGGTCCTGCAGGCGAAAATTTAGTTAAAATTTCCATAATATCTGTTAATGCCCATCGTGCTTTTGGTAGGGGTGGAGTAGGTGCAGTTATGGGGTCTAAAAACGTTAAATCAATTTCTGTAAAAGGTTCTAAACAGCCAGAAATTTTTGATCAAGAAAAATTTGATTTTATGATCTATGAAACAGATAAATGGATTAAGGCAAATCCACTTACTTCTAAGGCATTCCCAGCCTTTGGAACTAGTGTTCTGGTTAATCTTATTAATGAAGCGGGGGCACTTCCCACTAGAAACTTTCAACAGACGTACTTTGAAGATGCGGATAAGATATCAGGTGAAACAATAGCTAATAAGATACTGGTTAAAAACGATGCATGTTATAACTGTCCATTACGCTGTAGTCGTAAGACAAAGACTAATAAAATGGAAGGTTTCGGGCCTGAATATGAAACAATAGGACTGATGGGTTCAAATCTTGGTATCTCAGATATAGAGGCAATTGCAGAAATGCATTATATCTCTAATGATCTTGGCATAGATACAATTTCTTTGGGAGGTACTATCTCTTGTTTGATGGAGATGTCAGAAAAAGGATTAATCGATTATAAAATTGATTTTGGAGATATCGATAAAACTAAGGAATTAATCTATCAAATCTCTAAGCGAGAAGGTATTGGAGATGAACTGGCAGAAGGATCTAAACGTTTTTCCGAAAAATATGGAGCAGTTCAATATTCTATGCAGGTAAAAGGTCTTGAATTACCTAGTTATGATCCAAGAGGCATGAAAGGTCGCGGTTTAGGTTATGCCACTTCTAATCGTGGGGCTTGTCATTTGCGTGGATATATGATTGGACCTGAAATCCTTGGTGTTCCCAAAATGTTAGATAGATTTAACCCTGTTGGGAAATCAGGTTTCTTAATTAATCAACAGGATTTCTTTGTAGTGGTAGATTCACTAGCAGTCTGTAAATTTGTCACTTTTGCAGTTGGCGAAGAATTTTTTGCTAGGTTGTTTAGTACTGTAACAGGTGTGGAAAAGAGTCAGCAAGATTTCTTAGATATTGGTGAAAAAGTTTGGACTATGGAAAAATTATATAACCTTAAAGCAGGTTTTAGCAAAAATGAAGATCAGTTACCAAAAAGGTTTTTAGAAGAACCAGGAACTGGACCAGCTGCTGGTCAAGTATTTGAACAGGATATTATGTTAAGTGAGTATTATCGTTCCCGAGGTTGGGATGAAAATGGGATTCCCACTAATGATAAATTGAAAGAGCTTGGCTTAGAAGGGATTGATTATCATGCATGAACAATTTAAACAGGTGGGACGAGATCTATTTCTACAAAATGCTGTAAGTTCACATGGTGGTAATATTAGTGTCAGGGTTGGGGATAGGATTCATATTACCAGAAGAGGGTCTATGATTCATAATCTGACTGAGAATGATATAATTGAAACAGGTCTTAATGAAGATGATTCTGGTATTGCCCTTGCATCTACTGAATTAAAAGTTCACCGTGGGATATACAAAAGTACTACAGCAACTGCAATTGTTCATGCCCATCCGGTAAATGCCATTGCCCTTTCACTAGACCAGGATGTTATAGTTCCTCTCGATTCTGAAGCATCATATGTCCTGCATAAGATTCCCGTGCTGTCTGCTGAACATACGATAGGCTCGGAAGAAGTCATGAATATTGTCTCTGATGCCTTGAAGAACTATAAAATTGTTATGCTGAGAGGACACGGAAGTTTTGCGATTGGCAATATGTTAGAAGAGGCTTACCAGTGGACATCAGAATTAGAAGTTGCGGCTCAGATTATTAATATAGTTAGAAGTGCAGGTATAAATGTACAGGAATATCGTAAGGATAGCGATAAATATGAACAATGGTAAGAATGACTAGTAGGTTAATATATCAATAATATTATTAATATCTCAATAATTTGCTCTCGTTCAATTGATCGGGAGTTTTTTATTATATGATTAGGAAAAAGGCCAGCATTACATAAATAATTTTTTAGATTGCAGGAATTATTATGAATATTATTGAAGATACAAATAGGATATTATACTATAATTAATAGGAAAGAAGATGATTAGAGATGGAAAATAAAAAAGTTTTAACTATACTTGTTTTTAGTATTGTTTTATTATCATTAGTGGCTACGTTAGCTGGGATATTTTTTAAACAAGGACCAGGCAGTTATGAGTTCACATCTTTACATGGTGAACAAGTATTAATTTATGGTAAAGGATTATATAGCAACATGTCAGCAATAGATGCACCAGATGGGATTGCCCAGGATGTTGTAACTCTATTTTTAGCTATTCCATTATTAGTAATATCATTTTTTTGGGCAAGCAAAAACTCTCTTAAGGGAAAGTTGTTATTAACAGGGACGTTATTATATTTCTTATTTACTTATCTTTTATATATGGTTTTAATTATGTACAATGAATTATTTTTAATCTATGTCTTACTTACTTCGTTAAGCTTTTTCGCCTTTATATTGGTGTTGATTTCGTATGATTTAGGTGAATTAGCTGCTAGTTTTAAGCATGAATTACCTGTAAAATTTATAGGTGGCTTTCTCATATTTATTGCCATAGCTGTAGGATTAAACTGGCTAAGTATAATAGTACCACCCCTGCTTGATGGTAGTTTGATTCCACAAGAAGTTAAACATTATACTACTCTACCTGTGCAAGGGCTGGACCTAGCCTTCATGTTACCAACAGCATTTTTGTCAGGTGTTTTACTAATTAAAAGAAAACCGGTTGGATATCTTTTAGCTGCAATTGTTTCTAACTTTTTAATAATTATGATGACAGCAATTTCAGCAAAAATATTTAGACAGTTTCTTCAGGGAACTGAAGGTGTACTACCTGTCATGCTAGTCTTTCTTTTATTTGCACTAACGGCAACCTTATCTTCCATTTTCATTATGAGGGATATTAAATAATCCCAATCAATTGTATTTTAATCAAGGAACTCCTTTCCTGACAATTGGTCAGAAAAGGAGTTTATTTATTAGTAAAGGTACTTATATTCTTCAATTTTTGTTTTTTCTCTCTGTAGGTTTTTAATTTCTCTTCTTTTATTAATGTCTTCGATTGCCAGGAACTTTTTTAACTTTGCAAACATCTTTATTACCTCCTGTTTGATTTGTTAATTATATTGTAATTTATTGAGGAGACTCAAGCACAAGACCTTATTAAAATTTCTTTTGCATAAAATAAGAGTAAAGTTGGAGTTAACTCCATCTATTATTCAAGAAATCCTATTGATACTAGTCACCCATTTTATAAAGGATAATATTAATATTATGTCGAATATGAATATAATAAGGAAATAATTTTTTTCTTTATTGTGAGAAAATTATTTAAATAATTAATAGGAGGAAATCATGTACAATTTAAAATCATTGGAAGTGAATTTACCAGAAGACATTAAAGCATTGATTACATATGGCGATTTTTCTAAGGCAAATAAGTTAATTGATATCTATCTATCCCGGAATATTGCAGAGATTTTAAGAGAAAGACTTGCTTTTGAGAGGTACCGCCTAAAAATCCTTGAACGTAATTATACACATACATTTGAACAGGCATTTACAGAGGCAAAAGAAAAAATTAGAAATTTTAGTCGGGAAGAATTGGAAGAATTAAAAGATGAAAGGTATGCAGATTGGATATATATTGATGGAAAAGTAATGTTCAATGATAGGTTCTTAGAGAATATTTGCAAGGTTCATCCAGCTCTAAGTGATAGATTAATCGAAAAAGATAATGATAAAACAACAGATATATTAAAGCAGACTATTGATGAAATAATAAAAAATGGAAAAAAACGCTACCATATTCATCTCAAAACTGGTATTAGATTAAAAAATAATTTGCATAGAGCTGGTGAAATAGTAAAGGTTCATCTACCAATTCCAAAACAAGCAGAACAAATAAGTAATATTAAAATTTTAAATACATCACACAAGCCAAACTATATTTCACCAGAAGAATACCCCCAGCGGACAGTATATTTTGAAGAGGAAGTCAAAGGTGAGGATCTTTTTACAGTTGAATATAGCTATGAAAATCAGATTATTTATCAAAAGCCAGATCCAGCCAAAGTAACAGCACAGCAACCAGATTTCTTTACTGGTGAATGGGCACCGCATATTGTTTTTAGTCCATTACTTGTCAGTCTGGCCGAAGAGATAGTTGGGGATGAGAAAAATCCTCTTAAAAAGGCAAAGAATATCTATGATTATATTACGAAAAATGTACAATATTCATTTATGAGAGATTATGCTGGTCTAGTTAGTATTGCAGAATATGCAGCTTTAAATCTAAAAGGCGATTGTGGTGTGCAGGCACTACTTTTTATTACTCTCTGTCGGATTGTTGGAATTCCTGCCAGATGGCAATCAGGACTTTTTACTAATCCGGAGTCTATCGGCTGTCATGATTGGACCCAGTTTTATATTGAACCATATGGCTGGTTATTTGCTGATCCATCATTTGGAGGAAGTGCTTTTCGAAAAGGAGAAGAAGATAAAAGAGAGTTCTATTTTGGTAACCTGGACCCATTTAGAATGGTCGCAAATTCTGCTTTTCAATATGATCTTCTACCTGCAAAAAGTTATTTTAGGTGTGACCCTTATGATAATCAGGTGGGAGAGGTAGAATATCAAGACCAGGGTTTATCTTTTGCTGATTTTACATCTGTCAAAGAAGTTATAGAAATTTACGAAATTTAATGGTAGCTAGAGGAGATTACTATGGATAATAGATTAGGAATTATTTTTGCTGTTGGTGCATATTCAATGTGGGGGTTATTACCACTCTACTGGAAGTTGTTCAATAATATTTCAGCAATGGAATTACTTGCGCATAGAATTATTTGGTCTTTTGTATTCGTGGGTATTATTCTGTTGTGGAAAAATAAGTTAGCTAAAATAAAAGCTGTGATTAAAGATAAAAAGACTTTCTATTTAATAATTTGGGCCGGTATTCTCATTACCTTGAACTGGGGTTTATATATCTGGGGTGTTACATCTGGTCATATTATTGAGGCAAGTATGGGTTATTTTATTGAACCGCTCTTTATGGTTTTTCTTGGTCTAGTTGTATTTAAAGAAAAGTTAAATTACTGGCAGATAGCGGCAGTTATTTCAGCTATGATTGGTGTATTGTTTTTAATTGTAAGGTATGGCGAGGTTCCCTGGTTTGCACTGAGTCTGGCGACTTCTTTTGCCATTTATGGTATGTTAAAGAAAAAGATTGATACAAGTTCGATGATTTCCTTGGGACTGGAAACAGCGATAGTTGTACCAGTAGCTATACTATTTCTTTTATTCAGACAGTATCAGGGAATCAGAGTATTTGGAGATTCATTTTCACATAATGCATTACTTATTGGAGCTGGTCCAGCCACAGCTCTACCACTTTTATTATTTGCAGAAGGTGCCAGAAGAATAAAGATGTCAACCCTGGGCTTTGTTCAATATCTTTCTCCTACTATAAGTTTGCTATTAGGTGTTTTTGTCTTTAAAGAGATATTTACGGTTTCACATTTTATTAGCTTTTCATTTATCTGGTTTGGTCTATTAATCTATACTTTTTCTTTATTCTATAAACCTGCCCAGATGAAAGCTAAAATTAAAAATTTGTTGGTTATATTTAATGAGAGACGTTGACTATATTAAAAAAATTTAAGTATAACAAAAGAAAAAAGTTAAATGGAGGTTGAAAAAATGGTAGAGAAGCGAGTAGCAACTTTTTCAATTGTTGGATATGATCCACAGACAGAAGAACTAGGTATAGCAGTACAATCTAAATTTTTAGCTGTTGGTGCAGTGGTACCGTGGGCAAAAGCTGGCGTGGGAGCGGTGGCCACTCAGTCATTAGCAAATACAGCTTATGGACCTAAAGGGTTAAAACTAATGTCAGAGGGAAAAAAACCAGCAGAAGTAATAAAAATTTTAACAGATAATGATGCAGAAAAAGCTAATCGACAGGTAGGCATAGTTAATGCGAAGGGAAAGGCAGCTACATTTACAGGTTCTAAATGTTATGACTGGGCTGGAGGTATTACAGGAGAAAACTTTGCAGCCCAAGGAAATATTTTAGTCAATGAAGAGACAGTAAAGGCAATGGCAGAAACATTCCAAAATAGTAGTGGTGCATTAGCAGACCGCTTAGTTGCCAGTCTGGCTGCAGGTCAGAAAGCTGGTGGAGACAGTAGAGGTCGCCAATCAGCTGCTTTATTAGTAGTTAAAGAAGAAGGTGGCTATGGAGGCTTTAATGATAAGTACATAGATCTCAGAGTAGATGATAATCCTAAACCTATTGAAGAGTTGAGAAGACTACTTGATATTTTCTATCTCTATTTTAATAAAGGAGATATTAAGACTGTAAAAATTGAAGGTGAATTAGTAAGAGAAATAAAAGAAAATCTGGAGAGCCTTGGTCTTTACAATGGAAAAATTGATGTTGAATTTGATAAAGAATTAGAGCAGGCTTTAGATACTTACTATCATCGCGAAAACTTTGAAGAAAGGGAAGTAGAAAAAGGTTATATTTATGTAGATATTTTAGAATATTTACGGAATAAAACTAAATGATAATATTTTTAGGCAAAGTTATAAAATTAAATTTGCTAAATTACTAGTTACCCTGTATAATCGTTAATAGACGATAAACGATTAAAGCAAAGGGAGGAAATTAAAAATGAAAAAGTTAGAAATCAAATGGCAGAGACTTGTGTCTGAAGGGAAAACATGTCCACGTTGTCAAACTACTGGGGAAGAACTTACAAAGACTGTTAGTAATCTTAAGGAATCTCTAAAGGCATTAGGAATTGAAGTTAGCTTAGTTAAGGAAGAACTCTCAGTTGATGATTTTAAAGAGGCTCCTTTGCAGTCAAATATGATTTTGTTTAATAATCAAACTTTAGAAGAATTAATTGGGGCCAATGTGGGAGAAAGTGAGTGTTGTGATGTCTGTGGTAGTTCTGACTGTAGGACTACTGAAGTTGGTGGAGAAATATACGAAGTAGTTCCGGGGGAATTAATCCTAAAAGCCGGTCTTCTAGCAGCTGCAAAACTAATGGATAGTGATAAACAAAAAGCTTGCTGTGGTAATGAATCACAAGCAGAATCTAACTCTAGTTGCTGTTAATAATGGGGAGGTTGAGATGGATAAGCAGAAAATGAATGATCTTGCAAAATTATCTAAGGCGCTAGGACATCCACGTCGTTTAGAGATTATAAAAATATTAATAGATTTGCCACAAGATTCTCAGTGTATTGTAGGAAATATAGTGGAGCAATTACCAATCTCTCAGTCTACAGTTTCTCAGCATTTAAAGGTATTAAAAAAAGCTGGTTGGATAAAAGGCCGAACCGAAGGACCTAAAGTTTGCTATTGTTTAAGAAAAGATGTTTTTAAATATTATAATGAATTATTATTAGAACTTCAAAGCAGTTAAAGAATGATATTTTTTTAAGATAGGGAAAGATAAAATTGAAAAGGAGTGGAAAAGATGGATGGAACAAAAAGAAGTGATATTAAAAAAGGTGCTAAGGTAAAGGTTGTACAAAAGCAAGACCAGCGCAGCGGTAATCTTACTGAAGGTGTTGTCAAAAGGATTCTTACCAATTCGCAAAATCATCCTCATGGTATCAAGGTCATGCTTGAGAGTGGGATTGTGGGTAGAGTTAAAGAGATTGACTAAAAGATTAAAAATAACGTTAATTGTTATAATTTTGCTTATATTAGGATCATTTTTAATAAGAGGAGCAGCGACTAATAAGATTGAAGTTCATTTCCTTGATGTAGGTCAGGCTGATTCTACATTTATTTTATTACCTAATCAGAAAACAATGCTAATTGATGGTGGGAATAATAATGATGGTTCATTTTTAGTAGATTATATTAAAGAAATTAGAGAACCAGAAATCAATAAAATTGACTATTTAGTAGGTACTCATCCCCATGCAGATCATATTGGAGGCTTAGATACTGTTATCAATGAGTTTGAGATAGGCAAGATTTATCTTCCCCGGGTTAATCATAATACTAAAACATACGAAGATTTATTAATTGCCATCGATAAAAAAGGGATGAAAATAGCAACAGCTAGAGCTGGGACTGTCATATTTTCTAATAATAGTATAAATTTAGAAGGCACTATTCTTTCTCCTAAATTGAATTATTATGATGAATTGAATAATAATTCAGTTGTCCTAAGACTAGTCTATGGTGATAGAGCATTTTTGTTTGCTGGTGATGCAGAAGCAGAAGTAGAAGCTGAGCTGGTTAATAGTGGTTTGAATTTGCAGGCGGATATTTTGAAAGTTGGTCACCATGGGAGTAGGACGTCAACGACAGTGCCCTTTTTGGAAGCAGTATCACCTCAATCAGCTTTCATTTCTGTTGGGGATAATAATTATGGTCACCCTGCAGCAGAAGTTATTAATAGGCTCAAAAACAGGAATGTGAAAATCTATAGGGCAGATCAACAAGGAACAGTAATTTTAACAAGTGATGGAAATGAAATTAAATATGATAAAAAGGAAATGACTTATGAAAAAGAAGAAGAAATAAATGGAGTATATATTTCATATCTATCTTTAAAAGATGAAGAAATTATTATCAAAAATAATACAGAAGATACGGTAGATTTATCAAACTGGAAATTAGTTAGTGAAAAAGCTGGTCAAGAATATATATTTCCAGCCGGAACAAAATTGCCAGCAAGTGGGCAGATTAAGATAATAAGTGGAAGAGGAGTTAAAGCAGATCCTCCAGAAATTTTATTATGGAGTAATGCCTATATTTGGAATAATGATGGGGACCCGGCTGCTTTATACAATTCTTCTGATCAATTAATTTCAAGATACCCAGAGGAGTGATGATAAGCTGATGTTAGTTATAGATCGTTTTGAAGGCGATAAGGCTGTTATAGAATTCAGTAAGGATAATGATGTGTTTACTTTTGATATTCCAAGTGCTGTACTCCCTGCAGAGATAGAAGAGGGAGATATAATCGAAATTAAAATTAAAAGAAGTGCTACTAAAAAAAGGAAAGAAAAGATAAAAAAATTAGCTGATAAACTTTTTGAATAAAAATTTAAATTAACCCATTAGTTGTTCAGGGCTTTGGGCTGCACATAACTTACTATATAAACCATCCCGTGTAATTAGATCACTATGTTTTCCTTGCTCTAAAATTTTGCCGTCTTTGAGAACAATAATTTGATCAGCTTCCTGAATTAATTGTTCTGTCTGTGTATCAACAGAAGAAGTGGCTTCATCTAGAATAAGGATGGGAGCATCTTTAAGGATGGCCCGGGCAATAGATATTCTCTGCTTTTGCCCACCAGACAGTTTAACACCTCTTTCTCCAACTCTGGTTTCATAACCATTTTCCAGTGTCAGAATAAACTGATGAGCATTTGCTGCTTTGGCGGCAGCAAATATTTCTTGGTCAGTAGCGTTACCGCGGCCGTAAAGGATATTTTCTTTTACGGTTCCATTAAATAAAAATATATCCTGTGAGACTAGACTGACCTGTTTTCTGAGACTTGCAACATCAATCTCCCAAATATTCTTTCCGTCTAGTAAGACTTTGCCTGAGATTGGGTCAAAAAATCTCGGTATTAAATGAGCAATAGTGGTTTTCCCTACTCCTGTTGGTCCAACCAGAGCAATAGTTTCTCCAGCAGCTAATATTAAGTCTTCTGAAAGCATATTTTTTTCTGGAGTTGCGCTAGCCATCCCAAGACTAATTGTAACATAATCCTGTTTTAATTGTTGGCTACCTCGCAATGAAATTTTTTATCTTACTATATATTTAACAATATACGACAAATAATAGGATAAAACCTTTTTTATTGCTCATTTATTCTATATTTATACCACATCTATACTATACTTGCTGTGCTGATTATTATGGTTAATAGAATGACAGGATTAAATTTCATATTTGTTTAGCAGATATAGCAAATAAATATTTTAAAAAGCAGGTAATATATAATTTATGTTTAATAAAAGTTATAATTATTAAGCATAAAATCACATAAAAGGAATGTTTATAATGGCGAGAAAAATAATTTTTACATTTTTATTATTAATTATGATAACTAGTGCAAGTCAAGCCCAATTAACAAAAATAGATGAAATTGTGAAAGAAAGTGTAGCTCAACACAGGTTGCCTGGAATTGCTGTTGCAATCATAAAAGGAAATGAAGTTCTTTATCAGAAAGCTTATGGAATGACCGGTGATGGTCATAAACTAACCCCACAAACACCGATGTTTATTGGATCAATCAGTAAATCATTTACTGCATTGGCTGTAATGCAACTGGTGGAAAAGGGAGATATTGAACTCGATTTAGCTGTGACTAAGTATATACCCTGGTTTACAGCCCAGCCAGGAAGTTTAGCAAAAATGATAACGGTAAGGCATCTATTAAATCATAAAAGTGGATTCTCCGATCGTAATTATAGACCAGAGATTTCGGATAATGCAGCTATTGAAGAATCAGTACAAGAGCTTAAACAAGCTGAACTTCAAGCAAAACCGGGAGAGAGTTTTAATTATTTTAATTCAAATTATGAGGTTTTAGGATTAATTATTGAAAATGTTACTGGAATGAGTTATGAAGAATATATCAAAGAAAATATTTTAAATCCGTTGGATATGCAAAATACCTTTTTAAATCAGCAAACTATCAAGGAAAATGTTGCTAAAGGTCATGGTGCTTTTTTTGGCTTTCCAATTAGAAGAGAACAAAATTTTAAAAAATATGCTTTACCCTCAGGATATATTGTCTCTAACTTAGAAGATATGTCCCATTTTATGATTGCACAACAAGCAGGTATTTATAAAGATCAACGTATTTTATCTAAGAATGGAATTAAAAAAATGCATAGTCCTTTAAATGGTAAAAAAGGTTATGCTATGGGTTGGTTTGCAAATCATAAATCCGGGGAAAAAATTGTTAGACATGGAGGTTCATTAGAAAACTATAGTAGTGAGGTTGTTTTAATTCCAGATAGAAAATATGGAATTGTTATCTTAATTAACCAAAATCATTTTGTCTATAACCTGGCCGCATATACTGGTCTAACAGAGAATATAATTAATCTTTTAATAGCTGAAAAAACGCAAAAAATCTTGTCTATGAAAACTTTTTTTCTGATTTTATTGTTAGTTGCCTTAATAACCATCATTAAAGATATCTATCAGATTATTAATATGGAAAAATGGACAAAAAAAATGTTAAAGAAAAGTAAGCTTAGAAGAAGAGTAAATATTTTTAAAGATTTTTTAATTCCAGTTATTTTATTATTTGGAATACCAGCTGGTATAGAAGCAATATTGAACAGAGGATTTAGCTTTAAACTTGCTTTTAACCTTGTACCCGATTTTGTTAGCTGGTTCATAGTGATTAGCTTTTTGAGTATTAGCAAGGGAATACTTAAAATAAAAGTTAGCAGTCAGAAATGAGGAATGCTCCTAGCAACGGACTTTTCTAGAAAAGGATATTTCATTATGATATACTAAAAAAAAGTAATAAATTAGCTAAAAAGTTAGATAATATAAAAGCAATCATTATGGGAGGTATTAGTGATGATTACATTAAAAGAAATTAGAGATAACGAAGATTTCAAACATATGATTGGAGAAGCAAACAATTACCTTTCAGAAAGAGGCTATACAGAACATGGATTTCGCCATGTTAATTATGTATCCAAATACACGGAATATATACTTAAAGAACTAGACTTTTCTGATAGAATTGTTGAATTGGGAGCCATTACTGGTTATCTGCACGATATAGGAAATATGTTTAACAGAAAACATCATGGTATTTCTGGGGCAAATGTGGTTTATACTGAATTGAGACGTTTAGGTCTTCCTCTGCAGGATATAACGGCAATTACTGCAGCTATTGCAAATCATGATGTTGAAATTGGTCAAGCGATAAGTCCGATTACTTCAGCCTTGATTATTGCAGATAAAAGTGATGCTCACCGTACCAGGGTTAACAAAAAGAATTCAACTTTTATTCATGATAGAGTAAATTTAGCTATCCGTGATTCTACCATAAAAGTTGACCCTGTTGAAAAAACTATAACTCTGCAGATTGATTATAATTCAGCAATTAGTCAAGTAATGGATTTCTTTGAAATATATTTGTATAGAATGGAAATGTGTAAAGAAGCAGCTTCATATTTAGGTTGTAGATTTAGATTATTAATTAATAATCTAGAATTACTAGGACATGTTGATTATAATGACTAGTAGTTCTGGAATGGAGGAGAGAGAAATGAGTAGAGTAAAAAAACTAGCCAGTAAATATAATGATTTTAATGGTGCAATGAGAAGAGAGTTACATAAGTATCCAGAACCGAGTATGGAAGAGAAAAGAACAGCGAATAGATTAATTGAGGAACTGAATAAGATGGGATTAGAAGCAAAAAAATATGCTGGTACAGGTGTGGTATGTCTTATCAAAGGTAGTGGAGAAGGTAAAACAGTTGCCCTAAGAGCTGATATAGATGCTATCGAACTAAAAGAAGAAAATGAGCTGACTTATAGTTCTGTAAATGAAGATTTAATGCATGGATGTGGCCATGATGGTCATACAGCAAGTCTGCTGACAGCGGCCAAAATATTAAATGATATAAAAGATGAATTTACTGGTAATGTTAAGTTAATTTTTCAACCTGGCGAAGAGATAGCCAGCGGAGCCAAGAAAATGGTGGCAGAAGGTGTCTTAAATGATGTTGATGCAATTTTTGGTATTCACCTCATGAATGAAATGGAGGTTGGCAAAATATCAGTTGAATCTGGACCAAGAATGGCTGCTGTAAATAAGTTTTCAATTACAGTAAAAGGAAAAGGTGGACACGGATCACTGCCTCATCAGGGAATTGACCCTATTATTACAGGCTCGGCTATTGTTATGAATTTACAATCTGTTGTTAGTAGAGAAATGGAACCACTTGCACCAGTAGTTTTAAGTGTGGATATTTTTCAATCAGGCTCACGTTTTAATGTTTTACCTGAAGAAGCCTATTTGGAAGGGACAACTAGATGTTTCAGTCCAGAAATAAATGATAACTTAGAAAATATTATGAGAAGAATTGTTGAAAATACAGCAGCTAGCTATCGGGCAGAAGCAGAACTTGTTTATGATAAACTATCTTTACCGACAATTAATGATCCTGTTATAGCTGAAATTGGAACAGGAGCAGCTGAAAAAATTGTTAGTAAAAATGGGCTTGTGAAAGTTGAAAAAACAACGGGTGGAGAGGATTTCTCATATTTCGCGGCAGAAGTACCAGCTGCATTTGCTTTTGTTGGATCTAAAAATGAAGCTAAACTTGATTTTTATCCACACCATCATCCCAAGTTTAATATCGATGAAGATGCACTAGAAATATCAGCTGGTCTCTATGCTCAATTTGCTCTGGATTTTTTAGCTCAATAGTTTCTCTAAGCAAGAAATATTTTAAAGAGTAAGAAAAAAATTTTAAAAACTAAAATTAATGAGGTGGCAATATGAAGATTGGTATTTTAACTGACAGTACCTCAGATTTAAGTTCGGAATTAGTTAGTAAATATGAGATTGAAATTATTCCTCTTTCAGTTAATTTTGGTGAGAAAATTTATATTGATGGTGTTGAGATCACAAACGACGAATTTTTTGAAAAGATAGAAAATGCTGAGCAGTTACCTGGCACAGCACAACCGCCTTTACAATTATTTATTGATAAGTATGAGGAGATGTCTAAAAAATATGATGCAATTATCTCACTCCATGTTTCTGGGAGTCTGAGTGGTACATACAATACAGCTTGTCTAGCAGCAGAACAGCTAGCAGAGCTTGCCATCTATCCAGTTGATACTTCTTCAATCTCACTCGGACTAGGATTTTTAACTATCATTGCTGCAAAAATGGCAGAAAAAAATAATAAAGTTGATCAAATTGTTGATAGCATTAAAAATATTAAAGATAAATTATTATTATATTTTACGGTAGAGGATTTAAAATTTATGGAACAGGGTGGTAGAATTGGTAAGGCTAGTGCATTACTAGGTAGTTTATTAAAAATCAATCCTATTATTGAAATAAGCACAGAAACAGGAGAAGTAGCTGTATTAGATAAAAAAAGAGGAAAGACCCGGACTATGAAAAGAATGGTCAATATTGCGCTAGAAAAACTTAAAGGCGAAGAATTTGCCTGGCTCGGTTTTGCTCATGGTAATCGTAAAGATGATATGAAAGAATTTAAAAGTAAATTATTAGCTAAAATCAAAGATGAATTAAACATTCAGCAGCAGACCTTTGAGGCGAGAATTAGCCCCACATTAGGTTGTCATGTGGGACCATCTGTTTATGCTTGCTTTATATTAACAGGAGATTTTTTGCAGGATATTTGATAAATAAATTTGTCTTTGGGGAATAGCAAATATCTTTCCATAGTTTTAGGACTGCTTTGTCTTTTTCTTTGGCTTCAATCATAACATCAAATTTATATCCTTTTGCAATCTCTAAAAAGGATAAAAAATCAGCAGGGTCTATATAATCTGCATGACTTTTTGGACTTGATTTACTCTTTGGACTGGAAAAGTGAATTTTTGCTGGACGATCAAGATCTTGCCAAGTTGAAAATATATCTGCTAAATAATCAGCCAGATTTTCACCCTGGTTATAGCATTGATGGTGGTGGACATCTAATACCATAGGTCGTTCGATCTCTTGACAGAGTGATAATACATCACCAATAGAATATGAGGTATCATCATTTTCAATTACTAACCTGTTTTGAATCTGTTCTGGTAGTTTATTGAAATTTTTAATAAACCTTTTAAGAGATTTTCCTTTATCTTCATAGACTCCGCCGACATGAGTAACCATTACAGCATTTTCATTTAAGCCCATTTTATTTAACATCTTATTATGATATACTAAATCACGGACAGCATTTTTAAATTTTTCTTCACCTTTTGTATTTATGACAGTGAATTGACCGGGATGAGTGCTGACTTTTAGCTGATTATTAGTAATTATCCGGCCAATTTTTTCAAATTGCTCAGATAAATCATCCGCAAAGTCCCAAATTTGTGCTTTAGGATGATTGCCGAGCGGAATTAGTTGCGAAGAAAAGCGATAGAGTTGAATATCTTCCGTAATGCAGTGCCATAATAAGCGGATTGTGTTGGTCAAATTTTTCTCAGCAATTCTTTTAAGAGCATAAATTTTTGCTTCTTCATCTTCTATTTTATTAAATCTACTCATGGGCACAGTTCTGGCAGTAGAACAATCTTTAATAAGGTTACTAATACAGGCAAAACCAAAATCAATATTTTCTAAATTCATGATAATTATTAACCCCAATTCTAGTTTATACAATTTATTATGTCAAAAAACTTGAAATTAATAAATTTATTATAAAAAGAGTGGTTTTTTTTGAAAATATCTTGACATATCTTAAATCAAATGTTATTATATTAATCGTCAGTTAAGAAAAAACATTCTTTCCTAATTGCCAAATTAGGTACTGACTTTGTGTGCCGGGGTGGCGGAATTGGCAGACGCATCGGACTTAAAATCCGGTGGTGCTAAGCACCGTGTCGGTTCGAGCCCGACCTCCGGCACCATTTTTTTTTTATAAAAATTTAATACGGCAAGATCATTGTCGTGTTGGTATAGCTCAGTTGGCCAGAGCGCTACGTTGACATCGTAGAGGCCAGTGGTTCGAGTCCACTTACCAACACCATTTTTATGTGATTGTCGCCATTTTGCCGCTATTAAGCGCAAAATTTATTTTAACCCAGCTAAATGCTTGGGTTATTTTTTTTATATAATAAATTTAATCTTTATGTTTAATATTTAAATAATTACAAATCCTATCTAGTACTACCTATTATAAGCGAGATAATTTAAATTTAATAAGGGGATGAATTAAATATGAAGATAGAAGATATTATGAATAAAGACCTAAAATATGGAAAGCCAGAGATGTCTATTGAAGAAGCAATGCATTTAATGGCAGATAATGATTTGGGAAGTTTACCTGTAGTAGAAAATAACCAGGTGATTGGGGTTGTTACTCTGCAAGACCTGGTTTTACAAAACAGAAAGAACTTGACAATAGATAGATATGAAATGGAGGCTGGAGAATTAAATACGGAGATTGATACCACTGAACAACAAGCTAGAAAACCACTTAAGGAATTTTCTCCTAATTCGCTATCAGAAGATGTAAAAAAACGTTTTCAACTATACGGAATGCCTTTCTAAAAAAAGTTTAAAATAATAAAGATTAATTGGGTGTGTTATTTTGAAAAAAAATAATCTTATTATGGTTATTATTGTGTTGATTATTACAGTTGCGACAATAATTTTTATTAAAGAACCAGCAAGTAATGAAAATAATGAAAAAAATATCAAACAACCTGATCAAAATAAAAAAGTTGAAGTAGTAAAAGGAGTTTCTAATTATACATATTCGAATCTCCAAAAACAAATAAGTCAATTAGATGAACAATACACGCAAGTGCAAGTGACTACTTTTGGTCAATCAATTCAAAATAGAAAATTATATCTTTTAAAACTAGGTAGTGGTGAAAAGAAATTAGCAGTTATTGGTGGGGTACATGGCAGAGAATCTATTACCTCTCTTTTAATACTAAAGTTAATAGAAGAGTATAGCAAAGAGCAAGAAATAGCTAGTTATAATTTAACTAAGCTATTGGATGATGTAACATTTTACTTTGTGCCCATGCTCAATCCTGATGGCATAGAAATAGCAGTTAATGGTGTGGCAGATGGAGCTAAAAATAAAGAATTTTATCTGAAAGCAAATGAAGGAAGTACTGATTTTAAGCGGTGGAAGACTAATGCAAGAGGCGTTGATTTAAATAAACAATTTCCGGCTGATTGGGAAGGAGTTGCTTCTACTGAGGCATCTCATTTTGAATCATATAAAGGGTCTGGACCGGTCACTGAAGCAGAAAGCAAAGCTTTGTTTGAGTTGACAAAGAAAGAAGATTTTGATTTGGTAGTATGTTTTCACCATAGTGGTAATGTAATTTTTTGGTATTATAACCAAAAAGGTGAGCAATATCAAAGAGATTATGAGCTGGCAAAAAGAATAAGTAATATAAATGGTTATAAAGTTGTTCCACCTGAGGATAGTGATCAAGTTGCGGCTGGTTATAAGGACTGGTTTATAAAAGAGTTTAAAAAACCAGGTTTTACTATTGAAATTGAAGAGGAAAAGACGGAACAACCACTTCCAGCTTATAATATAGAGAAATATTTAGCGGAAAATAAAAAAGTTTTATTAGAGTTGGCAACTTATCTAGCCAATAATTAAGCTTCAAATTCTGTAATATATGATTCAAGTTTAGTGTGGATGATATTTTTTGCTACTTCATTTAGACCACCTTCTGGGACAATAATATCAGCATATCTCTTTGAAGGTTCGACAAATGATTCATGCATCGGTTTAACAGTGGAAAGGTATTGTTCATAGACAGATTCAACAGAACGGTTTCTTTTATTGATGTCTCGCATCATGCGGCGTAGGACACGGATATCTGCATCGGTATCAACAAATATTTTTATATTGAAAAGATCACGTAATTCTTTTTCAGCTAAAACTAAGATGCCTTCCACAATTATTACTGGTTTTGCCTTAATGATTGTTGTCTTATCCTGCCGGGTGTGGGTCGAAAAATCATAAGATGGCATTTCAATAAAATTCCCTTGCTGCAATTTTTTTAAATGAGTGATTAGTAGATCAGTCTCAAATGCATCAGGGTGGTCGTAATTAATTTTCTTTCTCTTTTCCACAGGCAAATGAGAGCGATCTTTATAATAATTATCATGTGGAATAACAATTGTTTTCTCCTCACCTAACTCTTCAATGAGTTTATTTACCAGTGTTGTCTTGCCAGAACCTGTTCCACCTGCAATACCAACTAAAATCATATTATATCATCTCCTATTAGCTATTTATTTAAAGATTTTCGTTAAGCAAAATTTCGGGATTTACATAGACATTCCTCAATTTGGCTGTCCAGTGTAAATGGGGACCAGTTGAAAAACCAGTTGAACCAACAAAGCCTATAATTTCACCCTTTTTTACTTGATCACCTTTTTTAACATTAAAAGAACTTAGATGAGAGTAAGCGGTCGAAAGCTGATGCCCATGATCAATAATTATAGTATTACCAGTAACTAATAAGTTAGCAGCCAATTTGACTATACCAGCATTAGATGCTTTAATGGCTGTACCTTTTTTTGCTGCTATATCTATTCCTGAATGTCGGTTGTTTAACTTTTTATTAACAAAACGAGTAGCTCCATAAGCTGTTGTGATTTCCCCCGCTACTGGCCAGATAAAATTACCCTTCCATAACTTCAATTCTTGAGAATTAAGCCGTGCATTTTTGACTAAAACAGCATCGGCTGCTTTTCTTTTTTTTGTCTTTTCTGCTACTGGCCGGACAATTTTCTCTTGATCATTTGAGACAGTTAGATAACTTTCTGGAAAATTGCCAGAGCTAATAATTATCTTTTTTGTTGTTAATAGTTGGTCAGCTTGCATTAACTTGAGCTGATAATTGCCTGGTTTTGTCCAATATGAAATTCCTATTAATAGTTCGGCTCTCTGATTTTTAGGAAAGGAATATGTTGCTTGGTTAAAAATAATTTTCAAATCCTTAATTTCTTTCGCAAGCTTTGTTTCGTTCAAACTGACTTTTAAGATATCTCCTTGTTTAAGCTCTGTATGATTAAGATTTAATAATGAGTTAGCAAAAGAACTCTGTACTATTAACAGTAAAGCCAGCACTAAAAATAATGGTATTAGATTTTTTTTGTTTAGCATAAATAAACTCCTCATAAAATATTTTATAAATTATTACCTCTATCTATTATTCTGCAGTAAAATGATCTTTATGTCAAATTAATTGTAACTAAAATGTAACCAGTCTTTGTTAATCTATAGATAAGTTAATTAAAGACAATTTATATAAGTGATAATTATTATTTTTATAAGGAGGTTGACATGGTGGTTGAGAATAATCATGTTGGTATAGTTGGAACAGGAATATATATTCCTGATACAGTAATGACTGCTAAAGAAATAGCTGAGGCTACAAAAGGAAACTGGACCGAAGAAGCTATTAAGGATAAGCTTGGCATTATGCAAAAACCTATTCCTGGCAAAAATGATGGAACACAGGAGATGGGAGTAAGAGCGGCTAAAGATGCTTTGCAAAGGACGGGAGTTGATCCCAAAGAGATTGATCTGATTTTATGTGTAGGTGAAGAATGGAAAGAGTATCCGCTAACTACTTCAGGAATCTATCTGCAGGAACAGATTGGTGCGACAAATGCCTGGGCCATTGATTTGCAGCAAAGATGCTGTACAACTGTGGCTGCTATGAAGATAGCTAAAGATATGATGCTGGCCGATGCTGAGATAGAGACTGTGCTAGTGGCTGGTGGGTATCGTAATGGTGATTTTGTTGACTATGCTGATCCTGCGATGTCTATGATGTATAATCTTGGTGCTGGTGGTGGAGCGATTATTTTAAAGAAAAATTATGGGCGTAATCTCTTATATGGTACGCATATTATGTCAGACGGTTCGCTGGCCCGCGATGCGGGAGTTAAGTATGGTGGTACAGAGCATCCAATTACTTGTGAAAATGTTGAAAAAGCATATAAATCCTTGCAAATTTTTAATGTTGAGCACATGAAAGAAAGACTTAATGAAGTTTCTATGCCAAATTGGCTTAGATGTATTGATAAAGCATTTGAAAAGTCCGGTATTGCAAAAGATGAGCTTAGTTATTTAGCAGTATTACATTTTAAAAGGTCAATGCATAACTATCTGCTTGATCTACTTAATCTTAGGGATGAGCAGACCACTTATTTATGTAATTATGGTCATCTTGGTCAGATTGATCAGATATTATCATTACATCTTGCTCTTGCAGAAGGTAAGGTTCAGGCTGGAACAGTAATTTCCATGATTGCTGCGGGGATTGGATATGCCTGGGCAGCTAATGTTATTAAGTGGGGCGAAATATAAGGAAAATTATAAGGGTGAACTATAAAAGGAGTTGATAAAATGAATGTAAATGAACTCTATAAGAGAAAAAAAATTTCAATTGAAGAGGCTGTGGGACAGGTAAAATCAAATCAAAAAGTTTGTGTTGCTATGGCTGGTTCTGAACCACAGGGATTAATGGAAGGTTTAAGTCAAAGGATAGATGAGCTAAAAAACGTTCATATAGTTAGTTGCTTGATGATGGGTGATTATGAAGTCTTTAAACCTGAAAATAAGGAAAGTTTTATTAATGAAACCTGGTTTTATGGCCCTAGTGATAGAGTTAATCATCCTACTGGCAATGTAAGCTATATTCCTAACAATTTACATGAAGCTGGACAAAAAAAGTTAGAAAATGATCAGATCGATATCTTTTGGGGAACAGCAACACCAATGGATGAGAAAGGCTATTTTTCACTATCACTTGGATTAACTTATGAAAAGAAGATGATTGAAGAAGTAGATTTAGTAGTTTTAGAGATAAATGAAAATTTGCCCTGGACGCTTGGTGATACTATGATTCATATTAGTGAGATTGATCAGCTTGTAGAAAATAATGCACCATTAATAGAATTACCTGTACTTGAACCTAAAGAAGAAGAAAAAATTATTGGTAACTATATTGCTGATATGGTAGAAGATGGGTCTACAATCCAACTTGGTATCGGTGGAATACCAAATGCTTTAGCTCAGGCTTTAGTTGATAAAAAAGATCTGGGAATTCATACTGAAATGTTTACAGATGGTATGGTAGATCTTTTTGAGGCAGGCGCTATTACTGGTAAGAATAAATCAATGTGGCGTGGTAAAATGGTAGGTACCTTTGCCCTTGGTACACAAAGACTTTATGATTTTATTGATAAAAATTTAGCTGTTGAATTTCAACAAGGTAGTGTCACAAATGATCCTTATGTGATTGGGCAAAATCGAAAGATGGTTAGTATTAATACTGCATTAACAGTTGATCTAACAGGCCAGGTATGTTCTGAGGCATTAGGAAATAAGCAATATAGTGGAACAGGTGGTCAGGTTGATACACATCGAGGGGCACAGCGCTCACCAGGTGGCAAAGGTATTATTGCATTAAGATCTACGGCTAAAGGTGGTAGTATTTCTACAATTATGGCTGAACTTCCGGCTGGATCTAAGATTACTCTAGGTAGAAATGATATTGATTATATTGTTACAGAATATGGAGTTGCCCATTTAAAAGGTAAATCAATTCGTGATAGAGTCGAAGCGATGCTCAATATTGCTCATCCTGATTTTAAAGATGAGTTGAGAGAGCGCGCAGAAGAATTGCAATTATGGTAGACTTTTCAAAAGAGTATGATAGGTTGTAACTGTTTTGTAACTAATGTATTATAAATTATAGTTAGGAAATAAGAAAATTAACGCCAAATTTAGATATTTAAATGAAAAAATATTTAAAGAAGGGAGTTGATGAAAAAAATTTTCTAATCAAGTTTTTCTAAGCAAGTTTTGTTATTAAAATGATCTTTGAGGACTAATTAAATAAGGGGGAAAAAATTTAATGAAAAAGTCATATTTGCTAATTGTTTTATCTTTTCTTTTAGCTTTTGTTTTATTTTCCATGAGTGGGATGGCCCAGGAGCCTATTAAAATTGGTGCTGTAAATCCTTTGGGAGATATTACTGGCCGTCAGTCAACTAATGCAATGGAATTAGCTGTTGCAGAAATTAACGAAGCGGGTGGGCTATTAGGTAGACCTGTTGAGTTAATTGTTGTTGATAGTGAGTTTCGACCTGAAAAAGGTGCTGCTGCTATTGAAAAATTAGCTACAGTTGATGAAGTAGATTTCTTTGTCGGTGGGATGTCAAGTGGAGTTCATTTGGCACAAATTCCAAGTTTAAAAAAATATAAGAAAGTAACTGTCTGGGCTGGCGCAGCTTCCCATAAAGCAGAAGAAGCTATTGGTGCAGACGCTGATTGGTATTTTCACCTTCATCCTTGGGATTATCAGCAGGGTGCTAGTTATGGTGTAGGTTGGAATGCAATTGTAAAGGAAAATCCGGAAATAGATATTGCTAGAGTTTTCCTTGCTTATGAAGAAGGAGCTTTTGGATCAGACTCATATAAGGCATATGCTGCAATGGCTGAGCAAGCAAGTGAAGGTAAAGGTGCTTTTGCAGGTGTCATGGAAGAATTTAAAGGTGCTTCCTTTAAAAGTGCTGCTATGGGTGGTGGCGATTATCGCGCTATGTTACAGCAGGCCAAAGAATATAATCCTGATCTATTTATCTGGGCCGGTTATGATGCGGATGCAATCCCAATGTTAGGTCAAGCAAGAGAAATTGGTTTTGAGCCTAATCTTTATGTAGGTGCACCTCCTGGATGGCCAGCTAACTTTGGTAGAAATCCATTATCTGATAAAGTAATTCTTTATGGTATGTGGGCGCCTGCTTTAAATGAAGTTAGCGATGTTGCTAAACATTTCTGGGATGCTTATGTTGAAATGCATGATGAAGAACCAGCTACTTATTTTGCTCCACTAGGTTATACAAATATCAAGTTCCTAGCTAAGGGAATTGAAAAAGCTGGCACACTAGAAAAAGAAGCAGTTATCAGTGCTCTTAAATCAACTAAATATGTATCACCACTTGGTTCGACTTTAGAGATTTCACCAAGTAATATTATTCAAAATCAAGGTTTTACAAGACAAAAAATATTACAGTATCAAGATGGCAAACAACATGTAATCTGGCCATTTGAATTTGCAACTACAGAAATCGAATATCCTTTTTCCTGGTAATTAATAAATAATTACAGTCGGGTCAGTTTGGCCCGGCTGTAATTTAATACTTAAAATATGATTAAAAGAATGGAGGGTACATATGTCATTAACTAAAAAACAATATATTATGTTATTTTTACTTGCTTTAATAATATTGATAATTGCACTTTGGCAGCCACATGCATTAATATATGGTATTCAACGCGGAAGTCTCTATGCTCTCATAGCCCTGCCCCTTGCACTTGTGTTGGGAATTTTAGGTGTGCTTAATCTGGCTCATGGTGAATTTTTAACGGTTGGCCTCTATCTTTCCTATATGCTATATGAAAGATTTAATCTGGATCCACTTTTATCAATTATTCCAGTTGTCATCATACTCTCACTGATTGGAGCGGGTATATATTTGTTGACAATTAAACATGTATTAAAAGATGGACATTTAAATCAGTTACTATTAACATTTGGTGTCTCATTAATACTTATTGAAATTATTAATATCATTTGGACATCAAGACCTAGGAATGTGTTTACTTCTTATTCGTATTCATCTATGTCAATTGGTAATTTCAGTTTTGGGACTTATGAATTTTTATACTTTTTTATGGCAATAGCAGTTTTGATTTTACTACAGTTATTCTTAAAAAAGACTCGTTTAGGCCAGGCAACATTTGCAGTTGGACAAAATCCAAGAGGTGCTAAAATTGTCGGTATCAATGTAAGTTATGTTTATCTTTTTGTTTTTACTTTAGCCGTTGCAATTTTAGGCTTAGTAGGAGCTGTTATGTTACCTAGGACAGCAATTTTTCCCGCAGTTGGTTCTCCATTTTCTCTAAAATCTTTTGCGCTGGCAGCTATGGCTGGATTGGGCAATATGAATGGAATTTTAATTGCTGGAATTGGCTTAGGAATTGGTGAAGCAGTCATTAAATCTATCCCAGGTGCCGGTGGTTGGGCTGATATTGTATTTTTTGGAGTCTTAATTGCCGTAATCATTGCAAGATCTTATAGGGAGGGTAACTAATGAACAAAAAAGCAATATTAATCATCTTAACAGCTCTCGCAGTAGTTTTACCATTTTTTACAGGAGCATATGTTTTAAGTATTTTTATTAGTATTTTTGTTTTCCTCTCTCTAAGTTTAAGCTGGGATATGATGTTGAGAACAGGCCAGTTATCTTTTGGGACAGCAGGATTTTTTGGAATTGGTGCTTATGCTTCGGCCCTGGCAGTTGCAAATTTGGGTCTAAATCCTATTTTAAGCATAATTCTAGGTGGGTTATTTTCCGCAATCATTGCTTTTGCTCTTGGTTTTGTCGTCCTTAGATTAAGAGAAATATATTTTGCTATTACTACACTTGCTTTGACACATGTTTTTTCAGTAATTATTAGAAACTTATCAGATATAACTGGTGGAGCAAGTGGAACTATTTTACCAAATGCTATTTTTAATGGAGATCCTAAGTTAATTTACTGGGCTATTTTATTGATAACATTTATGGTAATAGGAATTTCGGAAATGTTTAAGAGAACTAAGATTCGTTTTGCTATTAATTCTATTAGAAATGATGAGACCACTGCTAAATCAAGTGGAATAGATGTTTTTAAGTATTTACTGCTTGTTTTTGTAATTACATCTGCAATTCAAGGAGTGATTGGAGCTTTTTATGCTCAACAATTTGCATTTGTTAATCCTGAAAGTACTTTCTCACTAAACTTCTTATTACTGCCAATTGCAATGGCACTAGTTGGAGGAATATATACTACAAGTGGACCTATTATTGGTGCCTTAATCTTAGGTCTAATCTCGGAATATCTGAAATTATTAATTCCTTATGGACATTTAGTAGTATATGGAGTAATTATTGTCCTGGTAGTACTCTTTTTACCAGAGGGTATCTTTAAATCAGTAAAAAAACTATTTGCTAGCAAAGACAATGTTGGGAGTGATATAAATGCCCAGTCTTGAAACTAAAAATGTTGTAAAAAAATTCGGAGGATTAGTTGCAACAAATGATCTAAGTTTTTCTGTAGATAACGGTGAAATATTAGGGATAATTGGGCCTAATGGTGCAGGCAAAACAACGATTATTAACTTGATTGCAGGTACTCTACCTGTTACTAGTGGAAAGATCATCTTTTCAGGTGAGGATGTAACAAACTTTGCAGCCCATGAAAGAAATCAAAAAGGCATTTCCCGGACATTTCAGACTGTCCGCCCTTTAGATGATTTAACTGCAATTGAAAATATTATGATTGGTGCATTATTTGGTCAAAAAATGGGTTTAAAAGACGCACGAGAAGTGGCAAAGGAAATATGTAAATTAATTGGATTTAATAATTTTGATCGTTCCATTGATCAGTTAACAGTGCTGGAGTTAAAAAAGATTGAGTTGGGTAGAGCTCTGGCCTCAGATCCTGATCTTTTATTTCTAGATGAGCTAATGGCGGGATTAAATATGGAAGAAACATATGAATTGATTGATGTAATCAGAAAACTTCAGAAAAGAGATCTTGCTATTTGTGTAGTAGAACATATTATGAAAGTTGTAAAAGAATTAACCAGTAGAGTTATTGTACTAGACCAGGGCCAGATTATTGCTAAAGGTCCTTATGAAGAAGTATCCCAACAGAAAAATGTTATTGCTGCTTATTTAGGGGAGGACGAATAATATGCTAGAAATTAATAACCTCGATGTTTCATATGATAAGATTCAGGTAATCTGGGATCTTTCATTAAAGATTAGTAATAATGAAGCTGTTGGAATTTTTGGTCCAAATGGATCTGGCAAAAGTACTTTGATTAAAGCGATTATGGGTCTTGTAAGTGCAGGCTCTGGTGAAGTTATATATAATGGTGAATCAATTACAGATTTTGAAACTCATAATATTACCAAAAAGGGGATAGCCCTTGTTCCACAAAGAAGAGAATTATTTCCTTTAATGTCGGTTAAAGAGAATCTGCGTTTAGGTGCAGCCTATATACCGAAGGCCAGAAAGAGGATTGAGGAAAACTTACAATCCATTTATCAGATCTTTCCTATTCTAAAAGAAAGAGAAAAGCAACTTGCCGGAACAATGAGTGGCGGACAGCAGCGCATGTTAGCTGTTGGAAGAGCGTTAATGTCTAATCCAAAACTTTTAATTCTAGATGAACCTTCCATAGGATTACAGCCTTCTTTGGTGACTGATCTTTTTAAAAAGCTAAATGAAATAAAAAAACAGGATGTTTCAGTATTATTGGCTGAACAGAATGTGAGACAGGGTTTAAAAGTTATCGACAGAGGTTATGTTTTAGAAAATGGTAAGATTGCCTTTGCAGATAATGCAGAAAAGCTTTCTAATAATGAGCATATTCAGAAAACATATTTAGGCCTCTAGACTGAAAAAATAATAATTTCCTGAAGACCACATTTATCTCAACTTGAGAAAATGTGGTTTTTAATTTACAATAATTGTGGAAGAATAAATAATGAGGAGATGATAAAAGTGAATAATGCATTTAAGGCATATGATATCAGAGGAGTCTATAATCAAGATTTTACAAAAGAAGATGTCTATAAAATCGGTTATTTTCTACCAGAATTGCTTGATACGGAAAAAATCCTGATCGGGTACGATGATCGTGAGTCAACACCAGAGATTTTTGCAAGCTTAGCAGCAGGGATAAATGACAGAGGTGCTGATGTTTATAAATTGGGTTATGCAACTACGCCAATGGTCTATTATGGGACTGCAAACTATGGATACAAGGGGTCTGTGATGATTACAGCCTCTCATAATCCGCCTGAATATAATGGTTTGAAAATTTCCAGAGAGAATGCACTGCCTGTTGGTTATGACTCAGGTCTAAGTGACCTTGAAAATATGATAGAAAATAAAGAGGTTGTTCCAGTAACCGAAGCAGAAAAAGGCGAAATTTTTGAGCATGATTTTAAGGATAAGTATCTTGAATTTCAATCTTCTTACTTACCTGACCTAACAGATCTAAATCTGGCTATTGATGCGTCAAACGGGATGGCTGCTCTGCTGCTCAATGATATCTTTGGCGACGAACCTGATTATCTATTTAATGAAGTGGATGGAACATTTCCTAACCATGAGGCTAATCCTCTCCTGGAAGAGAACCGCCGGGATTTAAAAGAACTCGTTCTTGCAAAAAAAGTTGATCTTGGCTTGATCTTTGATGGTGATGGTGACCGGGTTATGTTCCTGGATGAAAGAGGAGAATTTATATCTCCAGATTTAATCATCGCTCTCCTGGCAGAATATTATATTAATAAAGATGCTGGCCAAGAAATTCTCTATGATATTCGGACTTCGTGGTCTGTCAAAGAACATATTGAAAGAATGGGTGGTAATACCCATATGTGGAAGGTTGGCCATGCTTATGCAAAATTAAAAATGCGGGAACTCGACTGTATCTGTGGTGGTGAATTGGCTGGCCATTATTACTTTAAAGATTTCTTTTATTGTGATTCTGGTCTGTTAACTGCTCTGGTTGTATTAAATGTTACAGCTAGATTAAAAAAGGAAGGTAAAACTATCTCTTCATTAATTGCAGAGCTAGATAAATATCACAGTTCAGGCGAGATTAATTTTAAAATAGAAAATAAAGTAGAGATGATGGATAAATTAAAAGATCATTTTGTGAAGGAAAATAACCCAACTGCATTTTATGATTTTGACGGCTACCGGATTGAGTATGAAGACTGGTGGTTTAATGTCAGACCCTCCAATACAGAACCTTATTTAAGATTAGTTGTAGAGGCAGATAACAAAGATCTGCTAAATAGTAAAGTAAATGAGATAAAAAGTATCCTTTGTACAAAGGAAATTGATAAACCTTAGTGAATTATATAACTGCAGCAATTTTTTTAGATTTTAAAGTATCAATTGGAGAAAAATATTATCTGCAAAAGATGAATCAATAATTTATGTAATAAATAATTAGTTAGACGTTAATAAAGGAGAATGAGTATGAAAAGCTTATTGAAAAAGATAACAGATAAGATATATTATTTACCAGCAGAAGAGGAAACAGATAGGCCTATTTTGGCTGCAGTTGTGGGTGAAAATAAAACTTTGCTGATTGATGCAGGTAATTCTGCTGCCCATGCTAATTTATTTTTAGCAGAATTAAATAAAATGGGATTACCTAGACCAGATTTTGTTGTCCTAACCCACTGGCATTGGGATCATATTTTTGGGCTAGATGCTATAGACGCTTTATCTATTGCCAATCAAAAGACTCAAGAAAAAATTGCTGAGTTAAAAACTTATGAGTGGACAGAAGTGGCACTGGACCAAAGGGTATCTGATAAGATTGAAATACCTTTCTGTGCAGAGATGATGAAAAAGGAGTACGAAAATCTGACAGATATTAAAATTGTCTCAGCAGATATAATTTTCAACAAAAAAATCACAATTGATTTAGGTGGAGTTAGCTGTATAATAGAGAATATTGGAGGAGATCATGCTGCTGATTCTAACTTAATTTATGTTGAAGAAGAAAAGATAATCTTTCTCGGTGACTGCCTGGCTCCTGATTTATATGCTGACAAGTGGACATATACTATTGCTAAACTCATTCCCATGCTGGCCAGAATTGAGAGTTATGATTTTGAAATTAATGTTGAATCCCACTGGAAACCAGTTCGGAGAAAAGAGTTTTTAAGTGAAGCCCGTGATCTGCGCCAGATTGCTAAGCTAGTAAAAAACAAAGAGAAAGATATTGAAATGATTAAAGCAGAGTTAGCAAAGAAACTTAACCGTAAATTAACTGCAGACGATCATGAAATGATAAAATATTTCCTGAATGGATTAGAATAAGGTGATTAGTTATCAAATCTAAAATACTTATTACAGGAGCAACAGGTAATGTGGGTAGAGAGACGATAAAAAAACTTTTAGAAAATGGAAAAACAGAGTTTGAGATAATTGCTGCGGTAAGAAATATTAGCAGAGCTGAGAAAAGTCTTGATTATGAAGAAATAAAATTTAGGAAATTTGATTTTGAAAATCTGGAAACTGTAAAAAATGCCTTAATAGATATAGATAAAATACTATTGGTCCGTCCACCAGCTATTGCAAAGGTGAAAAAATAATGGTCATGCTAGCTCTTTATACAGTAGCTAAATTAGGTAAAGCTGATAAAACTACCGATAAGTTATCTAGATTATTATGTAAAGAACCTATTTCTTTTTCTCAATTTGTAGAAGATTACAATGATGTCTGGGTGTAAAGGACTATTGTCAAGGTTTTAACAAAGGAGATTATTATGAATAGAAGTTTTAAATTATTATTAATTATTGGAATGGTTTTAATTGTGCTAGCCTGTTATCAAATTGAAATTTATGCTCAGGCTGATTTATTGGCTAATAAATTACAACAGGTTTTAGACAGTGAGGTAGAAAACCTGGATCTTCCCGGAATACAAGCTTCATTAAGAATGGGAGATTATGAATGGTTTAGTGTGAGCGGTTCAGTAGATTTAGAAAAAGAAATACCACTTACTACTCAACATATTTTTAGAGTCGGTAGTGTCACGAAAATATTTACAGCAGCTGTCGTAATGAAGCTTTCCGAAAATGGAGAAATTAATCTGGATGATAAGGTAGATAAATGGTTTCCAGACTTCCCTAAATCTGATATAATTACGGTTCGGCAACTATTAAATCATACAAGTGGAATATATAATTATACAGAAAATTTCTGGTTCGGATTACAGTCTGCTATATTTACAAAAAAAGTTTGGGAAGCTGAAACTGTTCTTGCATCTACGGTTGAAAAAGATTTTTATTTTGAACCGGGAGATAGACACCTTTACTCAAATACAAATTACTTAATGTTAGGTCTAATAATAGAGAAGATAACTGCTAAACCTTTAGAAAAAGTTTATCAGGAATATATATTTGATCCATTAGTATTAGATAATACCTTTTTTATTCCTTACCAGGAAATTCCTGATAATTTAATTACTGGTTTTGATCGTGATATAATTCCTTTAGGAACCCATGATTTTAAGCCGACCGAAAATTCATTTGCAACATTGGGTTTTTCAGCTGGAGCGATAGCGACAACTTCTAAAGACTTACGTCAATTTATTGATAGTCTGTTTAGAGGAAACTTTCTAAGTGATAATACATTAACTGAGATGATGCAATATATTGAAGAAGAGGATCCAGATGTGCAAAATCAAATTGGCTATGGATTGGGATTAAGGGTACTTGAAATTAATGGTGACCGACTTTATGGCCATACAGGTACCATTCCTGGCTTTGGTGCTGCTGTATTTTACTGTCCAGAAAAGGATTATAGTTTAGCAGTAGTAAGTAATGTTTCAATATTTAACCAACTAAGTGTTGTAGAAAAATTAATAAATTCAATTAATGAAAATAATAATTTGTGAAAAAAATAATCTGTAAAAAAAATTCAAAGGGAGATAAAAATGAGATATGATTTTTACAAATACCATGCTTTAGGTAATGACTACCTTGTCATTGATCCTAACAAAACAAATATTAAGCTCACACAGAAAAATATACGTTTAATCTGTAATCGTAATTTTGGGATTGGTTCTGATGGTATTTTATATGGACCATTTATTAATGATGGTAAAATTAGCCTGCAAATATATAATCCTGATGGTAGTGAGGCTGAAAAAAGTGGTAATGGAGTACGAATTTTTTCTAAGTACCTTTTTGAAAATGATTATCTGAAAAATAGAAGGTTTTTCTTAAATACTGCTGGTGGTGAAGTATCAGTTGAAGTCCTTGACAGACAGGCAGAGAATATAAAAGTTGATATGGGTAAGGTCACGTTTAGAAGTGATCTAATTCCTGTAAAAGGAGAAAAAAGGGATGTTATTGAGGAAGAGTTAGAAATTGGTGATAAGAGCTATCAAATGACTTGTTTATCAATTGGTAATCCCCACTGTGTCATACCTGTCAAAGATATTTCTAAAAAATTAGCATTTGAAATTGGCCCTTTAGTTGAAAAGCATCATATTTTTCCTAATAGAATAAATATGCAATTGCTAAAAATAATAGATAGAGAAAATATTCAAATAGAGATTTGGGAACGTGGAGCTGGCTATACCTTAGCGTCAGGTAGCAGTAGTTGTGCAGCAGCCAGTGTAGCATATAAATTAGGTAAAGTGGATGAAAAAATTAATGTGCAGATGCCGGGTGGGACAATTTTGATAGAAATAAAAAATAATCAGCATGTGCTAATGACTGGCCCGGTTAGTGGAGTAAGTAGAGGATTTTTTACTGATGATCTGTGGAAAGAACTGAAGAAAAGAGGTAAGATTGGTGAATAGCAAATTTTGGTTAAAATTTTTAATATTAATTATTATTGTTTTTTTACTTGTTATAATTTCAGCAAAAATATATCCGACAAAAATAGTAAATGAAGGTGCACCATTAAGTAGTTTTACTTCTCATCTGGATAAACGTATTCCTACTTTAATGGAGGATTATAAGATACCGGGTATTAATATCGCTTTGATAAAAAATGGGGAAAAAGTCTGGACAAAAGCGTATGGTTATGCAAATTTAAGTAAAAAGGAAAAAATGACTAATACTACTATCTGTCGGGTTGAATCTATTTCTAAACCAGTTACAGTCTGGGGAGTGATGAATTTAGTTGAAGAAGGGAAAATAAAGTTGGATGAACCAGTGATGGATAATATTTATAACTGGGATTTCCCAGATACTAAATTTTCTGTGGAAAAAATAACACCGAGATTATTACTCAGTAACAGTGCTGGTTTGCCGTTGGGTACTATAGGAGAAGAAGCTCTTTACTCTCCTGGTGAGAAGATGCCTTCTCTAGAAGAATTGTTAACTGAAGAAGCTGTTTTAATGTGGGAGCCTGCTCAAAAATTCTCATATTCTGATACAGGATTTAACTTACTGGAATTATTGATAGAAGAGGCAACTGCTCGTGATTTTTCGGAATATATGGAAGCAGAAATTTTAAAACCACTTAGGATGGATAACTCAGCTTATACTATAAATACTAGCTGGGCAGCGGAAGTACCGCTTGGTTATGATATTAATGGTAATCCAGTTCCAGTCTATACATATGCAATGAAGGCTTCCGGAAATTTATATTCTACCGTAGGTGATATAGCGAATTTCATGATAGCAGGTATGTCAACTTCCAGTAGAAAAAATAATGTCCTTGCTAGTCAGAGTATTAATGAAATATATAGTCCGGTTCTCTCTATACCGGGTTATTATGGAATTGTTTTTGACTCCTATGGACTGGGGCATTTTATTGAGCAACTTCCAGATGGTAGATTTGCCGTTTCTCATGGCGGACAGGGAACTGGCTGGATGACACATTTTCATTCTGTTCCCGAAACAGGAGATGGAATTGTGATTTTGGCCAATAGTCAACGCAGTTGGCCTCCATTTGCCTATATCTTAAGTGACTGGGGGCACTGGAGTGGTAATTTTTCTGTTGGTATGACAAAAATAATTCTTGCCCAGAAATTAGTCTGGATCATAATTGGTCTGCTTTTCTTTATTCTTTTCTGGCAATTTTGGTCGATTGTAGAAGGAATTGTTACTAGCAGACGTAAGTTTTATCCTCTGTCAAAATCATCTAGGTCATTGAGGTTGGTGCAATTTATCCTTTTTATAATTTTTAGCTTAAGTTTTTTATGGATTATTAATCTGGAATATTTTTTTCTTGCATCTGTTTTTCCAATAGCCTATAATTGGCTCTTTTATTCAATTATATTTTCAGCTCTGCTCTTATTGTTTTCGGCATTGTTTCCGTGTGTAAAAAGAGAAAGATAATTAGCTATATTTAACAGAGAAAGGAAGGATGCATATTAGATGGCTGAACAGCGAAGTAATAAATCAAAGCTTGGTTTAATTTTACTTATTTATATTGCCTTTATATCTCTGGGATTACCCGATGGTTTACTTGGAGTAGCGTGGCCAGATATGAGAAGCAGTTTTGGTCTTCCGCTAGATGCTTTGGGAGTTCTGCTTGTTTCTTTTACAGGAGGTTATCTTACTTCCAGTTTTTTTAACGGAGTTTTAATCAAAAGGTTTGGCGTAGCTTTTGTACTGGCTGCGAGCTGTTTTGCTACAGGGCTGGCTCTGGTCGGTTATACCCTGACTCCTGTCTGGTGGTTATTGCCTTTGCTGGCTGTACTGGCAGGTCTGGGAGCGGGTGCAATAGATGCTGGACTTAATACTTATGTAGAAGCCAATTTTGGAGAAAATTTGATGCAGTGGCTGCATGCAAGTTTTGGGATTGGAGTTACTCTGGGACCAATCATTATGTCTACTGGACTAAAATTAACAGGAACCTGGCGCACTGGCTATATTGTTGTTGGTGCTGCTCAGATACTACTTGCTCTGGTTTTTATATTAACCATTTCTATGTGGAAGGTATCTGAAACTGAGCAAGAAAAGATCCAAAAAAACGTTGAAAACGGAATGGCAGATAGTAAATTGAGTTCGCAAGTTGATCTGATTCAGACTTTAAAAAAGATTCCAGTCTGGATGAGTGTAGGACTATTTTTTATTTATGTAGGTATTGAATTATCGCTGGGACATTGGTCATATACACTCCTTACCGAATCTCGTGGAATCAGTTCAGAATTAGCCGGATTATGGGTGGGAGGATACTGGGGATCCTTTACGATTGGAAGAATACTGGCTGGATTTATGTCTTTTCGAATCAGTAGTAAGAGACTTATTGAGTCTGGGGCATTACTGGGTCTGACTGGTAGCTTATTAATATTTTTAAACAAAGGACAATGGGTTTCCCTGTTAGGTTTAATCTTAGCTGGTATAGCAATTGCTCCCATTTTTCCTGCACTGGTATCAGATACATCATTTAGGGTTGGTAAAAAGCATACAGCAAATACAATTGGATTGCAGATTGCTGGAGCTGGAGTGGGTGGAGCTTTACTTCCTGGTCTGGCAGGTATTCTGGCCCGGAACATTTCGCTTGAGATTGTGCCTGCTTTTATAGTTATCTTGTTTCTGTTATTTTTAGTCCTTCATCGGGGAATAAATATTTTTAAGAAAAACCATTAGTAAATGTTATATATTTTAATGAGGTGTAGTGAAATATGTTAGAAGTAGAAAGTTTATTTTTTTCCTATGGAAAGAACGAGGTCTTGAGGAATGTTAATTTTAATGTTCCCAAGGGCTCTATATTTGGCTTAATAGGGAGTAATGGGGCTGCACTATTACAGATATTATTAGGTCTGTTAAATCCAGATGAAGGGCAGATTGAAATAGTTGGCTATGATTACAAAAAACTTCCCAGAGGGAAAGTTGGTTTTTTATCGGAAAGACCTTATTACCATCTTAATTTTAGTTTGAAGGAATATTTATTTTATCTTGGGAAAATCTCATCTCATCAGATAACAGAAAAACAAATTGATGAGGCTATAAAATTAGTATCTCTGGAATCTTCTCGCAATGAATTACTCAGAAATTTTTCCAAAGGTATGTTGCAGAGGGTTGGTTTAGCTCAGACGTTTTTACATAGACCAGAATTATTGATACTGGACGAACCTATGACAGGCCTGGATCCAGTTGGACAGTCAAAGATAAGAGAAATAATATTGAGAATTAATCAAAAGGGAACTACTGTATTGATTACATCTCATAATTTGTATGAAATTGAACGGTTATCTGATGTCATCGGTGTTTTACATAATGGTCAAATAAATATTATTAGTAATGAGACCTTAAACAAAAAAGAAAAAATTGAACTGGAAGTTAATGAAAAATCGATAGAGCTTTCACAAATTTTTGCTGAGCTAGCAAAAGTAAAAGTAAATGATAATAAACTTATTTTTCCTGCAAATGATGATGATTTATATTATACTGTTATGCAATTGCTACTTTCTAACAATCTTAAAGTTAATAAATTAACTACATTTAAAGCATCTTTAGAAGAAATAACTCTGGCATACCTTGTTGAAAGTAGTGATAAGAATGGTTAGAATGGTCTATTTATTACTTTTCCTAATAAAGAATTACTGGCGGAGAACACATTTTATTTTGCAGTTTTTTACCATAGCATTATTTTGTGGTTATTTATTAGATTACAGATATGCACCTTATAGTTATGATTATGTAGTCTTGGTCAAGAATATTGCTTTAATTATTGTTGCGCTTATTACAACATTTCAATTAAATAAGATTAATTATGATCGTTCTATTTATGTACTTTTGAACAGGGTAACAAGGAGAGATTTTTATCTGGTATCAATATTTTCAAGTTTTACCATTACTCTGGGTTTTAGTTTAATGATGGACTTATATATTCTAATAGTATCTGGATTAACATTTTCTGAATTTTTTACTGCTAGTCTAATAATCTTTAGTTTGCTTAATGTGGTTTTAACGATAATGACTTATAATCTTTTTTCGGTTTATACGACTGGAAACAAATTTCAAATAGTGGGTTTATTGGTGATTGGTTTTGGTGCAATCCCTGGCTGGTATAAAAATTTGCCATTTGAAAGGGTTCTGTATTATTTTAATTTTATATTGCCGCCATTAGGAAATAATATTGTTTTACAACAAAACAACTTATTTCTTAGTTGGAATTTATTAAGAACAATTATATATTTATTAATTACATCATTATTAGGTATTAAGTTGTTTTCTGAAAGGAATTTAAGTGATCTAGAATGACATTTTAAAAAGGTTTTACCCTTCGCCCGGGGAGAAAAATATTTCTGCTGTTTATAAAGCAGGTGAAAAAGTAGTATATTAATAATATGTTAAAGGAGCAGGAAAATAGTTTTCTGTAAAGAATATTGTTGGCATAACTTAACTAAACTGGAGGTCAGATGGATGCAGAGTCATGTAATTGATTATGTAATTATAGGCGATGATATGCAAGTTGTTGAAATTGAATTAGATTCTGGAGAGACAGTTATTGCTGAAGCTGGTGCGATGAACTGGATGGATGATGGAATTTCTTTTGAAACTAAAATGGGTGATGGCACAGAAGTAGGTAATGGATTAATGGGTAAGTTATTTGGTGCTGGAAAAAGAGTTTTAACTGGTGAATCTATTTTTATGACTCATTTTACCAATAGAGTTGTTGGTAAACAAAAGATAGCTTTTGCTGCACCTTATCCTGGACGTATCATTGCTCTTGAGCTGGCGGAAATGCCAGGTGGGAATTTCACTTGCCAGAAAGATGCCTTTTTATGTGCTGCAATGGGAACTAAAGTTGATATAGCATTTACTAAAAGAATCGGAACCGGATTTTTTGGTGGTGAAGGGTTTATCTTACAGCGTCTTAGCGGAGATGGTAAAGCATTTTTGCATGCTGGTGGAACTGTTGTAAAAAAAGAATTAGATAATGAGGTCTTAAAAGTTGATACTGGTTGTTTAGTTGGTTTCACAGATGGCATCGATTATAATATTGAGAGAGCCGGTAATCTTAAATCAATGATTTTTGGAGGAGAAGGATTATTTCTGGCCACTCTGAGGGGGAGGGGAACAGTCTATCTGCAGAGCTTACCATTCTCCCGACTGGCTGACCGGATTATCAAAAGTGCCCCACAGGTCGGTGGAAAGCGTAAAGGAGAAGGATCAGTATTAGGTGGTTTAGGTGATATGCTTGATGGTAATTAATTAGCACTTCCTGAAAAACTTTCTGAAAAAAATATTGACAAATTATTACTATTTATATATACTAAATTTAGCGAATAAAAAAGGGGTAGAATTAATGATAGTTACTGTTCTTAATTTAAGATAAATTTAATAGATTATTACTATTAAATAAGGGGGATTTATGTCTTTTTTTATTATGCCCTCTTAATTAAGAGCAGCTGTTTAAAAATAAAAAGTATAAACAATAACTATGTGATAAACACATAGCTATTTATTATTCTTTAAATGCAGATTATAAAATAAATTTTCATATTTTATAAAAAGCGCCACTCAGGAACAGTATGTTCTCGGGTGGCTTTTTTTATGTTAATTTAGAATAAGGAGGTGAACACATTGATCTGGAGTGCAGTACATGGCACAACCCTTTACTAGATGAGTAGGCTAGACTAGTAAAGGGGGCAAATTGGAATGTTAAAATTCAATAATAATGCATATTTTTTAATTTATCCGATTTCAGATGCTCCCTTAAATAAAGGAGAGTATGATGATAAAATCAAAAAAATATGCTTATGTAACATTTGTAATGAGAAACGACAGCTATATTCCGGGAGCGTTAGTACTTGCCTATCGACTTAGAAAACAGTGCACAAGCGCAGATCTGGTATGCCTAGTAACTAAAGACGTTACTATAAAAGGGAGAGAGGGGTTATCCCAGCTCTTTGATTATGTGGTTGAAGTAGAAGAAATCTTTGTAAGGCATGAACACAGTCATCAACGCCAGGACCGCCCTTATTTATTTACTCGTTTTCAGGCTCTCAGGCTGGGGAAATATGGAGGACTAGGATTTGAATATGATAAAATTGTGGTTTTAGATGCAGATATAATGCCGTTATGCCGTTATGATGAATTATTTGAACTACAAACTCCGGCCGGAATTATTAATGAAAGAAAAGAACATTTTGTTACTTCTAAACCATATATGCGATCTGATGAAAAATGGACTTGGCACGATAAATATGAAGATGTTTGCCGTCATGGTGAGCCGATACCTGCTGAATTAACTAACAGGGTATGGAGTGATCCGACAAACTTGGGAGTTAATGCCTGCATTTGGGTTTTACATCCTGAGAAAAAGGAATACGATAGAATAATGGAAACCCTGAAAGAACCCGCTATTATAGAGAAAATAAGCTTGTTTAAATGGCCAGAAATGCAATTTGCCACTTATTTTTGGTCAGGCCTATGGCACAATGTTGATCTTCGATACAGCGGCTTTAATTGCCAGCCCAAAATGGATGTTCTTTACGGAACCCATTTTGCCGGACTAAAACCCTGGAATGAAAATAAAAAGAAGTCAATTATGCACTATAGTAAATATGATGACTTCAGGATGTGGTATAGGGAATTCGTGGAAATGGTTAAGTGGGTGTATTCACCTTTACAGGCATTACCAAAAGTTAGGCGTCTTTTACGCTTTTATGAAGAAAATTTAAAAGATAAGTGGTAGATGTTATATACCAGGAGTTATTCTTTTCTCCATTAATCTCTCAGCTCTTTGCCGGTTATTTCTAAAAACACACTATTAAGGTAGGGAGCTGAGGGACATTAAAAAATGTAGTTTTGAAGCAAGGAAACTTAAGGGAATCATAGAATTATTTAATTATGAGTGAAGTATTATGGAAGGAATAACTTCAGTGTTATTATATCCTGGTGTTACAAGTGATTTAGAATAAAAGTTTTAGGTGAGGATGATATAAAAATGGAAAAATCCGAAATTTTAAATTTGATAAAAGACGAATACGAAAAGCTTGAATCTACAGAGGATGGTAAGATCTTCTGGCTTGTAACCGAATGGATAAAAAGAAAAAAGCTTTATCAGCTTGAGTATATGGATTATTTTGAAAAGTGGTTATATAATTATATCAAAAGCTGGGGTAGGTGTGATGTTTTTTGTTATAGGGTCTTAAATCCAATGGTAGAAAAACATCCTCAACTATTTGAAGAAATAATGAAATGGGCTGATTCAACCAAGACATATGTTAGGAGAGCTGTACCAGTTTGCTTACTGGAATCTACCAGGAGCTTTAAAGTGAATTACCCTTTTGAAAAAGTACTTGAAGTTGTGGAAAAACTAAAAGATGATAATGAAATACATGTTCAAAAAGGTGTAGGTTGGCTGCTTAAATATGCTTATTTAAGTTATCCTGATGAGGTATATCATTATTTAAAAGATAATGTTGATAGTTTACCTCGTGTTATCTTTAGGTATGCATTGGAAAAAGCTCCAGAGTCAGATAAACATGTGTTAATGGGTTTTTAGTAAATATAATATATAATGGTAAATGATTAATTCTTTAAGGGGAATAAAACATGTATGATATTAATGAACATTTACCGGAGATTTATGATCAGCTTGAAACAAGAAGCGATGATGTTGATTTTTTATGTGAGCTTTTAAAGAAAATGAAATCACCGCGTATTCTGGAACCTTTTTGTGGGAATGGTAGGATTCTTTTTCCATTGATTAAAAAGGGCTATCAGGTGACTGGAATAGATCTGTCCTCAGAGATGTTAGATCATTTAAGAAACAAAATTAAAAGATATGAAGATAGTTTGCTGGATAATGTTCAATTAATCAACGCAGATGTTTTAAAAACAGATTGGCCAAACCAATTTGATCTTGTAGTTTTGGGTGGAAATTGTATGTATGAACTTGCCACTCTAGACGAACAACAAATTGTAATCGAAAAAGCTTTTCATGCGCTAAAAACAGGTGGTTTAGTCTTTATAGATAATGATAATATGGAAGGTTTACTGGATGAAAGCTGGTGTAAGATTGGTGTAGAAGAAAAAATCTTTCCTTCAGGAGAATGTCCACATGGAGTAAAAATGCAGGGTTATTGTAAACCTATCTGGGTAGATAGGGAAAATCGTTTATGGAAAGCCCAAAGAAGGATTGAAGTAGAATATCCTGATGGAAAAAAAGATGAGATATCCTATGTTCAGCAAAAACATCCTGTTTCAGCATCTGAAATAAAAAAATGGCTTGAAGATACAGGACTTGAGATTCTTGCAGTTTATGCAGGAACAAAAAATAAAAAGAAATTTACTGAAGGTGCAAAGAGAGCAACCTTTCTTGCTGGAAAAATATAGAAAATGAGGTGATTTCGTATGGGTAAATCCAAACTGTTGAGTTGTGCAATTGTCCTGGTTACTCCTGATGTAAAGAAAACTGCAGAATATTATAACGAAGTTCTAGGATTTAGGGTGGTAGAACATTTTGATCATGAAGAAAAATTTGCTGCCTGCTATCGGGATAATGTTGAAATAGTTCTTGTTGAGTCCCAGAAGGGATTAGTAAAATCAAATAAAGCAAAATATGGGGCAGCTTATGATGCTTATCTAGTACCTGAAGATGTTGATGCATTTTATGAAGAACTAATGAAGAATGGGGCAAAAATTTTCAATCCACCTGCTATGAATGCTTATGGTAGTTATGAGTTTAAAGTAGAAGATATTGATGGTCGAATTCTTGGGATAGGTCGGGTAAGAAGTGAGGATATTTTTTTCAATTAATTAGGTAAATTTAAGGAAGTGGTCCAGTGAAAGAAATTGATCAGGAGATTATTAATTCTAAAGATGATGTATTAAAAATGCTTGATTACTTAATGGAACAAAGAGAAGGTGATTGGTGGGACGATTTTTATAAGGATAGGGAAAAAGACATACCTTTTTTTAAAAATGTCCCTGATGAAAATCTAACTCAATATATAGAAAACAGTTATTTAACCCCAGGAAAAACGTTGGAAATTGGTTGTGGCCCGGGACGAAATGCTATATATTTAGCAAAAGAAAAATTTACTGTTGATGCAATAGATTTCTCAGAGGATTCAATTAAGTGGGCGCTTAAACGCATGAAGCAAGCTGATGTTACAGTGAACTTTCAATCTATATCCTTTTTTGATTTTGTTAAACCTGCCGAAACATATGATTTTATATATGATTCAGGTGTTTTGCATCATATTAAACCACATAGAAGATTTGAATATTTGAATAAAGTATGGAAATTGCTTAAACCTGGAGGTAATTTTGGTTTAGTTTGTTTTAACCTTAAGGGTGGAGCTAATATTTCAGATTATGATGTTTACCGAGAACTTTCTATGAAAGGTGGACTGGGTTTTAGTGAATATAAGCTTAAAGAGGTATTAAAACAATTTTTTGAGATTATTGAATTCAGAGAAATGGATCGAGATAATACAGGTGATGTATTTGGAGAAGATTTTTTATGGACTGTATTAATGAGAAAAAGTAATCAGTAAGGGGCGTTTATGTGAGTATAGAATTCTCAATAAGGGAGTATAGTGCTTCTGATGAAAAAGAATGGCTAGATTTACATGCTGCAATTATGGTTGATTCATATGCCTGGTGGATAGTAATCCATCAAAAACCTGAGTATAAAAGTGAAGTAGTAGATCTTGTTGCCGAAGTAGATGGGAATTTGGTAGGTTTAATTACTGTAGAAATTAATTCTGAAGTAATCGATATAGTTGAAGGTGAATATGGTTTTGTCTGGGAATTTGGTGTACATAGGGAGTACAGAGGGCTGGGAATAGGAAAAGGTTTGATCAAAAGAGCACATGAAATTTTAAATAATAAGTACGTTATCAACAAATCTATCTGGTATTCCCAGGACGAAAAAGCTCAAAAGTATTATGAAAAATTAGGCATGAAAGAGATAGAGCGGCACTGGCAATTTAGTGTTTTGCCAGATGAAAAACACAAAGAGATTTTGAAAGAAGATGGCTTTGATTGCTGGGAAATGCGCGGTTCCTGCTCAGTGAAAGATTTTGAAAAAATTAAGAAAAAATATAATCTGATAGAAGATGATGATGCTTTAAAACCAAGATTATGTATTGGTTATGAATTAGAGTATGATTAATACTCATTAAATTATTGAAAAACTAGTTTAAAGTTTTCCTTTTAAAGGAGTGGTATTATAATGACTGATCAAATCATTACCAGATGTGGATACAGATGTGACTTATGTTTAGCTTATGGTCCTAACATAGAAAATAACCCAGAAAATCCGACAATTCTTAGTGATGGCTGGCACAAATATTTTGGTTTTCGGATTGAACCAGAAGACATTTATTGCGACGGATGTATGACAGATAATGATGAATTAAAATTAATTGATAATGATTGTCCAGTAAGACCCTGTGTTATTAGTCAAGAGTTAGACAATTGTTCTGGGTGTGATAATTATATTTGCGAAAACCTTAAAGATAGAATAGTATCAGTTGAGGAAATTGAAAAAAGAATAGGTAAAAAAATACCTGAAAGCGACTATAAAAGGTTTATCGAACCTTATCTAAATAAAAAAAGACTTGAAAATTATAGGGGATAATAATGAATAAGAAAAAATTAAACAAGCTAATTAAAAATTTTAAAAGCCGCAATATTGAGGTATTACATTTTGAAACGTCTGATAGATTAAAAGAATATATAAAAGAAACTATTCCGGAAGGAAGTTCTGTTGGGATTGGTAATTCAAAGACACTTAAGTCCATGAATCTTTCTAAAGAACTATCAAAAGATGGATATAGTGTAATTGATAAGACTTTTGCACAATCAAAAGAGGAATCAGTTAAATTAAAGAAAAAATCATTATTTACTGAATGGTATTTAACAGGAAGTAATGCAATTTCTGTTGATGGAAAAATTGTTAACATAGATCATAGTGGAAATCGAGTAGCTGCAATGATCTATGGTCCAGACAATGTTCTTGTAATAGTCGGGATTAATAAGATTGAAGATACATTAAATGAAGCAATTTTGAGAGTTAAAAATGTTGCAGCTCCTTTAAATGCAAAAAGAGCTGGCTATAATCCTCCGTGTGTAGAATTAAATAAATGTATTGATTGTGATTCTAAAGAGAGAGTCTGCAATTATTTAGTTGTCATTGAAGGACAGATGGAAAAAGATAGGTTAAAATTATGTATTGTAGAAGAAGAGATGGGTTTTTAAATAGACAGGCAGAAAAAGCATACATAAGAGTATTAGTTTTAATTAAAAGGAGTGGAAAAATGGGTAAAATATCACTTGATTCTTATAATAATATGGCTGAATACTATTTTAAATTTGTGGATTCAAAGCCTTTTAATGCCTATTATGAAAGACCTGCGACTTTATCGTTACTTCCTGATGTAGCAGGGAAACGTGTTTTAGATGCGGGATGTGCAGCTGGTTGGTATACTAAATGGTTACTGGATCATGGAGCAGATGTTACTGCGCTTGATTTTAGTCCGAAAATGATTGAAATGACAAAGCTAAGGGTTGGAAGTAATGCAAAAGTAATAGAAGCTGACTTAAATGAACCTCTTGATTTCTTGAAAGATGAACAATTTGATGTAATCTTATCTTCCTTAACATTACATTATTTAAAGAATTGGGAACCTGTCATGCATGAATTTAACCGAATTCTGGAGAAATCAGGTACACTTGTCTTTTCTGTGCATCACCCCTTTATGGACTTCGCATATTTTAATAGGGAAAACTATTTTGCTACAGAACTATTAACTGATGAATGGAAGACTCATGATGGAACTGAGACTGTGCGATTTTATAGGCGACCTTTACATAAAATTATTTCACCCGTACGCAATGCTGACTTCATTATAGATGAAGTATTAGAACCGATGCCTACTGAAAAATTTAAAAAGGCAAGACCGGAAGCATATGATAGATTAACTAAAAAACCACAGTTTTTATTTTTTAGGGTGGTTAAAAATGGATAAAAAATCATTATCTGAAATGACATTAGAAGAACTATGGCAACTCTTCCCCATTATTATCCGTGAGCATAATCCTGAGTATAAAGAGTGGTATTTAAATGAAAAAAAAGAAATTGAAAAACTTGTTGGTCAAGATATAATTGAGCGGATCAATCATATTGGCAGTACAGTAATTGAGGGATTAAATGCAAAACCAACTGTAGATATTTTACTTGAAGTTGATGATCATTGTGATATTGAGAGTTTGAAATTAAGGTTAGAAGATGCTGGTTGGACACTTATGGCTCATGAGAGTGGTCCTGATTTGAAAATGTATTTTAATAAAGGATATACACCTGAGGGTTTTGCTGAAAAAGTATTTCACCTTCATGTTCGTTATCTGGGAGACTGGGGAGAATTATATTTTAGGGATTATCTCTTAGCTCATAAAAATGTTGCCAGAGAATATGGTGAATTTAAAGAAAAATTAAAAGAAAAATACGAACACAATAGAGACGGATATACAGAAGCAAAAACCGGGTTTATAAAAAAATGGACTGATCAGGCCAGAAAAGAATTTCCTGATAGATATATGCCAGAAAGATAAAAAGAGGTGATATGATGATAGATTTATTTGAGTTTTACCTAGAAGATGCCCAAAAATCTTTTTCAGGCTGGGATTTTTCATATATAACTGATACTGATAGAATGGTTGAATTCCCATTGCCCTGGAGTTATACAAGTATTATCCTGGAAAAATTCAGGAAAGCAAAGACTCTATTAGATATGGGGACAGGTGGTGGTGAATATCTATCTTTATTGCAACCATTACCACCAAATAGTTATGCTACAGAAGGTTATGAGCAAAATTTACCTATCGCAAAAGAAAGATTAGAACCTTTAGGTGTAAAGGTTGTCAAAGTGGGAGAGGATAATCTATTGCCTTTTGCAGATGATTCTTTCGATCTGATTATCAATAGACATGAAGAATATTTACCAGCAGAAATAAAAAGGGTTATTAAAAAAGGAAGTTATTTTATTACCCAGCAGGTTGGCGGGAGAAACTGTCTTAAATTAAATGAACTATTAGGTGCTACTGCCGATTTCGGGATGACCGACTGGGATTTAGCTTATGCTGCTTCTGAATTAGAAGAAACTGACCTCAGTATTATTGAAAAGTATGAAGCTTTTCCGAAACTAAGATTTTATGATATAGGGGCTATCATTTATTATTTGAAAGCAGTGCCCTGGCAGATTCCTGATTTCAGTGTGGAAAAATATTATAATCCATTGAAGAAATTACATAAAAGAATTACAGAGAACGGCTTTATAGATATTGAGGAACATAGATTTTTAATTATCTCAAAAAATGATTAAAAAATAAATAGCATGAAAACAGTCAGGCATTTATATTTAATTTAGAAAGGATTGATTTTATGATTAAAGCAAGAATGTATACTGACAATGACTATCGAAAGATTATGGATTTCTTAAAGGGAATGTATGCGGTTAATGAAAATCAACACTGCTGGCTTCCACAAAGATGGGAGTATGCAGAACACCTGGTAAATCCTCTTTTTATGGAAAGAGGGGATGCAAACTGGGAACAGTTTATTAGAATATGGGAAGAAAATGATAAAATTGTAGGTATTGTCCATCCTGAAGAGACATGTAATGTCTTTTTACAGATAAGACCAGGTTATAGAAAATTAGAGCCAGAAATGATTGCATGGGCAGAAGCCAATATAGCAAAACCTGATGATGGGAATAATAAAAAAATAGTAATCTGGGTCAATGAAAGTGATTCATATCGGAAAGACTTGTTGAAAGAACGTGACTATCATAAAGAAGAAGTATGTAGTTATTTAAATGTGCAGAATCTGGATAAGGAATATTTACCTGAACTTCCAGAAGGCTACCGTTTCATTTCAATGGATGATAATATTGATCTGGTGAAAAGGTATAATGTGATCAATAAAGCCTTTCAACCAGAAGATGATTTCAAAGAAAATATTCCTGATTCTTTTTTGCAGATGATTAATGCACCTATGTTTCGTCCGGATCTAGATATTGTGGTTGGATATAAAGATAGATCTTATGCTGCTGCAGGTACAGTCTGGTATGATGAAGATAATAAAATCGGAATGTTTGAACCGATGGGTACACATCCTGACCATGTGAGAAAAGGTTTAGGGAGGGCTATCTTACTTGAAGGGTTGAGAAGGCTTAAAAAAATTGGTGCCAAAAAAGCATATGTAGAATCATATGGTGATAGCAGATATGCCTTCTATAAATCGGCAGGGTTTAAAGCCTTTGATAAAGATTATCCCTGGAAAAAGGTATTTTAGTTCTTTGTTACAAAAGAATTGCTAACTATTTTACTATAAGTTGAGGAGGTATTAATTTGAAAAAACACCATATGAGAAGAAAAGAAAGAGAAATTGATAATATTGAAGAGTTAAATGAAATAATAATGCAGGGAAAATATGCTGTAATTGCCATGTGTAGGGATAATGAACCATATGTGATAACCTTAAGTTATGGTTTTGATCAAGCCAAAAATACTTTATATTTTCATTCAGCTTTAGAAGGATTAAAACTAGATATTATTGATTATAATCCTGATGTATCTGCTACCATTATTGATGATCAGGGTTATCTACCGGGAGAATGTGCCCATAAATATCGTTCTGTAGTTCTTGATGGAAAAATTGTTACTGTCAGTGATATTGAAGAAAAAAAGCACGGCATGAATGTTCTATTAAATCATCTAGAAGATAATCCTGCTACTGTTAAAAAGAGAACTTTAAAGAATGACCAAATATATGATAAGTTTGCTATTTTAAGATTGGATATCTCTGATATTACAGGTAAAAAGGGTCAATAATTCTGTTGATAAGTGGTGAGTTGTGATGGTATACCGATTATACAGGAAAAGATAGTGGGGGAGCAAATGGATATCATAATTAGAAAGGCAATAGATAGTGATAAGAGTTTTTTTGTTGATTTTGCAGTAAAATTAAGTGAATTTAACCGAAGTAAACATGATCAGAGATGTAAATATGATGATTATCAATTAGTAGTAACTGCTATACAGGAAAAAGCTGAGGAAACTTTCTGTAACAGGGATGAAGAAACATTAATTCTAATAGTCGAATTGAATGGTAAGCCTGTTGGATACTCACTTGGCAGAATATATGAAGAAGATAAGACAGCTGATAATGGAACAGGAAAAACGGGGTTGTTTGATGAGTTATTTCTTGGTAAATCTGCCAGGGGGTTTGGTTTAGGACAGAGATTAATTGATGAAACTATCAAATGGTTCAAAGAGAAGGGAATCAAAAGAGTTAAATTACATGCTTATTCCTGGAACAATAGTGCGAAGAAATTGTATGAACGTAATGGATTTAGTGAATATGCAGTTTCATATGAAAAATTCATATAAGAAGTTTTCAAGGGCAACATTCAATTTGATGTTGCTCTATTTTTTTCTTTAATATAAATTGTCTTAATATAAAGGAAAACTAAGGAAATCATAGAATTATATAATATATGGAAGAATTTTAAAAAGATTGAAGGTTATATTATGAAATTACTAGTTAATGAAAATGATAAAAAGCATATTTTGCTACTCATTTATTAGAACAGGGAATTGATTTAAGATATATTCAAGAGCTTTTAGGTCACAAAAGTTCGAAAACAACTGAAATATATACCCATGTTAGTAATAAACAATTCAAAAATATTGTTAATCCGCTGGACAAATTAATAGATTGACAGAAGAAAGTATATCCGAAATAACCTTCGGGATATATTTATTTGAAGAAGTATATACGAAAAAACGTTCGGAAAGAAAATAGTTATGTGAAATTCTTAAGTTATGATATAAACCAAAAAGTTGATTATAATAGTTTTATCTTTTTCATAGAAGGGGGAGAAGTTTCATGATAATTAAATATGCTGATGATATGTCCAAGTGGAAAAAGTGGATGAAAGAATATAAATATGGGGTTATTTTAATATTTCAAACCAGATCCACATAATTCTAAAATAACTGTATTACCTAATGAATATAATTAGTCATATACTGGCGAATGTGAAGCCCATATCAGTTTGAGTGTACAAATACCAAAACCTTTGACAAAAGGTCATCTTGATGAAATACATACAAATTTAAAACACGTTAAACCCTTTAAGATAAATTATGGTCCAATAGTTGAAAATCCTTCTCATCCAGGAGTGGTATTAGATATTAGACTTCAAGAAAAACTAAGGTATTTAATAAATTTAATTGAGTCAACATCATTATTTAATGATGCTATAGAAAGAAGTCATCCTTTTTATGGACATATGACTATTGCAGAGATGGAAACTACTAAACAAGGTAGTACATCTAAAGCTGATGGAATGGAACAAACCCTTGAAATAATTAAAGAAGTAAAAGACAAAAAATTAAGTGGAGAATTTATAGTAGAATACTTATCTTATGCAGTTCCAGATGAAAACTTTAGATTTACAGAAAGAGATAGAATATACTTAGGAGAAAATAAATAATAAAAGCTAATTATGTCCAGAACATCACATAACATGGTATTTAAGATTCCGCTACGCTCCATGCAAATTTCTTCACCAAGGGCAGCCGCCCTAAGGTTCAGAAACTTCTTAAATACCTGGTACGTTATATGAAATGCTGCTTTAGGGGGAATAATATGGATTTTGATGAACAATTAAAAGCAATGCGAAGAGGATTAAAGGAATATGAACGTCAACAAAAAATTATTAATAATTTTCCTATGGACGCAATAAGAAGACATCAAAAAATGATGGAACAAATTAGCTATCCTTCTGTTTCAAAAATTGTAAATCAATATAATGAATTTCAAAATGTTATTAGCAAATCAAAAAAAGCAACAAAAATGATAGAAGAACAACAAAATCAAATAAATAGAATTTTAAATGCTCCGATCTATGATTGGATAAAAAATATTAATCACATATGTTCTGTTTATTCAGATTCCTCTATAAATGCCTTGTTTAAACATTTTAAAAATTTGCCGGATAATTATATTATAACTGAGAAAAAAGTAAACGAAGATATTAGTTATGTTATTAAAGATATTGAAACTGATGAACAATTACCTATTTCTGATAGTACTGGTACATTTGGAATTTTAGATATGTTTGGAAATATAAGTGAAAAAGAAATATTTGATTTTTATAACCATTTAAGTAAATATCCAATGTTAGGATTAAAACATGAAATCGGACAAAAAATTATTAAAAATATTGAAGAATCATGTTTAAATGAAAAAAGTGAAATAACGTTATTTCGTGCTCGAATAAGAAAAGAAGGACAAGATAGGCCTTATCCTGAGCCAGAAATGTTTGAACCTCCTTATGGAAAATCTAGTCATGGACGCTATAATCCTCCTGGTTTAAATGTATTATACACTTGTGATTGTCTTGAGGGTGCTTTAAAGGAAGTAAAACCTGAAGACGGTATGACGATTGACATTATTGAATGGAAGATAGTAGGTAATATAGAAATGCTAGATTTATCTGGAATCGATTGTCCTTTAATAAATTATTGTAGCTTTTCACCTGATACAGATTATAAAATTAAGCCAGCATATTTGGTTCCTAATTTTATTGCCCAATGTTGTGATTTATTAGGTGTTGAAGGCTTAATTTATAAGAGTGATTTAGTAGAAACTGCCACAAATTACGTATTTTTTTCACCGAGTAAAAGATTATTTGAGTTTGTTAAAATGCATAAAAAAACTTATTAAAGTAGAAATTTCAAACAAGCAGCACTTCATATAACATAGGATTTCCGTTACGCCAAAGACCGGCTACCCTTCGGGACATTACCTTTGTCATGTCTTTTGCAATATAGGGGTAAAAGGTTATGGAAGCAAAAGACCTGCCAACCCTAACGGGACGGTAACGTCGGAAATCCTAGGGACGTTAGAACGCCAAGTTAAGCTTAGTATTTCTAGCAAAGTGAAAATAATGGA
>JADQBT010000020.1 GCA_016278485.1 Halanaerobiales bacterium
ACACAAGATATAAGACATTTATAATTCTTCCAGTCCTACCATTTCCATCATAGAAAGGGTGGATTGATTCAAACTGATAATGAATAACTACCAATTTAATTAAAGAATCAATTGTATCCTCATCATTATTAATATACTTTTCCAGATTAGACATAAGAGATAGTATTTCCTCTTCTCCAGCAGGAGGTTTATAAACTATTTCACCAGTAACTGTATTTTTTAACTCAGTACCCGGTAATGACCTGATTCCTGCTCTGTTTTGTTCAATGATTTCCTGTATATCCACTATAACATTTGTAGTAATTACTCCTCTTTTTTTAACCAATTCATATCCATGCCATAAAGCCGTTCTATAATTGACCACTTCTTTTGCTTGAGGGTTATTATAATTTTCTTTACTCATAGCTTTAAATAATTCATCGTGTGTTGTAATAATATTTTCAATCTCTGAACTATCCTTGGCTTCGTTGATGGTGATTGCATTGATTAAGATATGTTTATTGGGTATAGTATCAGCATATCCCTTTAATTCCGCTAATGCCCTATGTGATCTTGCAAGTTGTTTTAATACTCTTCTTGTTTCTAGATTTACATCTGGAGGTAATAACTTAAGCCCGTTGTTAGCCAATGAAATATAATCTTATTCTTGCTCTTTCAGACAATATCAATTATACTGGTTGCGGCCTTTCTGCTATGGTACATAGATACCACAACATACTCAAGAATTTCTTTAATCAATTCAGATACTATAACCACATTTGAAGCCTTATCAGCTTCTGTTAAAAGTGATTCATTTTTTTTATTATTTATTACAATTATTCATATTATTTTATATAATATGTTGATAAAACTTATTGACCTAGAAAGTCATTAACTAATATAACATTATCGATCCCAAACCAGTCCTGAACTCTAGTCAGACCAGCAGAAAGTTGATCATTTATATATAGAATTGCTAGATTCTTGATTGCTCGAGAACAACTAACATAAAACAGGTGATTAGTCCTATCATAAACTTTCGTTGGGGCATCTTTTAAGGCTTCTATGTCACCAGTTAAATATTCTGGGAAATTATAATTATTCCATGTTCGCTCTCCTATTACTACCAACACATTTTCAAATTCGTCTCCTTTTGTATTATGTTTAGTAGAAAATATTGAATCTCTTTCAATATGATTATAAAGATTTTTAATCTCCTGATAATTTATGTCCATTAATTTTTGAAAAAAATTTTTTCTTTCTTTATCTTCTTCAATTTTATTCTTAAATGCCTTTAATTTATCATCTTCAACAAATAAATTATTATTGAATACATATTCCCAGATTTCTTTTAGTTTTCCTTCTTTTTGAAGTTCAATTAAATCATCCATTATCTTTTTTAACTTCATCTTATCATTACTTCCTAGAAATTTATAATCTATTTTTCCCATTAAATCAAAGATCTTATTTTCATTATATAGTTCTATACTTGTCTCAACTCTATTCAAGAGAAAAGAGGAAATTGAGCATTCTTTTTCAAATAACTTTTCCTGATAATTATAATATGGATAATATTCCTTATATATATTGAATATGTTTTCATATCCAGCTCTCTTTGCTATTTCTCTATGACTTAGTAAAAGTTCCTTAACTACCCCGCCCCAATTAATTTGTAGTCTTTCTTTAAAAATGCTTAAAATACCCGACTCAAATATAGATGAATATTCTTCTTCACTTTCTAAATAAAAAAAGGAAACAGAGCCTTCTATATTTTTATTTTTACCTGCTGGATATTGATTAATATCTCCTCTGATATTATTTAATAAATTAATAACCTGTTCCGAAGATCGATAATTTGTTTCTTTTGGTATATGTTCTAAAACATCACTTTCTTCGATTGAACCAATGCCTTTATCATATATACTCTGCATAAAATCGCCAAAAAAACCAACCATAAAATCATCACTCTGATTTTTATCTTCAAGTTCTGATAAACATTCAAAAAATATATTTACTATATTTTTATCTGTATCCTGATATTCATCTATTAGCACAACAGGAAACCTATCCATGAAAATACGTCTTAATTTTGAATATCTCAAAAACATCTCCCAGGAAATCTCTATAACTTCATCATGAGAAATTACACCATCTTTAATTACTTTAAATTCTCTATATTCTATATTTCTATTTTCCAAAGATTCAATATCTAAATCTTCATATAAGTCTATTATAACATCTTTTAATTCCTGTTGATATTTTCCTATTATATCCCAAAAAAAATCATGTATTGTATTCACAATTAGAACACTATTTTCTCCAATTCTATCTTTTATTTCATCAACTGCTACATTTGTATAGGTAATACAGCCTATCTTTTTAGCTAATCTATCATATTCAATAGCATTATTTTCAATAATATACTCCAGGGTTTTAATCAAAGACCATGTCTTACCTGAGCCTGCACCTGCATCAAGTAAAAAAGACTTTTTATTATCAATACACGCATATATTTTATCTAAAGAATCATCTTTATGTTCAACATCATTTCTTTCTATTTCTGCAACCACTCCAATCCCTCCCTGATATAAGTAGGTACTTTCCAGTCATCTAATTCAAGATGAAACATAATATCAAAAGCAAAAGTAGGTTTATTGGAAATGGATATTACAATCTTATCAATCACTTGTTTATTTATAACTATATCTTCTTTGTTTTTAGAAAATATATCCTTTATTGCTCCCTTCAGATTCCCAGCAGGGGTTTTAACAGATTCAAATTCAGAAATACTGTCATATAATAAATCAAAATTTTCTAAGACAAACTGTTCTTCAAAACTCCTACCACATAATACTTCGCATTTATGTAGCTTTAAAGGATACTGATATTGATAAGCGACTCTGAATAGTTCATTACAATCTATTTTGTTATCTTCACCACATTCCAGCAACTCATCTATATTCTTCAATTTAGGAAGCCAATCCTGTAAAGTTAAATTACTACTAGTATAGTCTTTATTTAACTCAGGAGCTATTTTACTATATTTATTATTAGGGTCAACACAATCTAAATCTGTTATAATTAAAGTCTTAACTCCAATAAAGTTTAATAAGTCTTTAAACTTATAGGCATATGCCCCTCCTACTTCAATTATCGAAATGTATTGGGTAGTTAAACTATAGTCTTTATCATCATTTGATATTTTCTTAATCATCAATGGCAATAACATTCTTTCTACAGTTCCCTCAATCATAATCACTTTATCAGCAAAAAACATATCGCAATTATCAAGTTTTAAATATTGTTCTAAAAACTTAATACCCTCTGACTTTGAAAGAGCAAAATCCTCTAAATCTTTAGTTACAACATATTCTCCCCGATTTTTAAGGTAACGAATGTGCTTATAGCTACTTTCAGATATAATATGAGAAGAATGAGTTGTAATAACAATTTGTACATTCCATTTTAAAGCTCCTTTTTCTTTATCAAGTTTCTTGCTAATAAAATCAACTATATTTCTTATAAAAGTTTTTTGCATTTGTGGATGTAAATGAACTTCTGGTTCTTCAATAAATATCATTTGCAGTCTAGAACCTACTATCTGAAATTCTTTATAAAAGTATAATAATTTTAGTATTATATAAATTAGGTTACTGAATCCAAGACCATTATATGACTCAGGTAAACTATAGCCACTATCATTACTATAAAATATATCTGTATTATTCTTCAAAATACTTTCTGGAGAAAACTTCGATTTCAATTCTATATTGCGGTCTTCCAGACCTGGATAACCAAAAGTATTTAAGTCATCGAAATATTCCTTGAAAATAACAGAATAATTATCGTCCCAGGTTCCACTGGCGGTTCCTAATACTTCTGTTAGCTCTATTAATAATTTTTCATCATCATCCTGTACTAATTTAAAATAGCTGTCAAACAACTTTGATAATTCTTTAGTTTTATCCTCAGACTTATCATCAAGTTCCCGACGAGCAAAAATAAATGCAGTTTTTAATAATTTATTTAAATCTGTCTTCCATGTTTTTTTCTTATCAATTTGATACTTATTTTTTCTATTAGTAGAATCAATAGTCCAGATGCGGGTTTTATAAAAACTACTATAATTATCTTTGATATATTCTAATAATTCTATTTTGCTATCACTATGAAGTCTTTCATATCTTTCAAAAAGCCGTTTGGCTTTTTCACAATAGTACTCATATTGCAAAATTACTTCTTTATTATCAAATTTTAATTCAGTAATAAAAGGTTCTAAATGTGCTGTATTATCGCTATCAGTATATGTAATTACAATTTCTAACTTTATTATAGGTAGTTTGTTTTCAAACTCTTTTTTTAAATCAGTTATTTTTTCTTCATTTTCTTCATTTTTTTTACCTTTCAACTTTGTATACTTTTTGTAACTTTCATAACTACTATCAAAATTACTTAAACATGATAATGAAAAATCAGCAAAATCGAAATTCGGATTATTATTTGTAAAACACTTAACTAATTCAACAAAAGATGTCTTTCCACAATTATTTCTTCCCACTATTATAGTATTCTGATCATCCAGCATGATTCTATTTTGTGACTTTTTAACAAGTAGTCTAAAATTTTCCCCAGCAATGCTTTTAATTTTCATACTAAGCCTCCATCTGTTATATTGTATAATATTATCTATATTACCTTGAATATATCGAATATTTATTCACACAATAAACTACTAAAACCCTGTAGTATCTCTACCAAGTTATTTGAATGATTTTTCAAAAAATAATCTGCATCAACAATAGGCCTTGTAGTAAATTCACTTATTGAATATAAAAGAAATCCTCCTTTGAGTATGAGACTATTTCTGTAAGATGACCGGGAAAGTCTCCTTATAAACTCTTCCTAGCAAAATAGATTAAGTAATTGTAGAAGTGGCATCCCATCCTTTTTTGATCTATTTTTTAATTTAGCTATAACTGATGCTGCCACATTAGCCACTACAACCACACCCCTAGATATGTCTGCAACTTATTCTGAATATTGAATCTCTCACCATATTCCAATAATCTCCTAATATTTTTATTACTGTCAATTACATAACGCTGTATAGCATTACTAACAACTTCTCTTTCTAATTTATTTTCATATCGTAAAACATCGCAAATAGTCCGATCACGATTAAATATTTTAACTGTTACACCTGCAACTTGAATTGAATCTACTCCTATTTCTAGAATGTTGGGTTTAAGATAAAAAGGTTCTACAAGAGGATAATCAATTTTATACTTACTTTTTGCACTATTTCTATCAACTGCTATTTGACATGCTGATGGTATTCTATCTGTATAATCATATTGTAAAAGTGCACTTTCTAAAAATATAACTGCCCGAGGAAATAATCTTGCTATAATTGCCTCTTCCGGGAAAGTAGACTCCAATAATTCATAATAACCATATTTTATCCTACTAACAACATTATCTTCTATAAGTCTTTTAATCTGACGACTGGAAAAACCGATGTCATTTAGTTCGGAAGTTTTTAAAATACCACCATGCTTATTAAATTCTTTATAAAGAATATCTAATTTATTCATAATTGCACCTCGATGTACGCATTGATATTCGCACTGCGTATAATTTAGTGTAGTTATACTAAATATTTCTATTGACAGCAATTATTATTTACCTTACTGGGTATTGTCGTCCCTGTATTTATACTAAGTCAAAAAGTAAATAAAAACTCTGATCCTAGCTTACTATCGGACCATTTTCAGTATAGCCTGTGAACTCTAAAACCTGCAAATTTAGTCTGCGAAATTTCTTTTGAACCTGTCCACTGCATTTTTGTCACTCTTTTTTTGCATATTTGACAATATTTACTTTATATTTCGACAGGGCTAATATAATCTCTGCGAGATTGCTCCAGCAGGATGGGGTGCCTATCTTTTAAATAACTCATATTTATTGGCACTTTCATAAAAAAGTTCTTTATACCAGGAAACTGCCTGATAAAACTTATACCAGTTAGAGGCAAAAAAATCATCAGCGACTACTGCTTCTCTTACTGTTCTGCTTTGATAACGATGAGGTTTGAAATCAAGAAAAGCCTCTCTCAGCCACTCATTTTCATCATAGTAAAAACCTTTATCATGTTGTTGAAGTAACTTCTGATCAATAAATATTTGCTGCCAGTTTGATATTCGCTTATCTGTCCTCGTCTGCGAGATTAAATTAGCAAAAAATAACTCATAATTGTTAAACTCTACATTATCATCTCTATATTCAGGATGGTTTTTCAAGTATTCTTGTAAGTGTGTTTTTATATTTTGAAAGGCTCTTATGTAACGGTCAGGATTAGCTACTTTTACTTTTTTATACCCAAGAGAAAAGTTATCTGTTCTATCATAGGCATACTCCCAGTGTAAATACGGATAATCAGGATAATGATAGGCCTGCCCATGTCCATATGCAGGTATATTATCAGAATGTTCTTCCGGAAGTTGTTTCAGGACAAATAGTTTTATTTCATTTATTTGATTATCATATACATCATCAAGTGGACACTGATCTCTAATATCATTTACTTTACTGACAATACCGGAAAATCCCTGGTGGGCAAAGGTATCTGCATAAGCATGTAAGACCACTCCCAGTTCAATCGGATGGTGGTCCTGTTTTGAACTGACTGTTTTTACTTCATTTAAAATATCCATTATGATTGGTGATTCTTCTTTACATCTCATTTTCTTGCTGAAGCTTGTCCCCTCACAACCTGGGACAAAATGAAAGGCTGTGGTGTTATTCAGCATAGCTTCATAGTTAAAAGTATTGATTTTAAAATATGAATGGCAGGTAGCCATATTTAACAGAAAATTTTCAGGAATCAATTCTCTCAAAACCGCCTGTGGTGTAATTTCATCCAGAGTTATCTGATTAATTTTAGCATCATCAACAAACTGGGATGCATAAGCGATCTGATAGGCTGCTTCTTTGTTAAAACCAACTCCACGAGCAAATGCTAAAAGTGCAAAATAATGGGCATCTATTTTCACGAGTTATCTCTCCTAAAAAGAATTTTCCATTGGAATTTCATCATCATTGAAGAAAGCTATTAACCTGTTTTTTAAAAATTTGACAAAAATAATTTTAATAATCCAGGTAAGAAAGGTTGAAGGTAGGCCAATAATTACCCCTTCAATAATAAAGTTTATTTTACTCCAATCTAACGCAATTAAATCTTTTATTAAATAAAGAAAACTAGTAATTACTCCAAAAATAAAGATGATTGCCATTTTTTCTATTGATTTTTCCATCTTGCTCATAGTAACATTTAATTTATTTTGGGTCATCACCATCGTTTTTTCCAATAATTCTTTTTCCTTTTCACTATTAACAGCTAATTCTTCGTTAGCTGCTTCAAGTTCTTCAATTTTACTATTTGCTTCTACCAGTTCTTCTTCCATCTCCCTAGCTTTATCTATTAGCGAATCATGAATTAATTCATCTCTTTCTCCTTCAGATTTGCATTCCTTAAATTTGCTTGTTATATAACGATCCATTAAGACCCTTTTAGCTAATTTTTTTGTTCCATCAAATCTAGATATCCGGGCTAAGATCTTATGTATTAATTCGGAATCTGAAATTAAAGTATCTTCTGATCTGAAAGTATTAGCAAAAAGTTGAATAAAGGTGTCATCATAAGTAGATTCAGAGGTCGTTACAAACCTCAGTATTTGCATAAGCTGAGAAGGTAATATTGCAAGAGGAGGCTTCTCCTTTAATTCATGATCAAGTTTTTGCATTTTTATCAATAAATAATCTGTTGTCAAAAACCAACTGTTTGCCTCATAAAAGTTTTTACAATAATCTCTATCTTGATAGATATAAGCAAGATTATATGCATCATGTTCGAGAGCAGTTGTACTCTTTTTTCTATCTTCTGGGACTCCATCCTCCTGCAGTCTTATTTTTGAAATAAATTTATTTATTACATCTTGTAAATTTTCATTATATTCCTGGAACTCTCTTTCTACTGTAATTCCTTTTTCCTCTAATATATAGTCTATATTTTTATAGATACTGATAAAATCGTCAACAGAAATACCACTTTGCATTGATTCACGCCAAAATGTAGTTACATAATTATGATCTGTCGTGTAATTACAACCTAATTCAGCTAAACTTCTTTTAACTGGATATTGTTTTATAATCCTTGCATCATAATTTAAACGTCTCTGTAATTCATCTAAGGTCATTCTGCTAATCCTTAAATCAAATTTATATTTATGGCAAATTTCTACTACTTCCTTGACTGCCTGATGTCTTTCTTCTCCCTGCAGATTTACCAATCTATACACTACACTGGAGTCCAGATATAATATCTTACCGGACAATTCTCTTTTGAAATTTTCTATTATTTCCGGATCACAAACAGTAGTCAGATAACGAAAAGCTTTATCTACTAAATTAATTAAGAACATATTTCTTTCTTTATTATTGGAAGTAAAGAATGCAGGAAATTCAACCTCTTCAATTTTTTTAATTTCTGGTCTATTAGAAAAGGTAAAATCAAACTCTTCATAATCAAGTAACTTTTCTATTTTTTCTTTATCCTTACCATCAATTAAATGAATACTATCTATCCCATGTGTTACAAATAATTGATTTAAATATGATAGTAAATCTTTCTTAAGTGTTTTAAAGTCTTCAGAAGTTAAAAAAGAATATGAAGGACGAATTTCATTATATACCCAATCATTAAGAACTTTATCTTGCAACTCATCTTCATTATCTTTATTTTGTTTAATTGAATTATATACATCAGGTGAAAGTTGATAATTGTTTTCTTTTAGAGATATTAACTTATTTTTATTTTTTAAATTTTTTAAAATAGGTTTTAATTCATTTAAGGTCATTTTGATACCAAGAGCTAAATCAATCTGTTCAATAATTTCAACACTTGATAAAGAACTATTGTTGCTCTTAAAAAGAACACTTAATACAAGAGCTTCTTTTGTCTCTTTTGTGCAGTCAACATCACATGGTACAAAATGTGCCAGTCGATTAATTATTTTTACTCCTTCACCTGTCTTCATTGTTTCGCCCCCATTTTTTTGTTATAAATTAACAAAATTGATTTTATAAATAAATATATTCTATTACTAGATATAATTTCCTGCATAAAGTTCTAATTTTTTGTAATTTTCTTTCTTTTTTTCTGTTATACGTCAAAAAATCCTGCCAGAAAACTTCCAGCAGGATTGCTAAATAGCTATTTAACTTTTCCATCTACACAAACTTTAATTTTTGACTGCTTGTTTTCCAGTCAGGTTGCCATCTCTGCTTCAGTTTTTGCATCAGCAACAAAAACGTTCCCTGCCCTTCTCAATTTTTTTTGCTTCCAGATATCATTTTAATGCAATTATCAATAAAAAGAAAAAGCAGGACCACTTGACAAAATCATAATTACTGTCTTATAATTTAAGTATAAAGATAAAATAAATGCATATTCTTAATAAAGAGGATTATTGAGGGCAGAACAGGCATCTGTCACACCCTCTGGGTATAAAGTGATGTGGGATACGCTGGGATACGCCGCCCCACCAATAATCCTCCCATTTTTTAATAAAGCCTTTTAAGGCTTTATTTTTTTAATTGTACCCTCTTTTAAATATCTTTCAACTTTACTATTACTTACGTAATATAAACTCCTCACAAATAATGTGTCTTTTCTACTAGCCCTGACCGCGACTAACACATTTTTATCAAACTCTTTGATAAATTCTATTCCTCCCTGAGAAGGGTGAACCCCAACATAGGGATGTCCAATACCCCAACAAAATCTGTTGTTGAACTGTATTTGTTTATCATAATAAACCCCACTTTTCTTATGCTAATTATAACAATTTACCATTTATAGTATAATTCCTGCAAATATCACAAAAAAATCTATTTCACATGGGGTTTAACTTTCTTACCTCACAAATAGCTCCAGCCCAATCAGCGGCCAGTAGAATTTTGCCAGCAGACTACTATCACATTTTATCCCCTAAAATTACTCGTCTTTCCCCAGGCAGCACTTTTTGTACTTCTTCCCACTACCACACGGACATGGATCGTTCCTAACAACCTTTTTCCTATGCTTCATATCAATTATATTGGTTTGATTAAAATCGAATGGTTTATCCGGAAGTGGTCTCAGGTTTGGTTTCTCAAACTTCTCAAATATCTCGTAAGGTGTATGCCCGTTGTTCTCCCAGATTCTGATGTTATTGGAAAGCTCCATAACAAGCTGAATTACTTGATTAGCCTGGTCCATATCCTGAAAGCTAATGCCCCGGTCGTTAAAAATATCTAATATAATTTGCATATTCAGTCCAAATTTACATGTCCCATGAACATCCTCGCAGAGCCATTCAGCTTTTTCTTCCTCGCCCTTAAAAAAGTTCTTCTTTATATATTTGATTAAGGCATTGTACTCTTTAGATTTCTCAAAATAACCTTCATCAACGTATTTGAGAAGTTCAATCTTATTTGGAACGTAGTGAGGCTTATCTCTCTTTTTCCTCAACATTAAATCAAACTCATCATGTTCCATGATAGCCTCATGAACAAAGTGGTCTTTGTAAGTTTCAATGAAAGCATCTTCCAGCTCTGCTGATGGATTGGAGAGAAGTTCTTCAACTTCAGTAAGACTGATTTGATCTTTATTCTGGCTGTTGTAAATTTCTACAACTTTTTCCTTGTGGACCATTCCATAAAGATTTGATAATGAGATTATATACTGTGTTAATTGGCTCATTGCATCACTCCGTTCATTGATTTTAAAGTATGATTACCTGGGCTGTACTACAGAAATAAGAAGGATTTTCTTCATATTGATACTCATTATTAATCTTCCAAAGATGTATCTTTTACCCAAACTTCTTGATAAGTCTTATCTTGCGAAAACCCAAATTTCTCTAACAGACATATTAACTTCATTTTTTCAACTTTATAATTTGGATCTTCTTCTTTAATTTTCTCTCTACCGTCTTTTTCAAATGGTACTGGAGTTACTGTTATAACACCTGCTCCTCGTCCAAGTACATCTACGAGTAAAGCTAAAACTATTGTTCCTACTCCTTTATTGCGAAACTCCGGCTTTATATAAAATCTATCAATATATAGTACCCCATTATCAAAATATTCTTCTTTTAACCCCCCATCACTGTTAACAATAGGTGATACTGCAAGTTCTAAATCTCCACTAAAGGCATCAGCTGTATCATAGACATCTATCCAGGTATTATTGGCGTAATCATATTCAGAAATATAATAACATACACTCTCACCTATCTTTGTCTTATCTTCTGACTCATAATTATCATATAACTCTATATCTATATAATATTTGTTTATATAATCATCTGGCTCATTTACACGCAACCAATCAGAAGAACTTAATGACATATTTATATTTACTTTTAACAGATTAGGGTCTATATCATTCTCCTTCAGTTTATAAAAAGCTTTTTGTAGTTTATCTCTCATGATATCTATCCCCTTCTAATAGAAATAATCTTATCTTTCACTAACATTAAAAAAGCCCTTTAAGCTGTAAAAAGCGTTAAAAGGGCACATTAATATCTTATCTATGATGCTTTGTGTCCCATAAATATTACTTTAAAAATTTCCAAAATAATTTTCAAGTCAAAAAAGAATGAGCTTTTATTGGCATATAGTAAATCCAGGCGAAGCTTGCCCTCAGCATCCGAACTATAAAAACCGTAAACCTAAGCTAAACCGGTAATACCTGTTTTTATTTGATGCCGATACTTGTAGTCTAGTATTTCATCTTCAAACACAAGAAAGAGTAATCATATTTTACTTTTTGGATGATTAAGTTTAGTAAATATTGAACTTGCCAGCTTAAGTATTGGTTCCATAAATATACCTGCCTTATAATTATACTAACTAAAATTAGTTTGTTTTATTAGTGATAATCTTAAAATCATTTACTTTTACATATTTTAATAATTTAGAAATTTTTCTTATAAACCTTAACTATAATTTAAAAAGCTCCTCCATAATATCCTTCTTTAACTTTCCCAATGATAAATTTACAATTTCTTTCTCACTTATCGGCATAGCAAATAGAGTTCTGATTATTTCTTTCTGACTAATATGTTCATCTGGAATCAACGCATTAATTTCCTCAACCAACTCATCAGAGTAAATGTGTCTTTTGTAAACTAAATCTGCTACAATATCACTATGTCCATTGTATATTTCTTTTAATTTGCCCTCAAAACTAATCCCAGCGTTTTTCCTATTAAATGTTACTTCTAGCTCTTTACTCTTGCCAGAAAAAACATCTATATTATTTAAATTGAAAGAAAATATTCTCTTCTTATTATCATTTTTTAAATATGGATGGTTATCTTTATCCAGCGGTAATTCTAAATCCTTTTTTAATTGACTATTGCAAACTTTACAGCTTGGAATAAGATTAAAAAAAGATAATGCTAAATAAGGATGTTTTGACTTAGTTAAATAATGGTCAAATTCAGGCCTGGTAATCTTCATATTATTATTAACTATGGTAGAAGTATAAAGACGATTACAGTATGGACAGACATTTACATCTAACTTTTTGGCAAGATCATAAGCATTCCAATTTTTAAAATGTCCACTACCCTTAACAAATTTATTATAATCAAATATTTTTTTAAGAAATATATTTACATAATCCTTGGCATCAACTCTATTCAGTCCATTTCTGGCAAAATTATAATTATTAAATTCGATAATAATATCTTTATGAGCTATCGGCTTTGCTGTAATAATATTTTTTGTATATAAAACATGATTCGGATCCAAAAAATCTTTCAATAATTTTTCCAGTTCTGAATTAATTTTATAAAAATCTTCTTTTAAATCATTATACTTGAAATTTCGAGAATCAAAAATATTGTTAAATATATTTTTCCTTTTTGATATAACATTAAACCAGCCATTATAACGCCTATAGTCAGATTTTAACTCAATTCCTTTTTCAAACTCATCTATGGCTAAATCACCATCATTAATAGCAATAAAGTTTAAATAGAATCTAATTGTTCCTTCAATATAGTCTTTTATATTCTGATAGTGTTCCAATTCCAGACCATCTTCAACATACTCTTTTATACCAATCATATAATTACATTTCCTTAAATTTCTTATTTATTAATTTTCTCAAGTATGATTTTAAAACCGGCTCACCTATTAATTCCGAAATCTTTTTTATCCTCTCAAAGTCTTCGTCTGTAACTTCATCTTCTTTTAAATCATTAATTACTCCCTCTACAGTTTCTTTTGCAAATTCTCCAAAGGTACTGTCCATAAAAAAGTCATCTTTAAAAAGTTTATGAATATTTTGAGCAAAAGTATTATCACGATTTTTTATCACTTTGCAGTTACCATTTACATCAGCTTCAATTTTAATTACATCTTTTTGGGCTAAATCAGAAATAATAAATGGAGAATGGGTGGTGATTATAAACTGAAAATTAAAATCATTAAATAGACTAACAAAGTCTATTTAATTAGAAATTATTCTTCTGCTCCACTCAGGATGCATAGATTTATCTGGTTCATCAATCATAATTATTATTGTTTCTACACTGCGATGACTCTTTATAACGTTTATACCACTACTTATTTCTGAGAATAAATTTATATAAATTCTTTCTCCCATGCTAAGTGGCTCAAATTTAACAACTATATTGCCATTTAAAAAATTTTCATCTCCTGTACTAGTTTTATCAACCAGTTTCAATAAATTTATTATTTTATCATCTAAAACACTTTCTATAGTAATTTTAATTTTATTTTCGGTAAAATAATCAGCAGTTAATTCTTTCTCGACCAACCCAATATAATCTTTAATTGCTGAATAATAAGGCATAGTATCATAACTGTTATTATAGGCTTGATTAAGTAATTTAAATTCGTTTTTTAAAATCTTAAATAAATCGGTTTTATTAATTGAATCCAACGAGTTAATTGAATCTTTTATGTCTATAAAATCATTTTTAAATTTTTCTTCTATTTCATTCTCCAAATGATTATATAAACTGAGAACATAATTTTTTAGAGTTTCTAAAATATATTTATTCTTAGAGGATAAATTATTTGAAACAGTAATAGAAAGATCTTCAAATATCCCGTAAGAAAAATTTGTGTCGATAATTAAAAAAATATCATTCTTAAAGTTAGTAAATTCTTTAGAATCTCGATTTTTCAGGCTGCTAATAAATTTATATTTATTGATCTCTTTAGCTTTCCGAACATTAAATCTTAGGTAGTCAAAGCCGTAATAATCATTACTAAAATCACGATTCTTGTAATCTGGAGAAAACCATTCTCTAATATTTAAGTGAGCAATTTGATGTTTATGATCTGCAAATTGTGCATACTCTTTAAAAATAAATTCATTTTTTTCTTCATGAAACCCAACAATAAATGTGTATACTTCTTTCGATTCTTCTGGGAAATTAGTTAAATTCTCAATTTTCCAGGGATTATAACCTTCAATACAAAAAGTATTTTCTTCTAAATGATATAATAGAAAACTTCCTTCACCTAGATTTCGTTTCTCATTTCTTTGTTGGGCTAAGGCATCAATTATGCTTGTTTTTCCAGCCCCATTTTTACCAACTATTACTGAAATATTATCAATGTCACCATAATCTAAGTTAAAGGAATTATCTCTTTCCAGCAATATTTTATTATTTTTATAAGCAACATTAAAGTTTGAAGAAAAATTCAAGCCAACTTTTTTTAAGTTATTATAATTTTCTATCCAGGCATAAATTAATTCCATTGAAACACCTCATCGTATATAATGTTTTTATTTTGAATTTAGTTTAGTTAATATTAATCCCAGTATAATACATTTATTTTATTTCCGCAATTGACAACTGATATATTTAAAATCTATTTGCAAGTATTACTTTAAAAAACAGTTTAAACAAACCAAAAAACAAGTATTAATTGTTTTTATATATATTTTTGATTTTTTCTTGATTTATTTTTATGAGTTTGTTATTATGAGTATAATATAATTAAGGAGGTATTAATTATGTCTAAAAAATTTATTTTTAATCCTAGAACACATAATATAGAAGATATTATATCTTTTATTATTGAAAAAGTAATCAAAAATGAGCAAAGTGTTAATAGTCTAGGCAAAGAACATGGTTATGATCAAGGAACAGTTTATGTTTGGAATAGAAAAAAAACCGAAATATTAAACACATTTCTTACTCAAATGTCATTTGATGAGCAAATAAAAATCATGGACAATTTTACTGATAAAGATTTTTTGAAGTTCTCTGATGAATTATTAAAAATTAGTAATACAAAAGAAAACTTTGCAGAGACTGATAAAAAAATTATGGACAATTTTACTGTAAAAGCTAGAGAATTCATAGAAAATTATAATGAAATTTTAGATAAAAATAATACTGACAAACTGCAGTCCCATGATGAAGATCTTTCAACTCAAAGCAAACTTTTAAGAAAAAAACTGACTCGATATATAAAAAGTGATGATTCAACTCTTAGAATAGCGATAAAAAATAATTTTGATGAGGTTGTTGATGTTATTATTGATGACGAAGAGTTCTTACAGAAAATATTACATATTATTATTTAATATGTAGTTAATATAAATTTATAGGCTAAAGTAAAAATAGCCCTATAACCTCTAAAAGCTATAGGGCTAACCATCTTATTTTTTACGTCACTTTCTAAAAAATATATATTAAACTAAATGCTCTACAAATTATATTTATTTAAAAAGTCCTCAAAAACCTTCCGCCATACTCGTACATGTCTGCTTTCATCGCTTAAGGGATCATCTTCAAATCTTTCCGAAAAATAGGTTCTTTTCATATCTGCTGATAATAACCAATCTTTAATAAAATTGACTTTGCTATTTAAATTACTTTTTTCATTTATTTTTTCTACAATTGTATTGATTCGCTTCATTCTATTATTCTCAGCAATAGTTGTATTATTCTGAGTTTCTCTCCAGTCAGGTATTTTTGCAGCAGATTGATTTTGTTTCAATGCCTCAAATAGTCCTTCACTCAAATCAGTTTTATCTTCATCAATCATTTGAATTAAATTATTATCTCTTATTTTATTTAAATCAGTCTCTGATAAAAAATCACCAATTAAATTATGAGAATAAAATTTGGGAAAAGATCTACCGAATGAACTTTTAAAGTTAGAAAAGCTCATTTTTCTTTTGCTAGTTGAATATCCTGTAGCAAATTCCTTTGCACCAATACCCATACAAACAAGTCCATAAACATCTTCAAAATTTATAATTACCTGTTTTTTAGCTCTAATACCAATTAAATATGAAATCTCTAATAGACTGGAAGCTATTCGAGGACTAATTTGATAAAGTGTATCATATTTATTTCTTAAAATAACTATATAAATTCCATCCAGTTCTCTCAAAGTAGATATATTATCTAATATAGTTTGTAAAACAGTATTATCATCAAAATTACTCTGAAGTAATATACTATCATCAATTGTTAAAGAAGCTAAAAAATCTCTATTATATTCTGATTTTAGTTCGAGCGCATTCTTAATCCATTTTAATTGTTCTGTAAATCCATCTTCTGCACTTTTAATAATTGGAACTGGCAATATATATTTACTTGCCTTAATTTCTTTTTGAAAATCAAGGCAGCACTTAATTTTTTGATTAATTCCTGCTTCAGAATCTGGAAGGCTAACAGGCCAAGAGTAATGTTCTTTATGCTCATTAAACCACTCGGTTATATTTTGATATTTATCAGAGTTATAGTTTTCTGATTCAGCAAACCAGGGATAAGTTGTAAGTCGGGGGAAAACTATGTTATCTGAGTCCTCTTCTGCTATTAATTCTGTCAAATATAACTGAGGGTCAAATAGAATTTCTCTATCACTATATTTATTGTCATTAATTCTACTTTTTAAATATTCTCTATTTATACCACTTGGCAGTAACATGACCCCTGAAATATCATCAATACAACTTGTTCTATAACCCAAATTCTTATACAGCACTATTATCACCTTCCATCAAATATTCAATAACTTCTTTACCAGAAAAAGGTCGATCGATAGGTCTTGTTTTAAGCAGATAATTAATAACATTCGCAATTTTATTGTCAAAATTTAACTTAGCTGACTTTATTGGTTTTGGATTTATCCTTCCTATCACTGTATAATTAAATCCATATGGATGCTGACCAGTATATGCTTCATATAGAACTATACCTAGAGAAAACAGATCACTTTTTATGGTGAGATTTTTCCTTGCAGTTAATTGTTCAGGTGACATATATACCGGAGTACCTACTACCATCCCAGTTTTAGTAATGGTGGATAAATCGTGGTGTTTTGCTATTCCTAAATCTATTAATATAAAATCCTCTTCAGTTTTCATTATATTTGCTGGCTTAATATCCCTATGCAAAATATCGTGTTCCCAGAGTTGATCAATTGCTTTACACATAGAAACAATCAATTTTTTCATCTCAAAATCCTTTAATTGCCGAACTTTTATTACATTCTTTAAATTTTCACCCGATATAAAATCAGTTACTGCATAATAATAATTTTTATCTCTTATTTGAATACTACCAGAATCAATCAAGTCTACAAAGTAAGGAGAATCTAATTCTTTAAGTTTTTCAACCTCTCTTTCAGCTCTTATTGTCATACCAGGTTTATAAATTTTTAAAAATAGCTCTTCCTCTTCCTTTTTTACTTTAAACACAAATCCCTGAGCTCCTGATTCAAGAGTATCAACTACTGAATAATTATCAAATAGGTCATCAACTTCATCCAGTGTTAAATAAAAAGTTGCATCTTCAATCATTAACCACCAGTCCTCTCTTATATTTAAATTAATACCTTCCATTTTTCATTGGTATTTAAATCCTGCAGAGCCTTTAATTGTTGTAGTCTGGATTCTGTTTTGTTTTTTGAATTAATTTTTTTTGTATTTACTGCTGTAGAGAGGCTACCATCTTTATCTACTAAAACTAAACCAATATTTTTTTCAGTAAAATGAGATATTATTGCATTTTTCTTTTCATTTGCAAATTCCGCATCCATTGCTACATAAGAATAATCTGCAAATTTCTTTGTATCTTCAGCCTGAGCTAGTGCTTCTTTCCATCTAGATAACTTGGCTTCTACTGCATATAATTCTCCAATTGAATCTTTTAATGGTTCAATAATTTTAAATCTATAGCGAGACAACTGTTCTATGAAGTTTAATTTTAAAAAAGTTTTAATATAATTATTTTTAATCTCATGATAATTTGAAAAAGTATCAGATGCAATCTTTTGAATTGAAAAGTTACCATATTCGCTCATAAGAGATAAAATATATTGTTCAGAACTATTTAATCTTTTTAACTTATTAATAATCTCTTTGTCTAATAGATCTTCATTTTCAATTGTTAAAAAGACTAAATCAATAATTCTACTGCTTACTGTTAATTCTTCGGCAACAGCTATTTTTTTATTTATATTAAAAGTTTTCTTGATTCCGTCAATAATATGCGGAACCATCTTTCTCTCCTTTTCGTAAAACATTACTTTCACCTCTTATATTATATTTCAGCTCCCCACAATAATTACCTTCTTTTTATTCTAACATAAAATTACATTGTATATAAATATAGGCCTTATCTGTACCATTTTTATGATCCGCGGCCTGTCTTATAGCCTTTCTCCAATTAGTCAACTTAAATTCGATACTAAATATATCATTATCACCAGTAATTAAAATCATATCAATTGACCTTGATAGATAAGGAACTTCTTTAATTATTGCTTTATACCTGTTAGATTCTAATAGTTTTTTGTAACATAAATCTACCATTTTTTCTTCAGTCAATTTAATCACTTTTTATTTTTACTGACCCACCATGAGCAATCATAATGTTATTTAATCTATTACCACAATTCCCCTAGATTGATACTTAAACCTTTAAAATCTGCATGTTCCATGACATCTTCATCCATTACTGCTACCAGCAGGGCATAGATGCCATCACGTAAAACAAAGCATTCCATAGTTTTTTCAGCTGGATCAACAAGCCAGTAATTTTCTATTCCGGCATTCTGATAAATACGCATTTTTTGTAGTCGATCCTTACGTTTATTATTAGGCGATATAATTTCAACAACTAGCATAGGTGAACCATCAATTCGTTTTTCTTTTATTATCTCTTTCATATTACCTGCTATATAAAATATATCTGGTTGAACTACATTGTGCTCTGATAAAGTTACATCCAGAGGTGCATTAAAAACCTCTCCTTCAGGATCAACCTCTTTAAAATAATCTTCCAATATTCTCAGTAATCTTCGGGAAACACGTTGATGTAGAACATTAGGTGAAGGTTCTTTTATTAAAGTTCCCTCCAGTACTTCAAATTGATACCCTACTTCCCTTGGTAGCTCTAAATAATCCTGGTAAGTAAAATTCCTGTTATCATTTTTATATTCGGCTCCTGTTTCCTTTACTTTCGAACCAGACAAAGAATCGATTACTTCATCAACTTTGTACCGATACTGCCTATTTCCCAAATCTATAAAAGGAATTTTTTTCTCTCTTGTATAGCGCCAGACAGTCTCCACAGAAAGATTTAATTCCTCTGCCAGATCCTGGGCAGTCATTAGTTCTTTAGCCATAATATCACCTCTACTTCATTATATACCATTTATTTACTATAATCAACTGTAAATAAGTCAAATAAGGTTAAATCAACTAATTTAACTATAGCATAACTAACAACTTCTCTTTCTAATTTATTTATAATTGCACCTCTATATACGCATTGATAGTCACACTGCGTATAATTTAGTGTAGTTATACTATATATTTCTATTGACAGCAATTATTATTTGCCTAACAATAATGTGTATTAATTACCGGTCCCTCTTCGTCAAAACCTGTGAACTCTAAAACCTGCAGATTGAGTTTGCGAAACTTCTTTTGCAAGAAAGCTGCTATCTTTCTATCATGAGTGGAGATAAAGAACTGGGGTGGTTGGGGCAAATTATAATAGACCCATCTAATGACATCAACAAAGGCAAAGATATTCAAATCATCCATGTTCTGAACCGGATCATCTAAAAAGACAGTCTGCAACTTACTCCAGTTATTTTGGACAACAAAACTGAAAAAGAATGCCAGAACTACGATGTTTACCTGGGCACTACTATAGACAAAAGAAGGGTTAATGGTAAGTCCCTGCTCATTTTTCATTTTTAATATTAAATTTCCCTTAGCATACTGGCTAGTCCGCTCCCAGCCCAGTTTAGGAAAGAGAGGTTGAGGATTGATCTTTTGATAGATAAAATTAGCTAGCTCTTGGTATGGTTCCAGAGTCTTTTCTGTCAGCTGATTGATCACTTCAGGTACTTTCTTTTCCAGATTAGCCAGTTCGTTAATTTTTGACTGATAATAATCTGCCTGTTGCTTACTTTTATTCAAATTATCTCTAACTTGGAGTAGCTTTTTATAATCCTGTTGGTTTTGATATTGTTCAATTATTTTCTGTAAGGCAGTTTCCTTTTCTGCAAGATCATTAACAACCAATTTACTGTGATTAAATTGTTCTGTTTTCTGCTGGTATAACTCTTTTAGCTCTTCCACTTTTTCTATTTCAAAATCGGCCAACTTTTCCTTAAACTGATCTATTTGCTGCTTAATTTGAGCAATTTCACCTCTAACAACAGTTGTTTCTTTTTCAAAATCATTATTTTCATATTCCATTAACTGCTTTGCCAGTTTCTCCTGTTTTTCTTTTAAGTTCTCCAGCAATTTTTCAGATTGGACAAGATCCAGTTGAGCAATCATTTCTGCTGCCCGGTTATGTTTAGTCAAAAACTGCTGTAACTGCTGCTGTTTTTCCTGTTTATCAAAATATTCTTCAAGCAAGGCAAGCTGTTGTTGTAGTTTCTCTCGTTCAGAAAATAGATCAGTATTTAATTGTTGATCATCTTTAATTCTTTCAGTAAGATCTACCCTTAAAGCTGTCCAATCAATCTCATTTAGACAGACTGGACAGTAGTCAAGTGGATTTTTGTCTAGATAGTCCCTTACATCACTAAGAATCCTGTTCTTTAACTGCTGTACCTGGTTAATCATTTTTTCTATTTTTTTAAATTCTTTTTCTAATAGATAATGCTCTGCTTTTAGGTCATCAGAATCAAAAGAAGCATTTATCTCTGTTAGTTTTTTGCTTAATAGTGTAATTTTTTCTTTGAGACTGGTTAATTTAACTGGTGTATAATAATTGGCAGTAATGAAATTATACTTTTCCAGCAGCTGCTGAACCTGACTTAACTCATGCAATTGCTGCAGTTTTTTCTGTTTATGATTAAGCTCTTCTCTCCAGACCGGAAGTTGGGCTGATTGTTTTTCCAGAGAGTTTAATTCTTCCTGCTGTTGTGCTATTTTATGTAATTTTTCTATTTCCTGCTCTTTTTGCTGCTGTAAGATTTGTAGCTTTTTTTCTTTTAAAAAATCCTCCAGAGAACCAGAGTAAAGTTTTTGATCATAGTTGACTAGGTTACTTAAATTCATTTTTAACTGGATAGCTTTAAACTTAGTTGACAACTTTAATTCTGATAAAGCTAGTGTGTTAGTCTTTTCTTTTAAGGTTATCTCTTCTTTTTCTAACCTAGTAATTTTATTTGATATTTTACTTTGCTTTTCTTTACAAATATTTTTCATTATTTTTAACTGCTCAGTAAAGGTCTGATAATTTTTTAAACCGACCAGATTACTCAAAAGTGAATACCTATCTTTTCCTTTTGAGCCGCGGACAAAATCATTGATCAATTCCTGGCTCAATAAATGACTGAAATTAAACGATCTGGCAAAATCAAAATCAGCCTGATGATTAGCTTTTATGAGATGTTTTTTAAGTTCTGCTTCCGCAGCAGATTCTCCGTTAATTTTGAGCTTCCCGTCATTATAATCATTACCATATCTGGATTCAGTTTCTCTGCTAATTGTTAAGGGGGATGTCCCACCTGCAAACTGCAGATTAACCTGACCGGCTGTACTACCAAAATGATTCCGCAAAAATATTTCTGAGTTCTTTTCTCGGTCAGGCTGATCATACCGTTTGATTGTTCCAGTTAAACCCCATTGTACGGCATCAAAGAAAGATGTTTTACCATAGCCGTTATTACCAACCAGTAGAACTAAATCTGCCTTGCTAAAATCAAGTGACTGCTCCTTTTGAAAGCCTCTAAAATTTTTCACCTTCATTTCCGCTAATCGGTACACTCTTTTCCCTCCTTAAGCCACTCTTGCCAGACCTGGTCTATCTCCTCTGGTTTAAGAAACAAAAAATTGTCCTGTTTTATAAAGTTTTTTAACTGTTGGTCAGGAGTAAATTTTATTAACTCTTTCTTGAAAGCTGTTTCATTTAAATGCTGGTTAATTTGCGGTAATTTTGGTTTAGGTTGGAATAGGGTAATTTTACTGAGATGTTCTTTCAGGGAAAGTTCTGGCTCATAGTTTATGACTATTTTTTTGCAGATAAAACGGTCATTTTCTATTTCCAGTCGTTTTTTTAAGTCAATGGGAAAGTCTATTATTAATATCAGATAGATATCCCAGATAATATCCAGATCGTTGAAGTGTTGTTTTATAAAATTGGTTTTATTCTGAAAATAGCCACCAATAAAGTTTTCAAGTTGTTCTCGCTGGTCTGTCAGCTGATCACAAGCTTCGATCCTGGCCAGGACAAATATTGCATAATCATTATAATAAATAGCTGAAAATAGATTTTCAATCTGTTCCGGAAACTTATAATCTAATTTCTTTAAATCAGCCAGCCTGTTCATAAGCCAACATCCTCTCTAAAATTTCTGCCGCCTGATTGAGCTGGTAAATATCACTTAGACAAGTTCCACAGCTTATATTAGGAAATTTTTTTAAACCAGAGATAAAATCAGACTGTTTTTTTACATCAGTAAACTCAGCAACCACATTTTTGAATTGGAAGCCAGCTATACATTCCTCGTGACAGCTAAAAACTGCCTTACAAATTAATACCCTGTCTTCAGGAAGAGACTGATAATTACAGGCACGCAGGTGTCTAATCACTTCCGGTCCTACCATTTCGAGTGGCTGCTTAAAGGCTGAATTGGTATTGTAGAGGATAAACCCGTAATTCTGTTCTGCCATTCTGGAAATGAGCTTATAGATCTGCTGATCCAGCTCAATCTGACAGCTACTCTGATAATACTGAACGATCACCAGAAAGGTTAATAAGGTGGCCAGTCTTTTTTCGTTTTTTAATTCCAACTGCATAGCTTTCATCTGGTTGACAACTTTTTTTAATTGATCTAGTCTGCCCGGTTCAGAATATTCCGATTTAATTTTGTAAATTATAGTTGAGAGTTTATCTTTTTCTTTATCTGAAAAATGACCTGATCCTTCAATGACAGGTTTTAGATCAAGACAGATGCGCTCAAAGAGTTGGGAAAAAGTTTCTGCATTGATAATCTGGTTGTTCATATTTAGTTCTTGAATTTGATTATTATTACCGTTAAGATTAAATTCATTAACTGGGGTAAATTGTTGCTCACTCATCTTTATCAGTACCGATATTATTGGTCATATTTACATTACCAAGCTTGTTATCTGAGCCGTTTACATTAAGCTGATTACCTTTATCTGTTTTGTTGTCAATCTGATTATGACTAAACCTCTTTGCTCCCCAGATAATTAGAACCACTGCTATAATTATTAAACCTGCTACTTTATAGGGACTGTCCACTAATTTTAATAACCCTGCCCACTGCATATTTAATCACTCCTTTTATTTGCTTAATTGACATTATTTACTTATATATTTCGACAGGGTTAACCTGATTCCTGCTATTTTTTCATTTATTTTACATATTTTATCATTATTATAACAAAAAAATCCTATCAAAAAGATTCCAACAGGATTGATAAAACACTATTTTATTATTAAACATTAATTTTCTTATCTCTTTTACTTCTTGGGCTCGCTTTTTAACTCTCCAGAGCCGGCCAGTTGCCGAGATCATCCTAGCCAAAGGAACCGAAGAAACTAACTTTGCCTAATCATAAATACTCATTTGTTTAAAATCTTTATTAAAAACATCTTTTCTGATATCAGCTGTTAATATATAATCTTTTATTTCTTGCAACTCTTCATATTCTAGAGCAGGAAAATTTATTCCATCAGGAATACTCGAGTATTCTAATTCTGTATTTTCCATAATAATATTTAATAAATATTTTAAATATTTCCTTGTCTTATTACGGATAAACATCTTGTTATCTGAATTATTCCATAAATGCCACACAGGAACAGCCTTCTTCAAGACCTCTTCTAAACTTAAAATAGTATCCTTCTCCGTAGAAAGAGATTTGCCAAGGAACATTAATAATTGATTTTTAAGCCTTTTATAAAATACCGTATATCCTAAATTATCTCTAGGTAAGTTATGATCTATTGGTATTAAATATAGTGGAAATTCTTTTTCTTCTTTATCATTTTTGCTACCACTTATAACTTTTATTCTATCTGGAAACTTTATATCTTTCCATTCGTTTTCAGATTCAACAAGATAAAGCGTTCCTTTACTGTTTTTCCAATACAAAGTACCAATATAATTACTATCATTTAAACCTTTATCTAATAATTCATTTTTCACATTAAGGTAAGACTGATAAAAGTCTTCTATAAAATCAGAATTAACAAAAATGTAACCTAAATTACCTTCCCATTCACCGTCAAGACCAAAATCTTCAGCTAGAATACTGGCATTATAACACAAAAATGATACTGCCTGTCCAAATTGCCGAGTTTCATTATTTTCAAAATCAAAACCCTGGTTTTTACATTCAATTAATAAAAATATTCTTTCTTTTTTATTTACCATAACTAATTCAGGTCTAGGGTTTCGTTCGAAATTTAAATCGTTTTTATTTAAAAAATCAATTAACTTTGGGGGCAAAGATAACTCCGGTTCAATTGCTTCAATTTCAAATCCATTCTTATAAAAGAAGGGATTTATCCACTCTTCTCTCCCTGGTAGTGACATCCATAAAAGCATGTTCAGTTGAAGTAAAGAGTCGTCATGTAAGGTTACTTCAATCATTGAGATAATCCCTCCTCTAAACTTTTTTCTACTAGTTCACTATAGGACGTTTCTCCAACATAGACCGTAAAATCCGGATTCAAGTTATGCTGAATATTTGTTATTAATCTATTAACTGTATTGCCACAAACCCCTTCTGGAAGGACAAAAACAAACATCCCTGGTGTAAACTCCATAAAAATTTCCTGCCATAAATGAAGATCTAATCCATAAACATGGTATTTATTTTCAGAGAGTTTGATTGGCTCTCCCCATAGCCTGAAATTCCCATACCTTTTTTCAAATGTTCTGATAATAAAATTTTCAAACAAATATTTATCCAGTGGTTCATCAAATTCCATTATGACAGGACTACCTTTAATGATACCACCACTACTTTTAAAATGATGACTACTTATATTAAACCAGGTTTTTTCTTCAATCTGGTTAATCAGATTATGATAAATATTGATCACAAATTTTAAATTGTGATACAAATCCACAAAACTGCTACTTCTATTGGTAATCTTACCGTCATAATAAAAATCAAATCCTCCACCTTTGTTACCTGGAAAACGTAACATGGAAATGGAACGGGCAGGTGAAAAAACCTTTATTTTTCTTAATTGTTCTATTAATTCATTTACTAAAGGTAATCTTTCTGTAAACTCAAATTTTTTCTGGCTTTCTCTTAAATCAATCTCATTATAATAGTCCGGTACATTATCCTGTTTTACTTCCTCAAGCAAATTCCACATTAACTTTGAATCAAATTCCATCTTCATTTTTACAAATCTGTAGTTAGGAAAATTATTATAAATCCAAGTAAATAAATTATAAAAAAATGTATCTGCTAACCAGAGCGAATCAAGTATGGTGGATTCCTTAATAATTTTTTTAATTGCATTTTCGACTTCATTTACTTTTTGAGTTGTATAGAAAGTATAAAATCTATCTGATAAAGGCTCCAACCAACCATCTGGCTTATTCTTATCTTTATAATTTCCGCTATTTAATTCAAAAATATTTCCTTCCATCTCTTTAATTTCATAAAATTGTTTAAATACATTTAGTACTTCATTTCCATCATGTATTGAAGATGTTTCGAAATTATATATTTTTAACAGCGGGGAGTTTGTCTTTCTCTCATCCAGCTCATCTTTTTTTTCAGCTGAATATTTATTGAAATAATCATATAAATCATCTTTTGCTTTATAAAAAGTCATACAATCACCTCGACTCCCCTTTGTTTTTTACTACAAGCTTAGAATTTCATCTAATTTAGTTTAATTATAAAACATTTGTTCAATAAAATCAATAATTTTTTCCATTTTATTTAAAATTTGATATTTTCTTAAACCTATTTTGTTAAGTTTTTTATCCATTACTCATCTCTATAAAAAACAAAATATAAATTTCCAACATTTCTAATTAAAACTAAGAAAATGTGAATTAATAAACCGACCTGAACCATTAATAAAATATCTCTTAATATTAATGGTTTCCAAATCTGTATTACAAAAGAAGAAAAAAATACGAATATTAGCAATATTATTTCTGCAATAATAATATGAACAAACATAATTAATAACCATTGGTAAAGACTGATTGAATAATTGGTAATTCTTCTTCCGTCAGTTTCTTCTGTTTTCAAGAAGTTTATTGACTTATTATCACTAGTTATAATTATCGTTAGACAAGTTATTGAAAACCCTATTAAAATAGAAATAGTAGATGGTAATAGTGTTCTAAGCTCGATCAGAGCCTTTTCAGATAAGTTATAGTAGGAATATGTAATGGTAATAATTATACTTATCATAATAGGAAAAAAAACTTCTGATACTTTTTCTCTTTTTTTTTCAGATCCAATAAATTTCTTGGAGGTGAATAATTCAGCCATTCTTATCTTATTAGTATTTTTTAAAGCTTCTAAAAAATTATCTGATGGTATTATTGAATATATAATTTTACATCTATTACTTTTTGAGTTTAGATCATCAATTCTACCCATAAATTCATTTAAATAATAAACAAACTGTGTAATACTAACACCTGTATGGTTTTTTTCTTTTCTCCTTCATACATTCTTTTATCACTTGGTCTTACTTTACCATTTAAACTAGAAATATAGTCAGGAGAAAAATTGTATCTACCTGAATAAAAAAGAATTTTATATATATTGGTTTTTTTATTCTCACAATCTCCCATTAATAAAGCTTTATCTTTATTATATTTATCTTTTTTTAGATTATTATTATTATAAATTAATTTCCCCTGTATGACCTGTATATTAAACACCGTGTTAGATTTTTTAAGGTTAATAAAATCAACCTCTTTCCCCATGGATTCTGCCAGTTTATGGGAATGCAGAAAGAGCTGATAATTATCGATATTATTTATATGCAGGCAGCCAATCTCCATGTGCTTCAATTAAATCATCACAAAGATTGATCGTATCATCAATAGATAACTCAGCAGAAGTATGTGGGTCGAGTAGAGCAGCCTGATAGATATAATCTTTTTTGAGAGTCAGGGCAGCTTCCAGAGTTAACAGATGAACATTAATATTGGTCCGATTTAAAGCGGCCAGTTGTTCAGGAAGTTTCCCGACATGACAGGGAGTAACCCCGCTTCTATCGACCAGACAGGGTACTTCAACCACAGCCTCAGCTGGTAAGTTCTCTATCAAACCGGTATTCATGACATTTCCACCAATTTTATATGGCTGGTCAGTTTCCATAGCTTCCATAATATAGGACGCATATTCAAAAGTACGTTGATGAGTCAGATCAGCATTGTTAATCAGATCATCTTTCATCTTGGCCCACTCAACAATCTGTTGTTCACAACGGCGGGGATACTCATCAAGCGGAATATTAAACTTCTCTATAAGTTCTGGATACTGCGATTTTATAAAATAAGGCAGATATTCTGCATTATGTTCACTCGATTCTGTCACATAATAACCAAACCGCTTCATCATTTCATAACGGACCTGATCATCATGAGGAACCGGCCTGTTAAAGGCTTTTTCTTTAATTTCAGGGTATAGATCTTTACCGTTTCTGGTAATTTCCAACAGCCAGGCCATATGATTAATCCCGGCAATTTTCCACTGTAAATTTTCAGTACTCATTCCCAGAGGGTCCAGTAATTTTTTGTGGCATAATTGAACACTGTGGCAGAGACCAACTGTTTTAACATCAGTTGATCTAAGCATAGCACCGGTTAAGGTTGCCATTGGATTGGTGTAATTTAAAAACCAGGCATCAGGGGCTACTTCTTCAATATCTCGGGCAAAGTCTAACATAACTGGAATGGTTCTTAAGGCTCTAAAAATACCCCCAATTCCTATTGTATCACCAATAGTCTGCCTCAACCCATATTTTCTGGGAATTTCAAAATCAATCACTGTTGATGGTTTATACCCTCCAACCTGAATTGCATTTACAATATAGTTGGCATCTTTTAGAGCAGCTTTGCGATCAGTATATGCAACAATTTTTCCATGACCACCGTGATTTTTATTAATATTTTTCAACATCATCTCTGATTCTTTTAATCGGGCATGATCAATATCATAAAGAGCAAATTCAGCTTCCCGCAGGGCAGGTGTCAAAATACAATCACCCAGTACATTTTTAGCAAATACAGTGCTGCCAGCACCCATAAAAGTAATTTTAATCATGAAAATACCTCTTCCTTTAGAATTTAAGCCAGCTGACCTGATAGGGTTTTAATTCAATCTTTAACTGCTGATCATTAAGTAAAATTACTTCTCCAGAAACAATATCTCTCACACTGGAAGATTGATCAATATTATATTTACTCAAATCAATTGACAGATTGACGGTCTCAGCAGCTACATTATGCAGGGCAAGCACTCTTTCTTGTTGGTCCAGAGACGTCCTTAATAAAGCAAAGATTTTTTGATCTAAAGATAATACTTCCTGCCCGGCACTGGGATGAAATGCCTTTTCATTTCTCCTGATTTGAATTAATTCCGTATACCGCTGATAAATGCGAGCAGTCAGCGAAGCTTGGTCAGTTAGTTTTTTCTCAATCTCTTCTCTTTGTAATTTTTCTCGATTAATGGTGCGGTATTTACCAGTCTCTTCTACCCCTTTTGAATAATTTTGAGAACTTAACAGACTGTGCATATAAATTCCTGGAACCCCAGCAAGTGAAAGTAAAATCGACTGTGAGGAAATAAACTTGGCCAGTTTAACTTCATCAGCTTCTCTCTGATCAATTATGGCATCAAAATAGGTAATGTTTAATTCATAAGGGTCTTTACTCCCGTCTGAGTTGGTCTTATAGGAAACATGCCCACCTCTTTTTTCGACAAGTTCCAGCAGGTTAGTAATCTCTTCCCCGGTAAGAATCCCTTCAGCAGGTCTAACTCCAATTCCATCATGGGAGGCCAGGAAATTAAAATAGGCATTTCCAGCAGGTAAATTTTCAAGACCAGCTGCCCAATCAGTTAACTTTTCTGCATTTCCAGTTGCAAAGCTGTGCATCACCAGTGGAGGTAGACTAAACTGATAGACTAAATGAGCTTCATTGGTTCCATCACCAAAATAACTGATATTTTCCTGATGAGGAACGTTAGTTTCGGTAATGATTTTAACATAAGGAGCCGCTTCTTCAAAAATATCCCGGAATAGTTGAATCACCTGATGAGTCTCAGGTAGGTGAATACAACTGGTTCCAATTTCTTTCCAGAGATAGGCAATGGCATCAAGTCTGATAATCCTCGCACCCTTTTCTACATAACATAATAATACTTTCACTATCTCAAGGAGAACTTCTTCATTTTGGTAATTTAAATCAAGTTGGTCAGGACTGAATGTAGTCCATAAGTGTTTTAACCCCTCACTGGTTTCAAAGGGTGTCAATAAAGGTTTGGTCCGCGGTCTAGTCACACCAGACAAATCTTGATCAGAATCTACCTCAATAAAAAAATTCTGATATTTTTCTTCTCCAGTCAGATAACCCTGAAACCAATTACTCCGGGCAGAAATATGATTAATTACTGCATCAAACATCAGGTCAAAATTCCGATCCAGTTTCTCTATATCTACCCAGTCACCTATTTCCGGGTCTACTTTTGTATAGTCAATCACAGAAAAACCATCATCAGATGAATAAGGAAAAAACGGCAGAATATGCACTGTTGAAATAGAATCATAAAAATATTTTTTTAAAAAATCATGTAAAACAGCTAAATCTTTTTTCCCTGCTTCTTTTATCTGATCACCATATGTTATTAATACTACATCCTGTTCACTGAGCTCTTCACTTCCTGCTGTCGGCTCAATTTTGGTAGAGTAATCCTGCAGGATCTCAAGCAGACGATCTGCAACAATTTCAGCTCGCTGCTCATCATAAATAAATGTGAGTTTTTTCATTATTTTTTCTATAAATGTATTAGTTATTGGCTTAGTCAATTCATGCACCCCTTTATAAATCTGATAATAATTCTTTTAGGTCCTGTGCTAATACCTGGTAGGAATAATATTTTTTACCGAGTTCGAAGTTTTTTTGAACAGCTTGTTTGCGATAATTAGCATCTTTTAGATATCTTATAACCTTATCTGCTACCTGTTCAACAATACTGTCAGCAACTCTGGTATATCCATTGCTGCGTAATTGATAACTATCACCAAAAGAGGCATATAGGAAACCTTTTTCTTTTATTTCATCAGCAAAGACAGGATATTCATATAAGGCAATTGGTTTCCTGACAAAAATAGCTTCCAGGAATTGATTACCCCAGCCTTCCAGAATACTCGGATAAGTAATAAGATCAGCAATGGTATAAGCATCCCAGAGAGAATAATATTTTTCTCCCTCTTTCTGCATACGTTCAGCCTCAATCAAATCATTAATCCAGAGTAGTTCAACCTCACTGTTTGCTGCCAGATCTTCCAGAAAATCAAGGTAAACCTGATCAGCTTCTTTCAGACCGGCCAGAACCAGCACAATCCTCTGCTGGTCACTGAATTGTTTTCCATTATATAAACTGCCCTGTAACTCATCCCGGCGGTTTTCCAGGGCCGCTGTCAGTTCAACAGCCTGTTCGATAGCCTTCCTCTCTGCAACCCGGGTAGCCTGTAAAAGTACAATATCATTTTCAGCCAGTCCTAATCTGTCTCTTAAATCACTGTTATACTGGTCTTTAACCCAGTGTGGCTGCTCAAAATCAAAGACATTGGGTACAACTCTGGCCTTAAACCCTTTCCTTTTCTTTAACTCATCTTTAGCTAACCGGTTGATTACCACATGGTGGCTTAGCTCAGCAGGAGGGAAAAACTTTTCCAGTGTTTCTCCCACAAAACTACAGGTTGGTCTACTATATTGTTCTCTTTCCCAGTGAAAATCGTGATGGTGACCGATTGCTGGTAAGTCAAGCTGCTTAATCACTCTAGTAAAAGCAATCCCTGCAGCCAGGTTCCAGCCTAAAGACCAGATATTATTGACAATTACTAATTCTATTTCAGCCGCTTTCAACTCAGCAATTACTCTTTTTTCAATCTGATCTGCATAAATCAAGATCTTATCTTCCAGTTCTTTGCTATCATAGTCAACCAGATTTTGGTAAGCATTCTGATTAATCTTGATATTAATTGGATTGCGATAATTTAATTCAGGAATTGCTATCTGTTCTGTTTCAACATTTTTACTTCCTGATAGATAGATAACTTGATGACCTGCTTTTTCCAGCACAGTTTTCCATTTTTCCATCTCCAGAGAGACACCATCAGTCTCGTCAACCCGGAAATGGGCTAAAGCAATCTTCATCTAACCTTTAACACCTCCATAAGTCAGACCACCAGTAATAAATTTCTCAATTGATAAGAACAAGACTACTACTGGAATGGCTGTCAGAAGTGATGCAGCCATCATTCTACCCCAGATATAATGTTTGGTATAGAAAAGCTGACTTAACCCAATTGGCAGTGTTTTTAAAGATTCGGAATTAATAAATACTGAAGCAAAAAGGTATTCGTTCCAAGCTATCATGAAACCATAAATAAAAACTGATGCTATAGCAGGAGCCGAAAGTGGCAAAATAATCCTAAAAATTGCTTCAAATCTGCTACAACCGTCAATAATCGCAGCTTCTTCTATTGACTCCGGCACTGAACGAAAATAATTACCTAACATGTAGAGTGCCACTGGTAGAATCTGTACAATATAAGTAATAATCAGGGAAGTTCTCGTGTCAAAAAGTCCTAACTTAACAATGATTTGGAATAAGGGGATAACTAACAGGACCCCACCAAACATGTAAACCAGTAAAACCCCACGCTGAATCAAACCGCGCCCTCTATATTGTAATCGGGCAAAACTATAGGAACCAAAAATTGCAATCACAACACTTAAACCAGAAGCAATTAAGGCTACAATAAAACTATTTTTAAAGTACATCAAAAAAGGAAAAATTTCTGGATTTAAAACTTCCTGATAATGAATTGTCGTTGGATTATCAGGAACTATTGTCGGTGGAAATAGATGCTGTTCTTGAGGCGGTTTAAAGGATGAAGAAATCATCATTACAAATGGCGACATTACAAAAATTATCAGAATGCCAACCGCTAAAACAAAACTAATTTTTGCTGCTGTTTGTCTTATGTTTACCATTCTAAAACCCTCCTGACATAATAGAGAATAAAACCGAGTACAAAGATAAATAAAATAGTAGCTATTGCTGCTCCCTGTCCAAAGTTATAGTTGGCAAATGCTTTCTCATAAACATAAACAGGTAGGGTTTCAACAGCTGGTGATAAGAGATATACTTCTGCAAACTTATAGAAGTTCCAGATTGTCCGCAAAATAACCAGGGCCCCAATAACAAATTTCAATTCAGGCAGAGTAATATGCACAAATTTCTGCCAGGCACTGGCCCCATCTACTTCAGCTGCTTCATATAGGGTACCGGATATTGACTGCAATTCCGCCAGAATCATTAAAAAAGAAAACGGAAAATTATGCCAGATGTTAAATATTATAACAGCGTAAATTGCAAATTGCGGTGATTCAATCCAGTTTAAATGATGGGGAAAAAAGTTTAACATATCAACAAAAATGTAATTGAACATCCCGAAAACAGGATCAAATAAATATTTCCAACCAAAAACCAGCGAAATTAATGGTGTTACATAGGGTAATAATACCATTCCTCTTAATATGGTTCTCCCTTTAAACTCTCGATTAAGTAATAAAGCTACTCCCAAACCTAGTAGTGTTGTACCTAAAACAGTTGAAAGTGTAAAAATTACTGATGTCTTAAATGAACTCCAGAATTCGTAATCTGTTAAAATTTCAAGATAATGTTGTAAACCGATAAATACATTTCCTTTGGCCGGGTTTAAGCTTACCTCAAAAAAACTTAGTGTTAAATTATAGCCAATCGGGTATAAAATTAAACCTGCAATTAAGATCACTGTCGGCAGGATTAAAAAATATCCCAGGCGTGCTTCGTTTTTTGACATCTAATGTCTCCCCCTTTTCAAAACTTCTCCCGCCAGAAAACCTGACGGGAAAAGAAATTGATCTATCTTGCTTTTAATTATTTATTGAATTGCTTTTTCCATTTTTTCCTGGGCCCATTCTGCTGTTTCTTCAGGAGTCCAGTCTCTTTCAATCATATTTAAGAGGGCCTCACCGATGATGAACTGAGCAGAAATTTTACCCATGTCTGTAAATACATTTCCACCAACATAGCCAAATTTTCCAATGTTATTTAAACCAGCAGCGATGTTAGTTGCCTCTTCACCGTATACTTTAAGAACTGGGTTATCTAAATATTTAGGATCACTGGCAATTGAATGTCTAACAGGGTTTGATCCGCCAGGGGCCATATGCAGATAAGTAATGTAATTTTCACCAGTTAACATAAACTCAATAAATTTTCTGGCTGCTGCAACCTGTGGTTCTTCATTACCTTTGATAATACTTAAGGCTGAAACCTGACCAAAAGTGGCAGAAGATTTGTGAGTCATAACATTAGCTAGGGCAGTTTTTTCGCCTAAGTCTTCAACAAAGAAACCTTCATAATCGGTGTTTCCTACACCAATATCATCCATGATGTAAGTTGAATACATCATCATTGGAACCCTACCTGAAAGATAAAGGTCACGTGAATCTCTCCAACCGTCTGGTCCAGGAGGAGTATATTGAGCTAATTCTTTATAATATTTCAATGCTTCAACCATTTCAGGAGAATTAAAGACGATTTCGCCTTTTTCATTAAATACTCTGGCATTATTGGAAAGAGCATATTGAGTAAATGTCTGACGGGCAAAAGCATCTTTATTGGTACCTATAACAATACCATATTTTTGTTCATCAGGACTATAAAATTCTTTGGCTGCTTTTAAAATGTTTTCCCAGGTTGTAGGTGGTTTAAGACCTTTTTCAGCAAATAAATCTTTTCGATACCAGATCCCCTGTACCCAACCGTGGAAAGGAACAGCAAAGTTGCCGCCTTCTGGAGTTGCTAACATTTTAAGTGCACCTTCATAAAAATCGTCTCTGCCGATTTTGTTGATAATGTCAGCTGCAGCTTGAACGTCAAGCATTTCTTCGGCACCCAATCTCAATACCATCTCAGCACCCATGTCAGTAACTTCTGGTAACATGCCTGCAGCCATACCAGCAGCTAATTTGGTAGGAATATCATTTTCTTCCACAGGTACTATTTCCACATTAATACCTGGATTTTCTGATTCAAACTTACTGACCAGATCTCTGATTACCTGCTGACGGTTTTCCTCTGTCATAGTTGTCCAGTACTCAATGTTGGTTGTTGCACCAACAGCAACTGTTCCCATTACCACTAACATAATAACAACCAAACCCATTAATAAACTTCTTCTACTCATTTTTTTCCTCCTCTAAAATTTAAGTTTAAGTTAAAAAAGATACTTTTTAAACCGTTGTTATTCTCCTAATCACCTCCAGCAAAAGTTTTGTCAATCGTTTGTCTTAATTTGAAGAATTTTTTTTATTCCTCAAATTTAACACCTAATTTAACACTTTCCTCCGGATGTTGATCGACATATTTCTTATATGCATCTACAATATCTGTAAAGTCGACCACAGGGTCAACAATATTTTCACAGTTATACCATCCTGCGGACAGCATCTGCCAACAAGTTGCATTAACCCGGGCTAGATCCCAGCGGGGATATTCCCGATCTGGATTACTACAGGCTCTACTGAAAACTATATTGGGAATATTAAAATGGGCTTCTTCTCCAAAATGAATGCCGCCTTTGCATTCTTTATACCAACCAGCTACAGAAACAGTTCCATTGTAAGCTGTTGAACGAATAGCCTGTTGAAGTGCTGGATAAGCGCCACTAATTTCAATCGCTACATCGACCCCTTTTTTATCTGTCTGTTTTTTAATTTCCAGGCCGATATCTACTGCAAGGGGGTCAAGAGCCAGATCTGCTCCATTATCGAGGGCTGCTTTTCTTCTTTTTTCAATCGGATCCACAACCGCAACCCAGACTGCTCCCGCTTTTCTGGCCATCTGAGCTGCCAGTAGTCCAATTGCTCCTAAACCAAAAACAACCACCCGATCACCAATTTTGACTCCACCATCGCGCACTGCCCCCAGGGCAAAGCGGGCCGGATCATAACACATGGCCTCTTTCCAGGTCATTCTGTCAGGCATTACAAAAGCTGCTTCTTCTTTAATGATACAGGTATTTCTCAAATTACCATAACCTGCAATACGCTGTCCAATTTTTAATTCTTTGACTTCTGAACCTTTTTCAATAATTTCACCAACCCACATATTACCGAGACCCATCGGGAATATCTCTTCCTGGTCCTGGTTAGGGAGAAACATCTTCCAGTCAGTATCATAATATTTCTCCTGAAATGGGCTGATTCCACGGTACATGGTCAGTTCTGTACCGTGTTTTGGCGCGCCAAATTGTACTTTAACTTTTACTTCATCAGCTTCAACTTCTCTATCCTGATATGTTTTTAAAACAGGTGTTGACGGTTTCACTGCAACTAATTCTTTCATTCAAAAACCCTCCAGATCAATTTATATGTCATTAAAATCTTACTTCAGTACCTTTAACGGCTGATTGATAGATCCCATTTATTATCTTGATTACATCGATTCCCTGATCAATATTATAACTCAACTGTGTTCTGCCCAGCAGACAGTCCACAAAGTGTTTAATATTTTCCTGTCGGCCTGCCCCATCCTGAAAATTTATGTTAGGAATTTCCTGGGCAGTAATCCCGTTTCTTTCTGAAAAAAGTTTGATTTCACGATCAGGATAATTCCAGTAAGCGCCGGCTTTTGTACCCATTATTTCTATAAATTTTCTTTCCTTTTCTATATTGGCAGCCCAGCTGAACTCCAGAGAAAGGGAAGCTCCACTGGCAAATCTGACATAACCACGGGCTGTATCTTCAACATCAAAGACTCCTGCAGCATCTTTTACTCCGAATTTGGAATTGCTGGAATCAGGTCGAGCAGTATTTTCTGCAAATTTACTATAAGTTGATCCGGTCACCGTTGTCGGTGTGGGACTGCCCATCAACCAGTAAGCCAGATCAATCATATGTACTCCAAGATCAATCAGGACTCCTCCACCAGATAACTTCTTGTTGGTAAACCAGCCACCGCGTCCTGGAATTCCCCTCCTTCTGACCCAACCACATCTCACGGCATAGACTTCTCCCAGCTCTCCCTGATCAGACAATTTTTTCAGAAAAAGAGAAGGATTTAAAAATCTATTGTTACGCATTGCCATAAAAAGTCTGTCAGTTTGTTCGACTGTCTCCTTGAGTTTTAAAATATTCTCAATTGTTACTGCTTCAGGTTTTTCACAAAAAACATGTTTATCTTTTTTTAGAGCTGCCGTGGCAATCTCTGCATGTAAAAAATTGGGGGTACAGATATCTATAATATCAATTTCAGCACTATCCAGCAGTTCATTGTAATCTGTATATATCTGGGGAACATTATATTTTGCTGCTACCTGCAGGGCTTTTTCTTCAGATAGATCACAAATTGCTGTTAGTTCAATTTCTTCATTGGCAAGCCAGGCCGGGATATGAAAGTTTTCGGCAATTCCGCCCAGTCCTATTACAGCCAGTTTGAATTTTTGCATGGGAGACTCACTCTCCTATCTAAATTTCAATTGTTATTAATCCTGTAAGACAAGTCTAATATAGGCCAGTGCATCTGCTACTTCCTGTGGGTTCCCAGGTGGGATTGCTTCAAAAGCAAGGTAATTATTATAGCCGACTGCCTTCAATACTGCCAGACTCCCTTTGAAGTCAGTATGCCCCTGACCTGGTAAAAGCCGGTTGCTGTCAGAAAGATGAATATGGGCCAGCTGTTCCTTAGCTTTAATCAGGCTGGCATCAATTTCTTTTTCTTCCATCTGCATATGAAAAAAGTCAGCCATTAACTTTACCCCTCTACTGCCAACTGCTTCTATAATTTCCAGTCCATCGGCCAGACTATTAACTAGATGAGTCTGATAGCGCAGCAGTGGTTCCAGCAGCAGCAAAACTCCTAATTTTTCTGCATATTCACCTATTTCCTGTAGTGCTTCAATCAAAATCTTTTTGTCTTCTTCTTTAGTTCTCTTTCTGGTCGGAAAAGGAAGATAATCCGAGGTTCCATAAATTGAAGGTGTTATCAAACCAACCGCTCCTAGTTCAGCAGCATATTCCAGTAAACACTTGATATCTTTTACAGCCAGTTTTCTATCTTCTGTTTCATCAGCCACCAGCCAACCACGGAAGCCGCTGCAGATGGTACTTGCCTGAAGTCCTGTACTATCCAGTGCACTTTTAATTTCTTTAAAATTTTCCATCAAAAGGTCACCTGAAAGCTCTACACCATCAAATCCCCAATCTTTTAAAGTCTGATATTTTTGCTCAAACTTTACTCCTGGTACTAAAGTATCCTGACATGAAATTTTCATTGTTTCCAGCTCCTTTGACAAAAATAACGAATGTTAAGAAAAATTTTACAAATTCGGTCAAACGTTTGACCAAATAAAAATAAAATACTATCCAATTTTTCTGGTTGAGTCCCTGATGATTATTTCACAGGGTAAATAAATACTTCTCTCAGCCAGATTTTCTCCTTCAATTACTTTATATAACATTTCCATTGCTTTTTTGCCCAGACTTTTGGCCGGCTGGCCGACGGTAGTCAGCTCTGGATCACATGCTTTGGAAATAATATTATTATCAAAACCAACTACAGAGATATCTTCAGGAACTTGTAATCCTGTAGCTTTAATGGCCTTAATGGCTCCAACAGCCATGGCATCACTGCCGGCAAAAACTGCTGTTGGTAGTTCCTTAGTTTTCAATATTTTCCGCATTCCTTCAATTCCCGAAGCTAGTTTGAAATCTCCTTCGGCAATATAATTATCACAGAAAGGCAAGTCATAATCTTCCAGAGCTTTTTTATATCCAAGAAATCTATTATAACCTGATTCAACATCAGCAAAAGTACCACTAATCATTGCTATTTTCTGATGACCTGACTTAATTAAAAATTCCACTGCTTTATAAGACTCTTTTATATTATCAATATGAATTGAAGGTACAGAATCATCAATTTTTCTGGCAACAACAACTGTTGGAATATTGGAATTTTTTATTTCTGTCAAACAAGAATCAGGCATTCGGCCGCTCATAAAGATAATCCCATCTACCCGCTTTTCTTTAAAAACATTAATATACTTTAATTCTTCTTTTTCACGACCGCCAGTAGTGGAAATAATCAGACTATAACCGTAAGAACTCGCTATCTCTTCTATTCCGCCGGTTACTGCGGCAAAATAAGGATTATAAATATCACTAATTACTAGACCAATAACATGAGTTTTTTGTTTGACCAGACTGCGGGCAACCTGGTTGGGGGAATATTCCAATTCCTCAGCAACTTTCAATATTTTCTCACAGGTCTCCTTGCTGGCTTTCGGAACACCATTTAAAACCCGTGATACTGTTGATTCAGTTACTCCGACCCGTTCTGCAATATCTTTTAAGGTTACAGTCATCTGTTTTCCCTCCGGTCAAACGTTTGTCTTAATTTGATTATATCTTTTTGGCTTTTTGTTGTCAAGAGGTGAGGTTTAAATTTTTTGAAATTTTCTTATTAACAGATAATTGGTATTTTTTTCCGTATAAGCGTAGTGGCATCTCCCTACTGCCCTTAATCATCTCCACCTCAAGCTGACAGTTACTGACCCTGATCTCCAGAATTGTCTTTTTCCAGTGAATTCGAAACTTGAAATGTCCCCATTTTTCTGGTAGCCAGGTCGGCGAAAATTGCAGTATCCCATCACTCCCTACAGCCATTCCTCCAAAACCGAAGACAGCTGCCTGCCAGGTACCACCGCAACTTGCTGCGTGTAAACCCTGAATGGTATTCCCCTGGTTATCCGCAAGATCTACTCGGGCACTGCGCATAAAATTGGCATAAGCTTTCTGGTGTTCCCCTACTTTTAATCCCATTAAGGAGTAGATACTGGGGCTTAAAGAAGACTTATGCATCGTTCGTTTTTCGTAATAGTTAAAATTGATTTTTCTGGTTTCCCTAGCAAAATCTTCTTCAAGAAGATGCATTAACATCACTACATCAGGTTGTTTCAGTAGTGTATAGTCATTTAAACTGGTTTGATCGACTTTCTCAGGCCAGATCGGCATATTATTTTGATCATAATCCGTGATTAGGTAGTCTTTTAACTGAAAATATCCCGCGAATTGTTCCAGCAGTTTTTTCTCTTCATGGTAGGGAATATATATTTTATCTGCAATTTTAAACCAGTCTGCTGGTTCTGTTTGGTTAAAGTTCAATTTGCTGGCAAGCCTTAGATATGTGTCCTGGTAATTAGTTTTAATCCAATCCATTAATTCTACTGCTTTCAACAGATTCCAGCGGGCCAGGTAATTGGTATAAGAATTATTATCTATATGAATATGAAATTCATCTGGACCAATGACATCATTTATCTCATACTGGTCCAACTGCCTGTTATATTCAACCCGACTTGCCCAGAATCGTGCTGTCTCAATTATTATCTCCTGTCCATGCTTTAGCAGAAAGTCTAGGTCATCAGTAGCCCTGTAATATTCCCAGACAGCCAGAGCCACATCTGCTGTGATGTGGTGTTCAATATCTCCTGTCCAGATTCTGGTTGGTTCACCGGCCAGTCTTTCCATCCACTGAGGTGTTTCTTCTTCACCTGTATCTGCAGATTCCCAGGGGTACTGAGCACCAGCAAAACCGTTTTTATCTGCATTCGCCCTGGCCGCATCAAGGAGATGATAGCGGTACATCAATAAAGCTTTTGCTGTCTCAGGTTGGGAATAGATAAAAAACGGCACCATAAAAATCTCTGTATCCCAGAATACATGGCCCTTATATCCTTCCCCATGTAATCCCTTGGCTGCTATACTGACCCACTCATCGTCAGGATTGGCACAATTTAAAAGATGGTACATATTGAAATGTAATAACTTCTCTGCTTCCAGATCACCTTCAATTTCTATCTGCATCTTCTCCCAGAGACTATTGTATTTATAGATACTCTGTTGGAGCACCTGCTCAATTCCCTGTTCCAGATAATTTTTTAATTCCTCCCAGGCACATTTCTTTAAAACCTCATCTTGAGAACCTTTCTGGTTATGAATTTTTCTTGAAGAAACTACCACTATGTATTTATCAACATTAATTGAACCGCCTTTTTCCACTGCAAATTCTGCTGTCTCAGATACAATTGCCCCCAGGTCTTTCTGTTGTTCTGCCAGCAGAGTACTTTTAGTGTCACCTTTCACCTTTAATGCTGCTGCAGTACCTACTCGATAATTTCTCTCTCTGGTTTCAACCTCCAGATAAACTGCCCGCGATAATTTTTCAATATTTGTTATGTTAAATAGCTTTGCTTTTTCCCGCGGTCTCTTAGCCGAATTTATAACAGATCCATCAATAAAACTCTCAACCATCAGATAACCACTATAGTTTTCACAGGTTACTTGGTAGCTCATTCCAGCCAGCTTACGGTCGGCTGAACTCACAAAACGGTAACCTTCAATTTTTGTAATTCGTTGTTTTTTATCCTTTACCCTGATTGATTTAAATAAAACCCCCTGTTTGAGATCTAAACTTCGCTGATATTCAATAATCTCACATTGCCGCAGATCAAGCCAGACCCCGTCAATATAAATTCTTAATCCAAAAAAATAAGGCAGGTTTACCAGCTCAGGAACCCTGGTGCCAGCTGTATCAAAAACACCAGCTAAATAAGTACCACTGGTTTCTTCAGGGTAAAGTTCATCTGAAGTTCCCCTTACTCCCAGATAACCATTAGCCAGGGTAAAGCAGGTCTCCAGGTGACCGGCAGGTTCAAATTTATTCTCTGTTATAAGCCATCTATCAGCAGATAATTGCATCAGATTTTCACCTCTTTTTAATTTGGTCAATCTTTTGACTAAATTTACGAAATATATTTTATATTTTCTATCTGCTGTTGTCAAGATTTTTTCTCCTGATCTCTATAAAAACCAAAATAATTCTCCACCTTTTCCTATAGCTCCTGCCTGAATTACAAACTGAGAAGCTTCCGGAATAGTCATGAAATACCTTTTTACATCTCTATGGGTAACAGTGACTGGCCCCACCATTAGCTATCTGTTTTTTAAATAATGGGATAACCATTTCTGCAACTCTTTTGATAGCTCCCATAACATTGGTAGGGTTAACAGCTTTATCATTAGAGATTAAAACAAAACGATCTGCCACATTTTATCCCCTAAAATTACTCGTCTTTCCCCAGGCAGCACTTTTTGTACTTCTTCCCACTACCACACGGACATGGATCGTTCCTACCAACCTTTTTCCTGGTCTTCGTAACAACTATATTGGTTTTATTAAAATCGAATGGTTTAACCGGAAGTGGTCTCAGGTTTGGTTTCTCAAACTTCTCAAATATCTCATGAGGTGTATGCCCATTGTTCTCCCATATTCTGATGTTATTGGAAAGCTCCATAACAAGCTGAATTACTTCATTAGCCTGGTCCATATCATTAAAGCTAATGCCTCGGTCGTTAAAAGCATCTAATATAATTTGCATATTCAGTCCAAATTGACATATCCCATGAATATCTTCGCAGAGCCATTCAGCTTTTTCTTCCTCATAACTCATTTCATTTAACTGAAAATCGATGACATTTTCACAAAAGCTTTCTTTATGATCATTAAAATCTACTGCTCGTACCGGTCTGCCTTTTTCATCTTCTTTTTCTGAATTTTGCGGAGTCTTTTTAGTGTTATTAAGGACCATAATAATCAATTAAGTTTTCAATAGATTTTTTCAGTGTTTGTTTCTTTTCTTTTTTACTGTAGGATTTTATTTTATCCAGGCTGTGTTGAAAACTATGTGTAATATCAGCATTGGTACCATAACGCAAAATATGATAGGACATTTAAACTCCTCCAATATTTGTTAAGTTTATTATGCTGTAAAAAATGTAAATATCAAGTTTTAATTAACATTATCACTCTCTAATTTCTTTGTGATGCAATCAAAAATCTCCATATCAACTTCAGTCTCAATTAACATATTATTCTCTTTTAGGTAATTAACAATATCAAAATAAACTTGCTCATTTTTAGTTCTCTGCAAAAGTGATAATAACTCCTTTTTATAATCATAATCTTTTAATACAATATTATTAAATAAATCGACCATCTCATAAAAATCATTTTTTTGACCATAAATATTGCCTTGTTTCATCCTGAGTCTTTCCAAACAATCTAAACTTTGATCATTAAATCCATTATTTAAGAAAATAATCATAATCTTTTCTAAAAACCATTCTGGAAGCTTGTTTAAATCAAAATTAAAATAGTCATCAATTAATTTTTTAATTTCGTCTCTGTACTTTTCTTTTGAATCTAGCCTTCTCCAAAATAATAATATATCAATAACAGAATTCGCTTCTACAAAATGATCACTAATTTCTATTTGATTTTCAAAATTATTTATCAGCGATGCAAGATGTTCAGATAAATTTAATTCAATTTTATTAGTTAAAGTATCCGGTCGGATAACATCTCTCCATTCCCATTCATATATAAAATCTTTATATCTATCCCAAATCATCTCTGCTAATTGCTTATTATCTTCAGCAACTGCTACTTCAGAAAATAGAATCAGCAAATAAGCTAATTTCCTATTATCATTCAACCAGTCACCATAATCTATACCTCTAGCAGCAGGATAATATATTAGTTTATCAGCTTTTTTCTTAAAATAATTCTCTACCTTAGCTTTACTGAAACTTCTAGTCAAACTAAAAATATCTTTAATAATTACACTTACATTATTTATAAACCATTGATTAAAATAATCCCAGCCCAAAATATTATAAAAAGAGCTTCTATCCTTATTAATCTCTTTAGTAAATAAATTATTTAAGATCACTAGTAATTTTGAAGAAAAAATTTTTTTAACTTCTTTATTAAGAACCTCATTTTTTAATAATATTGCAAGTAAACCATAGAAGTTAAAACGATTATAACTTTCAATTATTTTTAAAATTGTTTTCGCCTTTTTTTGATTCAAATCACTAATTAAATTAGAAACTATATTTTCTAAAGAAAGATTAGCTAAATCAGAATCAACATTTTTAGATGAAATATTATCTTTAATAACTAATAAAAGATAATCGGTAAGAATATAATTATATTCCTGTAATGAATTAATAATGCTAATTGAATTATTAAGATCCCTCCTGTACTCAGCCAATGTATCTTTTAACATAGATTTAATTTCCAGAATATCTTCATCTTTATAATAAATACAGCTAAACCTATTTATTTTATTAATAAAAAATCTTCTTTTCTTATGATAATAATCATGCAAATAAAATAAAGCCAGACTAACAACTCTGTAATCATCTGAGGACATTAATCTCAAAATTTTACTCTTATCAAGTCTCTGCAAAAATACAAAATAATATATATGAATATCCTCTTCAATTTTTTCAACAAATTTTAAAAAAAGACTAAACTTCTGCTCAAATAAAATTGTTGATAAAATATTTACTTTATTACTAAGTTCTTTACGATTCCATCTATCAAGTCTTTCCCACAATAATTGATAAGTTTTTACTTTTACAGTGCTTTGTTCAAAAGAATCATCGTCATCGTCATTATAAAGATTCTTCAAAAAACAATCACTATCAATATTTAATAATTCTTCATAAATGTTTTTTAAAACTTCTTCATTAAAAACATTATTTTCAATATTAAGTAAAAAATATAACAAATCCGAATTATCATATAGATCAATAAGATTCTCAATAACTTTTTCTTTATTCTGATTAACTTCTAAGATTTGTTCAACACAAAAATGATAATCCTTTAATAATTTAACATCATCTTCACCAATATTTATGATTTTGTTCAAATCATTATAATTAAAAATATTATTTGAAATATCTTCATGTAAATTCTCTTTTAATTTGGTATAAAGAATTTTTATTTTCTTATATTCCTTGATTTTATTGATAAAATAATCATTTCTCTCAAAATCATAAACTACCATTAAAAATCAACTCCTCACTGTATCTACCTGTAGAATTGATTTCCCAAATCTTCTCAAATTCTTTCGCTACTTCTTTAACAATTTCTGGATTTGGAATCATAATTAAACTGGTATGTTTTACACCAAAATTATTGATAGAACTTCCTAAAACCCAGCCTATACTATCACCTATTAATATAAATCTATCATGAAATAAAGTATTATTGCTTCTATGCACAGATTTACAGACTATATTCTGAAACCTTTCTGGAAACTCATCACTTTTCTCATTAAATTCTTCTCTCAAACTATTGATCTTATCTTGGGAATGTAATGAATTTAAAATTTTAACTCTGACATTCAAATCTTTAATATTGGCTAATATATCAACTGCTGCAACATCAAAATATGGATCCCAAATTCTAATAATTGAATCCGCATCTGCTTTATTTAAAATTTCTTCAAGATCTTCTTTTGCTTTATCAGAAGTCAGCTGAAGGTTATTAAGATCTGGTGTATAAAAAACAAATTCTTTTCTCTGCTCTAGCTCTTTTTTTTCATTACGAACTTCTCTAATTATCTGGAGATCTTCCCAGTTGAATTCATTATTATTAATATTATGCTTTTCACTATTCACATAATTTTTCCCTTTTCGTTTTCCTCTCACCACACCAAGATTAAGTGTAATACCTTTCAAAAAGTTAGTTTTTCTTTCTGAATATACACAGGTATTATTTTTATAAATTTTTACCCTGCTCGCGCTTATAGGAGAACTTAATTTTGACTTATAAACTGGAGAATCAAAATTATCCAATCTATTTATGACATACTCATCTCCATCCCAGGCTTCAAGTGATAATTTATATTCATTAAAATTATTTTTTATATTTGTTTTTATGTAAATAGACTTGTCGTCTCGGCTAAATAATGTCTTAACTCTAATATTTTCAGGTAGAAAAAAAATAATGTTCCCTATTCTATCTGACCATTCATTTAAATTTAGTCCAATTTCCCTTTCTATAATTTCATTAATTTTATTTTTTTCTTCAAAATTTAAATTATTTAATATTTTTTTATCAATATCCCAAAATTCTTTTATATTATAGGAATAATCTTTTTTGGGCAATAAAGGTCTGGAGACATCTTCTTTATTCTTAAAAATCAATGGTCTCTCTATTAATTCAACCATTATTTCATGTGAAGACGATTTATCAATAATTTTTCCATCTTTTATTTCTTTATAAACATTCTCCACATCTGAAACATTAACCTCTTTAGTCCAATATGCCAAACTATATTGATCTGAAATAGATTCAATAAATTTATCCTGCCAACCATTTTTTAACTGTTTTTCATTTAAAAATTCTCCTTCTAAAAAATAAAAAAATATTTCTCCATTATCTACTAAAAAAAATAATTTGAGTATTAATTTTTTATACTGTTTAGCTTTTTTAATAAACTTCATTTTGAATTTCCTTCCAGTAGAGAATTTTACATGTATCAAATAAAATAGGGTTATTTATGTCTTTATTTTGAGGTTCTGTAATATTTGTCATTGATGACTCCCCTAAAAATTACTTAATTTAATTTTTATTAAAAAATTTCAAATAATTTAACCCCTCTTTTTAATAGACTTAGCCACATCAATATATTGACAAAATAAATAGTATTTTTTAAGTATAGAAAGAATTAAATTAGTTTGTTAGTTATTTCTTTAATCTATCTATTTATTTTTGAAATCTCAATGAACGATTTAAGTTAATATTCTAAAAAGATCTACATTCGAACTTAAAATATTCATCTCTGACACAAATTGCTTTATTCGTTTTAAATCTCCAGAACTATACCAGCTGATATGCCAATTCATGGCTGCAACATTCTGATTATGCCTAATTATTTCTTTAAAGTAGGGATAATCTACCTGTGAAAGAGAATGGCCTATAACAACTACATTTTCTAAGTACCTGAAATTCTCAAATTTATCTTTATTATCTTTAATCACATCAGCAGACTTCTTGGTGGTAGCATCATAATATTTAATCAAACCATAACCTGCCGTTTCACGTAAATCATATTCTGTTTGATTTTTTATTTTTGAAGATTTTCCACCAAATTTCCCTGTATTATCTTTTCTATGAAATTCAGATTCAGGTACATGCCCTAGAATCAGTTTTTTGTTTTTGTCTCTTCTATCTCCATGAATATACCAGATATTCTTTCTGGGTATTCCGTATATTGTCTCTAAAAATTCAGTGTAATTGAAATTTATGAATTTGGATTCATTGCTTAAAATATCTACAAGAGGTTTTGCAGAATTGGATATTTTTAAAGTAGATATCCATTCCTTAAATTGCTTCTGCAACTCTCTCACAATTGTTTGTGCAGGTTCAATAGCAGCCTCAGCCGCCGCAAAAAAATCTGCTGCAGAAAAATCATCATCAAATTGATCTTTCACATCAAAAATATCCATCATATCATTGGTTGTCCCTAGCATAGCATCATCATCTATATAAGCGAGACTTTCTTCAAAATCTGCCCACAGATCATCTCTTTTGATGTAATTCTCCAGGACATTTCTAAGTCTATTATTCCTTCCCAGAAAATCCCTAAAATTATAATAACTTGATGGAACTTCATGCATCAAGTCAAATCCATTGCCTATAATAAAAAGTGAAATTTTAGGGTTTATCAAAGATATTTCTGAGTTTTCTATCTGACTAAATGGTAGATATGTATTCTCTGCCACATTTTCTCCCTCTTTTCCTATATAGCATGATCAAATATTAATAAAACAGTATTTTTTGCCACGCAAGTTGACCACAGCCTGAATTCGACCATAAAATCTGACATATAATAAAAGTCAACTCAACCATTTATACCTTTCATCTCTCCACCCAATTATTCGGAAATACTTCTTTAGGATATAACAACTTTTTTACCCTTGCTTTACTGGCATTTGTTCCACTCTTATCCATAAAAACAGCCGGGATACCACAAGCATAGCCCCTAACATTATTTCTTCCAAATATATCAAAAGCCGTTTTAACTACTTCAGCAAAGGAAGAATTTGCATTCTGATCTAAAAACTCGTCTAGTTCTCTACCTTTAAGCCATTTATTAGGAGCATCGGCAATCCGTCCTGTTGCCACTGAACAGTAAGGTATATTTCCCTGTTCACTATATTTTTTCCTGGCAGCTAAAAGACTCCTGTAAATAACATCATCTTCTGGAAGACTATATCCGAATAATAATATGTGTTTAGCTCCCTCAATAGCTACCCGCATATCTCTTTGAATCTCTTCGATAAAAGAAGAGTGATTTAATTTAAAACTACTCTGCATAATCATTGGAATATCAACAACTGAAGTTAATTTGCCGCAATACTGACACTGTAAACTATCCAGCAAACCAGCATCAAACTCATCTGATTCTTCTTTTGATCTGGGTTGAGAAAATGATAATTTTTTTAATAATTGAGGTGGAAATAAACTCTCAGAATAAATATCCCATTCATTACCCAAATAAGAAGTTAACTTACCACAATTAGGACAATTTCTCCAATTTAGTGAGCCATGAGGAAAATAATATTTACCAACTCTAACCCTTCTATTCTGATATTCAGGATCATTGAGCCGCTGAACCACAGTTTCATTTAAAGGGTACCATATTTTCTGATCTTTAGTATCAAATGCTCTCACTCCCAGAAAATGTGCCATATCATTAAATAATTTTAGTTTAACTCCAGGTTTTCCTATTCTAATTGGAGAGTCATTTTTCTTTTTATGAGCATTAAAAATATACCATAAAAATAAGGGATCCCAATTCATTGAGATTATTGCATAACTGAATAAATAAAATCTTCTTGTATTTAAACTATAATTTTTACTGCTATAATATTTTCCTTCTTCCTGCATCAGCTCAGCAAGAATATCAGCAAATTGAGCATATTTTTTTATCGTACTTATGTTATTTTTTAATACTAGCTGATATTTATAAGAGAAAATTAAATTTATTAATAACTTAAGCGTATTTTTAGCTTTTTTAAGTTTATTTAAATCAATAAATTCTTTATCCCCATCGTTATTGGGTATATGGAAGCCCTGCCCATTGTTTAAATGTAGATCAATAACATTAAATAAATCTAAAAGTTTAAAATCATTTTCACTATTACCTGGGCATATTGAAATTAAAGATTCTAAAGTATTCCAGCTGTAATTGTTTTTTAAATTCCTTATGTATTTATCATTCTTATTACTGTTTTCAATATCATTTAGCTGCTGAAAAAGATCCAGTATCTCCTTTTGAAAGGTCTTATCTTGAAATACTGATCTAACTCTGGAAGACAAATCACCATCGGAACTGCTTAATTTATACAGTAATTGTGCAATTTTTCCGGTTGTGGGCATTCCCAGTGCTGCTGATGCACCTGATCCTAAAAAAATAAGTGTTTCTGGCCAGATAGGATTATAACTTTCTATAGTCATTAAGAATCACTTAAGACCATAATAGTTTTAAGTACAATTGTGCAGTAGTTATTAACAGAAAATTTCTGTTTTTTATCTACACCGTGATCTTCACAATCTTTTGGAGTGTTATTTTTCCAGGTTATTTCAACCTCTATTTCAACTACTTTATTTTGTTCAAAAGCTATTTTTATTAAGTTTTTTAATCCTTGAATTTTAGAAGGAACTTTAATTTTAACTGAAGTATCTACTAAATATGAATCCAGACATTTTTTATCGTTTCCAATGTCTTTATAAAAAACAGTATAAATATTATTTTTAATCTTCGCTGAATAATCATTTATTGGGTTAAGATTAAAATAAAAATCTTTATGCTTATCAAAAGCTAAATTTGAAATGGTTCCTTTAGTTTTATAATTAACTGACATATTATATCTCCTTTTTGGGTTAAGTCAAATCTAAGCTCAAATTCAGTTCATATTTCAAAACCTTTTTGCAAAAATTTTGCCAGCATTTTTGCATCTCTACATTCTCAGGCAATCTAGAGATTATAATAACTGATGCTGCCATATTAGCCATTACAACCACACCCCCAGATATGTCTGCAACTTATTCTGAATTTTGAATTTCTCGCCATATTCCAGTAATCTCCTAGTATTTTTATTTCTGTCATTCACATAACGCTGTATAGCATTACTAACAACTTCTCTTTCTAATTTATTTTCATATCGTAAAACATCGCAAATAGTCCGATCACGATTAAATATTTTAACTGTTACACCTGCAACTTGAATTGAATCTACTCCTATTTCTAGAATGTTGGGTTTAAGATAAAAAGGTTCTACAAGAGGATAATCAATTTTATATTTGCTCTTTGCACTATTTCGATCAACTGCTATTTGCCATGCTGATGGTATTCTATCTGTATAATCATAATGTAAAAGTGCACTTTCTAGAAATATAACTGCCTGAGGAAATAATCTTGCGATAATTGCCTCTTCTGGGAAAGTAGACCCCAATAATTCATAATAACCATGCTTTATCCGACTTATAATATTATCTTCTATAAGTTTATTGATCTGCCGGCTTGAAAAACCGATATCATTTAGTTCGGATGTTCTTAAAATACCGCCATGCTTATTAAATTCTTTATAAAGTTTATCAAACTTATTCATAATCGCACCTCAATGTACGCATTGATGTTCGCACTGCAAATAATTTAATGTAATTTTACCATTGACCAGAAATTTGGTTCTTTTGCTACTCTTTTTTGAAGTTTTATCATTGCTTTATCAATATTGCTGCAAGCCACACTAATCATATCTGAACGAAGCTCATATCTTCCAGTTGTATTTAGAAGATCATTATCCAGTTCTTCTTCGGTCGCTTTGCACGTGGAAGCACACCGAATATCAGTTACTTCAAAATATCCATTAAAGACAACATGTTGAAGAAAATTGCTTTTTCTATAATGTTTTTCAGTGAATCAGGGGCTTCATCATAAAGTGTGTCCCCCTCCCCCTTATTAATTCTAACATGTCGTTTTGCTTCTTTTTTCAAAAACTTCATAAGGGTTGGATGTTCAGTAAGCGTTGCATCAACAGATTCATCATCTATCAATCCCATAAAAACATCAAGCAAGCCAATCCATATAATTTTAACCACATCATTATATTCATAGAGAATATTATCTATCTCTTCAACTTCTGCTTGATAGAGATAATCTCTATTATTAAGTACTTCCCTCAGACAAGGAATAATCGTATTAAGGTGGCAGAAAACCGCACATACTCTTCCACTACCTAATTCAGATGCGTATTTATTATTCGTCTTTATAATTGATTCAACATTAATTTCATAGCTGGCAATGATCCTGAAATATTTTCTTAACTCTCGCTGCCGTTTAACATTAAAACGATAATTATTGTATAATTCCATCATGATAGATATCAAAAGAGAAGTTGTGATTCCAGTCAAAATTGCTAATAAGACCTGATATGATTTTGTATTCTCATCCAGGTTTAGAATTATAAATGCTAATAACGCTGAAGCTATCATCAAAAATATGAAGCTAACTGTCACTGGTGTTATTGGTCGGAAGAGGAAACTGACTCTATATATTAAATTTTTGAATTTAATTTTTATTTTATTCATGCCCTAGCATCCCTTCATCTTTAAAATCACATGGTGAATCGAGTCTTTTTCTTTCAGCCAGTCTTTCACCCTTTTTCTTAATTCTCATCAATTACAAAATTATCCTTGAAACAAATAATCAGCTATACGCCTATTTTCTATCATCTTCTTTTATTAGCCCTAACCGCCTTTTTACATCTTCTCTATCAAAATTAGGTGGTGTTAGTTTGAATTTTGCTTTATCATTTTCCTGCAATGAATGTTCTTTGATTTGAAATTTTCGCAATTCCTTTACATTAATATCTCCTACCAAAACGGTACTATTATTCCCGCCTTTTAATTTTAAAATATCCTTTATTTCTGTTTTAGAAGGTTTAGTTATCCTTGAATCTCCGTATATTGAGTTATTTACCTGAACAAAATAACAATGTACATCCCTGGCTACTGAATCAATTATATTTGAAAAATAATTAATATCTTTATTCATTACAGAGGCTACTAATAAATCAACTTTTGATTTAAATAATGAACGGTGCTTTATATCAGCCAACTCGTAACAATTATAACAAGAAAAATAAACTCCTTTCCAAACGAATAAATCATAATAAGCCCGGTCAAATTCTGGAGTTTTAAAACTATATCCATTTATCAACTTTTTTTCGGCAGGGGAATAATGATTTTTCACTCTCACCTTTATTAAGGATTGTTTGTAATCATTAGATTTAAATGGTAAAATTGTTGTTATTAAATTATAAGAAATATTATTTTGATCTGTTAAATGTTCTAATCCAAATACCAGAGCTATTTGATGCTTTCTAGAGTAATTAGAAAGTAAAGGAAGCCACGAAAAGGGTACTGAAACTTCCGGAAGAATAAATAAATCTACTCTTTCTTTATATGCCATATTTAAAATTTTAAATAATTTTTGTGCTCTACTAAAACTTAGATCAGGTCTTCTTAAAATGCTATCTTCAATATTTTTAGGATCAATCCTTATATTGGCAATGCCTACTTTCATATTATTTATTTTTTCTTTTGAATTTACCACTAACTTTTCAACTGAAATGTTTTCTTTTTTGAATTTATCATTTACCTCAAAATATTCCTTTATTAGTTCATCTTTATTTATTTTAAAATATCCAATTTCAGAATTAATTGTATAAAATTGTTCAAAAACCTTTTTTAAATATTTAAAAAAAGTACTATTACTATTATTATCTCGGCTGAATAGTTTCTTGAAAATATAATAATTAGTTACATCATCTAATTTAACAAACCTGGGTGAGTACTTTATAGTTTTGTCATCAATCTTAATGTCTTTTTCGTCAAAATTAAAATATCCGATTTGTAAAAAGTTAAAATCTTTTTGTTTTCTCATTTCCGTATAATTTAATAAGGGATAAAAAACATAATGATGTCTAATCAAATTTGATTTTCTAAAATTCATCATTAAATAATCATCAAAGTTTAACTTACCCTCACTATTTGTAATTTCGTATTTGGAACATTGATTGAAAAAATTAATATTTAAGGAAAGAGGCATTGAAGCAGCTATCATCACATACTCTCTTAAGCTATCTTTTATTTCTTCTTCGAATTCAACTTTGTCAATTAATGTTAATATATAATTATAAAATTTAACAAACTGTTTATTTAAATTTTTTAATACAAAATAAGTAAATATTCTTTCCCATAATGTATGGAATTCCAAACATACTCTACCTTTAAAAAATTTTAAGATTTGTTGAGAAGTTTTCTCAGCATCTCTACTGTCTTCATTCCATAATCGACTTGCAAATATTTTTCTCGCAAGGTATACTGATGCTTTATATTTATTTTCTTTAAACTCTTCGATGCTTCTTAATTTATTAAAAGAATCAGAATAAACAATAGAATATGCTTGATGTTTAAATTCATTATCTACCCGATAATTCTCTGGCAATAAACGAAAAGCACTGGCATTCTTACGAATATTCTCTTCAAATATTTCCAGAACAGCATCAGAGTTATCTGCATTAAAGTGATATATCTTAAATTTTTCTTCAGAAATATAAAGTTTATTTGGGTATAGAGAAAGTTTGTAATTTTCTGTTTTCTCATCTTCATTTTCATTTTCGAATATATTAGTTTCTTTAAAATACTTCTCTATAATTTCTTCAGAAGCAGATTTTTTTGAATTGAACTTAGGATTAGAAATTACTATTAATATATCATCAACATAGCGACCATAGTGGATGGGATTTAATTTATTTTCAACTTCTTCGTCAAATTTTTGTAAATACCAGTTTGCTAAGACAGCAGAAGATAGTAATCCAATTGGAAGAATATTATTTTTGTTATTTTTAATTTTACCACTATAGATTAGATGAATTTTTTCCAACAAACAAGTTAATATTCCACAATTATTTGCATTTAACTCTTTTTTCAAGTTCTCAAATGAAATGTTTACTGAATGATAAAAGTCTTTAATATCGAGACTAATGATTGCAACATTATTTCCATTATCTAATACTGATCTGGTGGCCTTAATTGCATTGTCTCGCCATGCTTGATATTGAATAAAATACGGTTTAAATAATCTTAAGCCATTTTTGATCTCCCCAGTAGAACTATTAGTTTCCAATATATATCCATAGGAATTTGAGTTAAAATTCTTGGCTAATTTATATCCTGACTTCATGATCCATAAAACAGATATAATATGTAGTTGAACCGGGGTGTTAATAAATTTTGTAGCTTTTGATATCTTATATTTATTTTGTTCAACATCATTAGAAATAAAATTTTCATTCCTACGTTTTTTTTCAATTTTTTTCGGCAATAAATTGTAATTTATTTCATTAAGGAGTCGGTTGAAATATTCTTTTGCCTTGCTATCCCCATAATTATTTAAATGTAATTTTAATTTTTTTAATTCCTCGTCAATATTATGACACTCAAATTCAGCCAGTTTTCTTCTTAAAAAATTTAGCGTAGTATCATAATATACATAAGACTTTAATTTTCGATAAGCAGTTTCAATTTCAGGCAAAGAAATTTTCAACATAATCACCCAATTCTTTACTTTTTTTCTTATATAATAATAATTTTCAATAAACATACAAGCAATCCTGCAAATATAGTAAAAAATCCTGCCAGAATTATTCCAGCAGGATTGATAAATAACTATTTAATTTTTCCAGTTCAGCAGAATTTAAAAGTTCAGTTTTAACTATTTTCTTGGTTATATTTACCTTCTCTAGTTAATGTCAAATTTCTTGGTTTACAAATAATTTCTTTTATTTCCATACCTTCAAATGGTGAAAACATTAATCTCTTAAATGACCCACTTGCCACAATAGCTGTATCTGCACTACAAGAAATTACTTCCTCACCTTCTTCAATTACTCCTTCTTCAAAGGCCATAATAACAGCTTCAATGCAAAGTTGCATACCTCCACCAAAAAGAGATAATGTATTAATAATTGTTGATAATTTAACATCCTTGGCATCTGGAATAATGATATCTTGAAAGGGCATTACTCCTTGTATTATTTTAACATCTAGTTCTTGAAGCATTTTTTTTATGTCATCATTTACAATACCAGTTTCAATTACTTCCTCATTATTTTTATAAAATTTTTGTTTATAGGGAAAAGTAACAGCATAAATATTTAGTTCACAGTCACTGCATAATTTGGCAATCTCTAAAACTGATTCACCATTGGCACTAAAAACAAATATTTTTTTTATGTTGAGTTTAAGAGCTCTTCTTTTTACTAAATTAAAAGTATCATCGATATTCATGCGACCTTCTTTTTTAAAATAGGTAATATCTGTTTTAATTTTATTCATTTATTCTCCTCCTCGATTTTTTAACAATTTTATTATAATGGTTCCAATTTTCGGGATCAAGTGGATATAAATCTGTATTTATAAACTCATTACATAACTTCAACATAAGAAAAAAATTCATTCTTTTAGTTCTCAAACCAGTAATATCTTTTTTTAAGTCTTTACTATGTAATTCAACATCTTCATCATAAAACCAGTGGGTACCATCTTTATCATTTATATGAGGCGCTGGTCCTTTACTTTCAAATCTAAACCAATTCACAGGGTCATTATAATGGTAATTATATTCACTAACATCATAATCATAATTATGAACATGCCCCATTTCTAAGTTTAATATTAAATCATCTCCAGCAACAAATTTAACTCTTCCTTTTTCTTTAAATTCAAAAGCTATTATTTCACCACTACTATTTTTTCTAAAATTTATTTCAATATTTTCTCTTTCAACAATACTTTTGTCATTTAAGAAAGCTTCTATATTCCTTATATAAGTATCCAAATTCATAATTAATTATTCACCCAGCTTGTCCAGTAATATTTAATAAAAGAAGACGACCGAAATTCCTGGTCGCCTCTAATAAAAAAAATCATTATTTTCAATTTGCTGCTTTTTCGCTTTACGGTTTACCTCATATTCAAATGCCCATTTTGAAGCTTTATATTCATCTTCAATTAAATTTTCACCCTGTCTATAATGTTCATAGAAATATTCAGAACTAAAACCATATTTTTTTTCAAATTCTTTTAATTGTCTAGAAGAATATTCTGGTTCTTGTACGGTATTTATTTTCATATTATTATCACCTCTTCTAGTAGTTTAATATATTTATATTATTACTCACCAACTATAATATTATACTAAAGAACAATTACAAATGTTTCTTATAATATACTTTAACACATTCCAAAGCCTTTTTAAAGATTTATAATCTTATTTATTATGTATAGAAATATTTCTAGATAAAAATACAAATCCCTTTTTTCTTTTTAATTTCGATGAATCCTGTCAGAAAAACTCCAGCAGAATGCCTATCTTTTAAACAACTCATATTTATTGGCACTTTCATAAAAAAGTTCTTTATACCAGGAAACTGCCTGATAAAACTTATACCAGTTAGAGGCAAAAAAATCATCAGCGACTACTGCTTCTCTTACTGTTCTGCTTTGATAACGATGAGGTTTGAAATCAAGAAAAGCCTCTCTCAGCCACTCATTTTCATCATAGTAAAAACCTTTATCATGTTGTTGAAGTAACTTCTGATCAATTAATATTTGCTGCCAGGCAGAAATCCTTTCTTCTGTCCTCGTCTGAGAAATCAAATTAGCAAAAAATAACTCATAATTATTAAATTCTACCTTATCATCTCTATATTCAGGATGATTCTCTAAGTATTCCTGCAAGTGTGTTTTTATTCTTTGAAAGGCTCTTATGTAGCGGTCAGGATTAGCTACTTTTACTTTTTTATACTCAAGTGAAAAGTTATCTGTTCTATCATAGGCATACTCCCAGTGTAAATAGGGATAATCAGGATAATGATAGGCCTGTCCATGTCCATAAGCAGGTATATGATCAGATTGTTCTTCCGGCAGTTGTTCCAGAACAAATAGTTTTATTTCATTTATATGGTTACCATATACTACATCAAGAGGTCTCTGATTTCTAATATCATTTACCTTACTGACAATACCGGAAAATCCCTGGTGGGCAAAGGTATCTGCGTAAGCATGTAAGGCCACTCCCAGTTCAATCGGATGGTGATCCTGTTTTGAACTGACTGTTTTTACTTCATTTAAAATATCCATGATGATCGGTGATTCTTTTTTACATCGCATTTTCTTACTAAAACTTGTCCCCTCACATCCTGGAACAAAATGAAAGGCAGTGGTGTTATTCAGCATAGCTTCATAGTTAAAAGTATTGATTTTAAAATATGAATGGCAGGTCGCCATGTTCAGGAGTAAATTATCAGGACCCAGTTCTCTCAAAACCGCCTGTGGCGTAGTTTCATCCAGTGTTATCTGGTTAATTTTAGCATCATCAACAAACTGGGAAGCATAAGCGATCTGGTAGGCTGCTTCTTTGTTAAAACCAACTCCACGAGCAAATGCTAAAAGGGCATAATAATGGGCATCTATTTTCATTGGGCGCCTCCATTGTATTTTGTTATAAATTAACAAAATTAATTTTATAAATAAATATATTCTATTCCTAGATATAATTTCCTGCATAAAGTTTTAATTTTTTATAATTTTCTTTCTTTTTTTCTGCTATGTGCCAGATATAAACAAAAAAATCCTGCCAGAAACCTCCAGCAGGATCGCTAAATAACTATTTAACTTTTCCATCTACAAAAACTTTTAAAATTCCTTGTCTTTCCCCAGGCAGCACTTCTTGTATTTTTTCCCACTACCACAGGGACATGGATCGTTCCTACCGACTTTTTTCCTGGTCTTCATATCAATTATATTGCTTTGTTTAAAATCGAATGGTTTATCCGGAAGTGGTCTCAGGTTTGGTTTCTCAAACTTCTCAAATATCTCGTAAGGTGTATGCCCATTGTTCTCCCATATTCTAATATTATTGGAAAGCTCCATGACAAGCTGAATTACTTGATTAGCCTGGTTCATATCATTAAAGTCAATGCCCCAGTTGTTAAAAGAATCTAATATAATTTGCAAATCCACTCCAAATTGACATATCCCATGAATATCATCGCAGAGCCATTCAGCTTTTTCTTCCTCGCCCTTGAAGAAGTGCTTCTTAACATACCTTAAAAGAGCTTTATACTCTTTAGTTTTCTCAATGTAACCTTCATCTACATACTTGAGGAGTTCGTTCTTCTCTGGAACAAAGTGAGGCTTATCTCCCTTTTTCCGCAACATTAAATCAAGCTCATCATTTTCCATAATAACCTCATGCACAAAGTAGTCCTGGTAGGTTTCAATGAAAGCATCTTCTAACTCTGCTGAGGGATTGGAAAGAAGTTCTTCAACTTCAGTAAGACTGATTTGCTCTTTATTCTGGCTGTTGTAAATATCTACAACTTTGTTCTTATGGACCATTCCGTAAAGATTTGATAATGCGATTACGTACTCTGTTAATAGGCTCATTGCATCACTCCGTTCATTGATTTTAAGGACAATCAGATTTTATTTAACTTTTCCATCCACAAAAACCTTAATTCCAGATTGCTTGTTTTCCAGCCAGGTTTCCATCTCAGCTTCAGTTTCAGCATCAGCAACAAAATCGTTCCGGGAGAGATTTAACCAGATCACAGCCGGCTTTTTAAGATTAATGTCCATCTTTAAGTTTTCCAGTTCAGTCGAATTTAAAAGTTCTGTCTCGACATCTATATCCTGTTCAGCAGATCTGGAATTTATCTCTTTAATAAACATTTCAGCATTATCCCTATAAATTTCAACAACTGAGTCCTCTACATCACAGACAACTTTTTCACCCAGAAAACCAACATCGGATATCAAGTGATTAAATAATTTAGGTACACCTTCGAGTAATAAACAGCGGACAAGTAGTTTATCGCCTTTATCTATTTTACGGAAAAGCTCTTCTTCCAGTTCATTTAAACCTGCATAACTGAAAAGAATGAGCATATATTTTTTCATTATTTCTGCCCCTCTCCATAGCCTTTTTGCTTCCATATATCATTTTATGCAATTAACAACAAAAAAAGCAAAAGAGGAGCTTATTGAAAATTATAGTATTAATTAAATTCTATAATATAATATGATTATTTTCTGCTTCTTGAATATAATTATTTAATTCTTCTACTGCTTTTTTTGCTAGTTCTTTACTAATATGGGGTTTCAATTCGTGTATCTTTCCAACCATCTCAATCTCTGAAACATTTTCATTTTTCTTGACATAAAGAGCTGTTGCCACTTGTTCCAGTTCTTTAACAGATTTGTTTGCCAGTTTTTCAACAATAAAATTAATTTGCTCCTCATAATCTTCTATTTCGCTTTTATATTTTTCTTCTAAAACTTCTGCTACTTTTCCAGGGATAAAAGAAGCTCCATAGGGTCTTCTTGGTTCCATTGCAATGTAGTTATCGGCACGCAAAGCTGTAAGTTCATCTCTTAAATCAAAAGAGAAAGGACTATGCTTATATAAAATGAAATTAAAATTCAAAGGAACATTTAAAAATTTTTCTAAAAAATAGGTGCATTTTTGGATATGATTTTCACCTGTCCAACTACCTTTTTCTTTCATTTGACGGATTAATGAGACCATGGTAGCTTTTCTTTTTACATTAGCCATTATCTTCTTCTCCCCTTTAAAATCTGTTCCCTCTGGATGTAATTCTAAATCACTTGGATGTCGAGAGTAGAGAACTTTAAAATGTTCCAGCTACTTGACAAAAACATAATTACTGTCTTATAATTTAAGTATAAAGATAAAATAAATGTATATTCTTAATAAAGAGGATTATTGAGGGCAGAACAGGCATCTGTCACACCCTCTGGGTATAAAGTGATGTGGGATACGCCGCCCCACCAATAATCCTCTCATTTTTCTATAAAGCCTTTTAAGGCTTTATTTTTTTAATTGTACCCTCTTCTAAATATTTTTCAACTTTACTATAACTTATGTAATATAAACTCCTCACAAATAATGTATCTTTTCTACTAGCTCTAACAGCTACTAACACATTTTTATCAAACTCTTTGATGAATTCTATTCCTCCCCGAGAAGGATGAACTCCAACATAGGTAGGTTCTTTTATTATTTCAGGTAGTTTATCAATATATTTCTCAAATTCTTCATTATGTTTTTTTCTAATGTGTTTTTTATTCGTAGAGCCGATATAAATATTCTGTGGTTCAAAATCCAGATTGAGTTTATTAATGATTTTGATGTCCAATACCCCAACAAAATCTGTTGTTGAACTGTATTTATTTATCATAATAAACCCCACTTTTCTTATACTAATAATAACAATTTACCATTTAAAGTATAATTCCTGCAAATATCACAAAAAAATCTATTTCACATGGGGTTTAACTTTCTTACCTCACAAATAGCTCCAGCCCAATCAACTACTTGTCTTTCCCCAGGCAGCACTTCTTGTATTTTTTCCCACTGCCACAGGGACATGGATCGTTTCTACCGACCTTTTTCCTGGTCTTCATATCAATTATATTGGTTTGATTAAAATCGAATGGTTTATCCGGAAGTGGTCTCAGGTTTGTTTTCTCAAACTTCTCAAAAATTTCATTTGGTGTATGCCCATTGTTTTCCCATATTCTGATGTTGTTGGATAGCTCCATTACAAGCTGAATTACTTCATTAGCCTGGTTCATATCTTTAAAGCTAATGCCTCGGTCGTTAAAAGTATCTAATATAATCTGCAAATCCAGTCCAAATTGACATATCCCATGAATATCTTCGCAGAGCCATTCAGCTTTTTCTTCTTCGCCCTTGAAGAAGTGTTTCTTGACATATCTTAAAAGAGCATTATACTCTTTAGATTTCTCAAAGTAACCTTCATCAACGTATTTGAGGAGTTCATTCTTCTTTGGAACGTAGTGAGGCTTATCTCCCTTTTTCCTCAACATTAAATCAAACTCATCATGTTCCATGATAACCTCATGAACAAAGTAGTCATTGTAAGTCTCAATGAAAGCATCTTCCAGCTTTGCTGATGGATTGGAGAGAAGTTCTTCAACTTCAGTCAGACTAATTTGATCTTTATTCTGGTTGTTGTATATTTCTACAACTTTGTCTTTATGGACCATTCCATAAAGATTTGATAATGCGATTACGTACTCTGTTAATTGGCTCATTGCATCACTCCGTTCATTGATTTTAAAGTAATACTATACATTTAAATTATTAACAATTTCCATATTCAAAAACGAACAATTATATTACTACCAAAGTTCTATCTTAAAATATTTCGATAACAAGAGTCGGTTTCCTGCTAAAACACAAATTATAACTTCTGGGGAAGTTCACAATAAAAAGGAAAAGCCCTCTTAACAAGTTATTGATAAAAGGGCATCAGAATTTTATTTTATTTTTCCATCTACAAAAACTTTAATTTTTGACTGATTGTTTTCAGCCAGGTTTCCATCTTAGCTTCAGTATCAGCATCAGCTACAAAATCATTACCGGAGAGATTTAACCAGGTCGCATCCGGTTTTTCAAGATTAATATCCATCTTTAAGTTTTCCAGTTGAGTAGAATTTAAAAGTTTTGTCTCGATCTTTATATGCTCTTCAGTGGTTCTGGAAGTTATCTCTTGAATAAACATCTCAGCATTATCTTTATAAATTTCCACAACTGAGTCTTCTACATCACAGACAACTTTTTCTCCCAAAAAGCCAACATCGGATATCAGATGATTACTCTCCAAAGCCTTTTTGCTTACATATATCATTTCATGCAATTATCGACAAAAAAGCAAAAAAGGAGCTTATTGAAAACTATTGTATTAATTAAATTCTATAATATAATATGATTATGTTCTGCTTCTTTAATATAATCATTTAATTCTTCTACTGCTTGTTTTGCTAGTTCTTTACTAATATGAGGTTTTAATTCTCTGATTTGTCCAACCATATCATCCTTTGAAACATCTTCGTTTTTCTTGACATAAAGAGCTGTTGCTACCCGTTCCAGTTCTTTAACAGATTTATTCGCCAGTTTTTCAACAATAAAATTAATTTGCTCCTTGTGCTTATCTATATCATTACTATACTTTGTTTCTAATACTTCTGCTACTTTACCTGGCATAAATGAAGCTCCAAAAGGTCTTCTCGGTTCCATTTCGATGAAATTGTCGGCACGCAAAGCTGTAAGTTCATCTCTTAAATCAAAAGAAAAAGGCCCGTGCTTATATAAAATAAAATTAAAATTTAAAGGAACTCTTAAAAATTCTTCTAGAAAATAGGTGCATTTCTGAATATGAGTTTCGCCTGTCCAACTACCTTTTTCTTTCATTTTCCGAATTAAAGAGACCATGATCGCTTTTCTTTTTACATTAGTCATTATCTTCCTCTCCCTCCTTTAAAATCTTTTCTTTGTTCTCCTCTAACCAACTAACAGCTTCCTCTTTTAGTTCTGGAGCTATAAATACAAAATCTATTTTTACTACTGGAATATTATTCAAAGCATCTGATACATTTAAAGATGATTCTATATTATTATCATCATAAATTACAGGAAAATCGTAAGTACCTCCTGAGGGATAATAATCATCATGTTGAACATTTTCTTCACCAAACTTTCTTGAAGCGGCTCTAAAAATTATCTTTTCTGGCTCTGGATTTAATTCTAAATCACTGGGATGTCTAGAATATAGAACTTTAAAATGTTCCCGATTCATAATTCTTTTCGCTTCACTATAACCAGGAGCTTCTTTATTATCCATAGCTTCCTGCATTGCTACTAAAACTTGATTGTCAGTTAATTTTAAGTGTTCATCTATATTATCCGTGATCTTTCCTCCTTCAAGCCAGGCTTTCATGAATTCTTTTAAATGAATATCATATATTCTTCTAACCTTATGCATATATACCTGTGTAAACATATAATAACGCGCCAGCAATAGAGATTCTGCCGTATGAATACCGCCTATTTCAATTCCAAGAGTAGGTTCATCTGTCTGATCATAAATTTTAGGTAGTATTCTAAGAGTATCAATTAAACGAAAATGATCGAATTTACCATAAGCTACACCAGCATGATAAGAATCTCTTAATAAATAGTCTATCCTATCAACTCCAAATGAATCACCAGTAATTATTTCTGATAAAATTATCTCCCATTCAGAAAAAGTTTTACTTGAATATTCCTTTGGTCCAACAGCAACTTTTATTATATCTTCTGTTCTCAAGGGTGGTGTCATGTCTAACCAAATTTCTTCTAGGCTTTCTATTATTTTAACTGTAAAAGTCTCGTGTGACCAATTTTTCGGAAGAAGTTCAGCTTCAGCAGCATGAGAAAAAGGAATATGTCCAAGATCGTGACATAATGCTGCCATTCGAATTACTTTTTTCCAGTAATCGCGTTTTGCCGTGTCGTTTAATTCTGGAAATTTATCTTTTACTACAGGATGTACATTTTCTGGTTCAGTTACCACATCATATACTCGACTAGCCAGTTCCATTACTCCAAGAGAATGTTCAAATCTATTATGTGTTGCTCCCGGATAGACAAGATAAGTTAAAGCTAATTGATGAATATATCTTAGTCTTTGAAAAGGAGGTGAATCAAGGACTTTTCTTTCCTCAGAAGATAATTTTATAAATACATGAATTGGATCCCGAATTTCATGAGTTAACTTCATAATGAAACCACCCTTTCAAATAAATTCCAGATTATATTATTATTATAAAACATATGTTCGGTAAAAGCAAATGTTTTCTTCAAAAAAATACTCTTACACTTAATATTTTGACAAATATCTTAAAATACCTGCACATCTATTTAACAAAAACCTCCAGCCCAATCAGCAGCAAGTAATTCATGATTTCTGTGCCACTGTGAGCACCACTCATCAATAGTTTCTTTAAATGGATCCAGTTTTGATCCGCGTTTGGACCTTACAGGTGGTTCTAAAACTAGATTAAAATCAGTCATATCAAGGTATTTATTAATTGTTTTGCGATCATGACCCGTTTTTCTCATTATTTCAGCCACATTTAAACCTTTCTTAAAGTACAGTTCTTTGATATCATTAATATCAGTCATTGCTAATGTCATCTCCATTTTCCTTCCTTATATAAGTTGTGGTTGACTTAATATAAGGGTACGGTATTTTGGGGGTGACTGCAATGACTTTTTTATTCTGCAATAATAGGGAATTTTAGTTTGTAACTTTCGGGAATGCTACTTTGCAATTCCCGGTAATTTTAGTATACAACAAATATTCCAGATGAATGCAGAATACCTAACAATAATTAGACTATCACAGAGCCCTTGCTTTTTCCAGGTGGGCTCTTTTTGACGCTTACATTCTAAATGAGAAAAATCCTGCTAGATTGCTCCAGCAGGATTGAATAAATGTTATTTTATTGTCTAAGTGATCCAGTGTTATCTCCTTGAATCATTGATTAGTAGTACTTGCAATTTCCTGTTTCTGTTTTTCAATCTCTTTTCTGACAGTTTCTTTATCTGTAAAGTCAATTTTCTGCACATTATCTCTTCTAGGTTGATATGTATCTACTACCTCAGTTAAAGCCTTAATTATTTGTTTATAATTTCCTTTTTCAGCGACCAAAGTTAGTTTCTCTAGATTGTCATCTAATAACTTATTATCTATTTTTTCAAGATTATTGATAAAGATCCTTTGATGTTCTGTTGCAATATTTTCCTCTGTATCACACAAGAGTTCTTCATATAGTTTTTCACCTGGTCTTAAACCAACTATTTCTATATCTATATCTTCTCCAACTTTTAAACCTGAAAGAGCTATTAAATCTTCTGCCAGTTCAATAATTTTGACTGGTTCTCCCATATCAAGTACAAAAACTTCTCCACCTTTTCCTATAGCTCCTGCCTGAATTACAAGCTGAGAAGCTTCTGGAATAGTCATGAAATACCTTTTCACATCTCTATGGGTAACAGTGACTGGGCCACCATTAGCTATCTGTTTTTTAAATAATGGGATAACACTGCCCTGACTACCCAGTACATTACCAAAACGGACAGCCATAAACTTAGTCTTACTCTGCTTATTAATTGATTGGATCACCATTTCTGCAACTCTTTTGGTAGCTCCCATAACATTGGTAGGGTTAACTGCTTTATCAGTTGAGATTAAAACAAAACGATCAATAGCAAATTCATCTGCTACTTCTGCAACATTTTTTGTGCCCATAATGTTGTTTTTAACTGCTTCTTCAGGGCTTGTCTCCATTAAAGGTACGTGTTTATGTGCCGCAGCATGAAAAACAACATCTGGTTTATATTTCCCAAAGGTTGATCTTAACTTCTCTTTATCTCTAACACTACCAATAATAGATATTACCTCAAAATGTTTATATTGTTTTTTTAGGTCAAGTTCTAAAAAATATGTTGTATTTTCATTTATATCAAAAATAATTAATTTTTTTGGATTGAATTTAGCAACCTGGCGGCATAATTCTGAACCAATGGAGCCACCACCACCGGTTACCATTACTGTTTTATCTGTTAAATAGGCTGAAATCTCATCAGTAATGAGATCAACCTGATCTCTCCGTAAAAGATCTTCTACTTTAACTTCTCTGATCTGACTTAAGTTTACATCTCCATTGAGAATTTCATATACACCAGGCACAATACTAACTTTAACATTATCCTGATTACTTAATTCATATATCTTTTTAATATCTTTACCTTTAGCAGACGGCATAGCAATGATTACTTCATCTACTCCATAATTATTTATTACTACTGGTATTTTATCTCTTTTTCCTAACACTTTTTTTCCATGAATCTCTAAGGCCTGTTTTTGAAGATCATCATCAATCAAACCTATTATTTCTTTGCCGAGTTCTGGATGCTTCTGCATCTCTCTAACAATAATCTCTGCAGCATCACCAGCACCAATGACCAATACTCTTTTTTTGGCAATCTTATTACTTGATTTAGTTAGATAATCTTTTAATATTCTTAGAGCAAACCTTAAACCACCTAATAAAAATATATCTAATAATCCATTAATAATCATTACACTGCGGGGAAAAGATACCCGGAAGAAATAAATATAGATTACAAATATGATATTAATAAAGAAGGTAGTTTTAAAGATTGAATTTAATTCGGCCATACTGGCATACTGCCACATCTTATTATATAAGCGAGAGAAATACAATATTAGGAAACTGATGATTGTTAGTGGAATTAAAAAATTTATACTAAAATAATTAACCCAGGCTGTATCAAACCTGAGCATAAAGGCAAATACCATGGCTATGTTAATTAAAACCAAATCCACAATAATTAATCTAGGTTTTTTGTATAATTTTAATAATGGTTCAAACATGAAAACCATCTCCTGAACTTATTCAAAGTAACTTACTTATAATAGTATCATCAATTCTTATGTTCAATCAGACCTTCCTGCTTAATTACCTGCAAAAAAGTTCTCAATAAAATTTTAAAGTCAAGTAGGATAGAATAATTTCGTTTATAATAGAGATCATACTCAAACTTTTTTTTATCATCGATATCATCCCGGCCATTAATCTGGGCCCAGCCGGTAATGCCTGGTTTAAATTTATCCACCCCATGCTGCTTACGATCAGCAACCAATTCTTCCTGAGAAAAAAGAGGTGGCCTGGGCCCCACAAAACTCATATCTCCCTTTAAAATATTGAAAAGCTGAGGTAGTTCATCAAGACTAGTGATTCTTAGAAACTTACCCATTTTTGTTATGTACTGATCCCGATTATTAAATTCGTTTGTAGGAACATCTGGGGTATCAATCCTCATTGTTCTGAACTTATAGATAGTAAAGGGTTTGGAGTCCTGTCCCACTCTTTCCTGAGCAAAAATCGGACTACCGTTAGTCTCAATTCTTATTAATAGAGCTAATATAAATAAAAATGGTGCTAAAAGCACTATTAAAATTAATGAAAAAATAAAATCAAATAATCTCTTTAAAAACAATTACAATCCTCCTGCTTAGTAGAAATTATTATCCCGATTTGCCTTAAATCATATATAATTTGAACATCTATCTTCATAATTTCATTGCTTCTATAATACATTGATTAACAATTTCTACATCATATTTTTCTTTTACTATCTGCAAACTTTTCTTACCCATTTGTTTTTTCAGATTTGGATTATTAATTAAAGTTATCATTTTTTCAACTAAATCATCGGTATTCTTTGAACTTACTAAAAACCCATTTACACCATTATTAACTGTTTCTCTGCATCCTGGAGCATTAGTAGTAATAATAGACCTTCCCATAGCCATAGCTTCTAACACTGTCTTAGGAGTGCCTTCATGATAAGAAGGCAAAACAAATACACTACTTTGTTCAATGAATGGTCTTACATCTTCTTGATATCCATAATATTCTATTATTCCTTTTGAAATATATGGTTCCAAATCTTCGGATTTTAATGAAGATGGATTACTATCAAAAGGACCTACTAATAAAAATCTTGTTTCAGGATATAGTTTCTTCACTTTCTTAGCAGCCTCTAAATATTCAATTATACCTTTATCTTTGATTAACCTACCTATAAATAAAAAAATATTTTCTTCAGGCAAAGGTTTAGGTATGAATTTTGTAGTATTAACTCCAGAACCATTAATAATAACGGTATTATTTTTATTTACTATTCCTTCTTTAATAAATAAGTTTCTATCATCTTCATTTTGAAAAAATAGTTTCTTATTATATTTAGAAGCTACATTATACTCCAATTTTATAACAGTCTTAATCAAACTATTCTTAATTCCTTTACCTCTAAAAATAGAACCAAGGCCAGCAATTAGAGAGTATACTTCTGTCATTCCATTAATTTTAGCCGCTATACTTCCATAAATAACTGTTTTTGCCTGATATGAAAATATTTTTTCAGGCTCTTCTCTATTTATTATTTTATATAGCTCAACTAAAGTTTTTAAATCTTTTAAGGGGTTAATTCCATTGCGATCTACATTGATATTTAAATATTTAATGTCATGTTTTTTAAATTCATCTTTCCATTCATTAATGCTTTCAGATCCTACCGCTACAACTTCGTGTCCATTTTCAATAAAAGACTTCATCATATCTAGGCGAAACCAGAATAAAGATTTTGTATGGCTGGAAAGAACAAGTATTTTCATTACAGTTAGACTCCTAATTTTTTTTGTACTGTTCTATTTCTCTTTTTATTCCATCTTCAAATTTCATTGGTTGATAACCTAAATCTTTGGCTGCCTGTTCATGAGAATAATGTCTATCCTCACCCATTCTCTGAACTCTTTCAATATAATTAATTTTATTTAAAGAGATAAATTTAAGTAACTTTGCCATTAATACGCTAATATTTAATGGTACACTTAAAAAATAAGTTTTTTTCTCAAGACCATCTGATATTAACTTAAAAACTTCCATCATTGTTATTGGTCGTTCTCCAGATAAAATATATTTTTTGTTTTTAGTTATTTTTTCAGATTTAGTTAAAACTTTATAATAAGCCTTCCCTAAATCTCTTGCATTAACAGGTTGTAGAAGGCTTTTGCCATTTTCTATAACAGGCATTATTCTTAGATAATCAATCATTTTAATAAATCTACTCATATTACTATCACATAAATCTCCATAAATCATTGTTGGTCTTAAAATATTAACATTTATTTGTGCATTTTTACTCTGTTTTAAGAGGTTAGATATTTTTTCTTCAACTTTTTTATATTCATGAGATGCTTTTTTATATTTAGAATAAATTCCAGTAGTATGTACCAGCACCACTTTGCTGACTTTATTTTGCAAAGAATATTTAACTACTGCAGGAGAGTGATGAATATTATAAATATGCATCACTTTATCTACACCGACCATTGCTTTGGCAATTGTTTCTTCTTTATCTAAATCTCCAACTATTTTTTCTATATTTAAGCCACTATTATCTAAAAGAGATGTATCAGAACTTTCTCTAACAATACATTTTATTTTGTCTTTATACTTATGGTTAATTAATTCTTTTAAAAAATATCTACCGCTATGGCCAGTTATTCCTGTGACTAATAACATCAATACACCTCTTTGCTATAAATTATCCTTATACCATTCGATAGCTTCAGCAAAACCTGATTTAAAATCCCAGTCTGGATTATAATTTAGTAATTCTTGTGCTTTTGAAATATCTGCTAAACTATGTCTAATATCTCCCGGTCTTTCTGAGACATGCTTAGCTTTTCTATCTATATCAAATTTTTCACACATTAAATCATAAATCTGATTAATGGTGAATCTTTCTCCATAGGCAATATTAAATGCTTCTCCAGCAGCTTGGCTGCCTGCCAAGCAGGCTTTAAGATTAGCTTCTATTACATTTTCTATATAAGTAAAGTCTCTTGACTGCTCACCATCACCATAAATTTCTACCTGATTACCATTTTTTAATATTTTTATAAATTTAGGTATGACAGCTGCATACTCAGAAAATGGATCCTGTCTTCTGCCAAAGACATTAAAGTATCTTAAGCCTATACATTCTAAATCATAAACTTCTGTATAAAGTTTAGCATATTTTTCTTTAACTGATTTTGTTAAAGCATAGGGAGATAAAACCTGACCCTCTTTACCCTCTTCTTTTGGTAATTCTTTGGAATCACCATAAACAGAAGAAGAAGAAGCATAAACAAACTTTTTAACATTATTGACTCTGGCTGCTTCCATCATATTGGAAGTGCCTTTAATATTATTATCTTCATAAATTAGAGGTTCTCGCATTGAGCGTGGCACAGAACCTAATGCTGCCTGATGTAAGATATAATCAACACCCTCTACAGCTTCTAAACAGCACATATAATCCCTAATATCTCCTTCGATAAAGTCGAAGTTTTCATGATCTATAAATTCTTCTATATTTTCTTTTTTGCCATTAGATAAGTTATCTATTCCTATTACTTCATAGCCTAAATTAAGTACAGCTTCAACTAAATTAGAGCCTATAAATCCTGCTGCACCTGTTATTAAAAATACAGAGTCATCTGCAAATTTTAAATCCTGATATCCCATTAATTAAAGCCTCCAGTATATATAGTTTTCAGATTTTGCTTCTTTTTTATCAAATATTCCTTTAACATCCATCAATACATAACCATTATTATCTGTCTGAGCATCTTGATAATATAAGTCTTTTATATTTTGTAAATTTAATTCAGCAAAATCAGCGTGTGCAACAGCAAAAATCACAGCATCAGCATCCTTAATCTCATTTGTATTAATTGTTTCTATACCATAAACTTCTTTAAGTTCTTCTTGATCTGCTACCGGATCAACTATTTCTACTTCTACACCATATTCTTCTAATTCATTTATTAAATCGACCACTTTAGTGTTCCTGACATCAGGACAGTTTTCTTTAAAAGTAATTCCGAAGATAACAACTTTTGAACCTTTTATCTGCTTATTTGCTTTAATCATCTTTTTAACAGTTTGTTCTGCTGTATATTTGCCCATATTATCATTTATTTTTCTGCCAGATAATATAATCTGGGAATGGTAACCGATTTGTTCTGCTTTATAAGTTAGATAATAAGGATCTACCCCAATACAGTGTCCTCCCACTAGTCCAGGAGTAAAGTTTAAAAAGTTCCACTTGGTTCCTGCAGCCTCTAAAACTGATTTTGTATCTATACCTAATTTATCAAAAATAACTGACAATTCATTCATAAATGCAATATTTATATCTCTCTGTGCGTTTTCTATTACTTTAGCTGCTTCAGCTACTTTAATGCTTTCTGCTTTATGTACTCCTGCATCTACTACCATTTCATAAACTGCAGCTATCTCATCTAAAGATTCCTGATCCATCCCAGAAACCACTTTAACTATTGTATTTAATCTATGTACTTTGTCTCCAGGATTAATTCTTTCCGGTGAATAACCAACTTTAAAATCCTTACCGCATTTCAACCCTGATTCTTCCTCTAAAATAGGAATACAGATTTCTTCAGTTACCCCCGGATAGACTGTTGATTCATAAACTACTATTGAACCTTCAGTTAAGTTTCTACCAACTGTTCTACTTGCTGATTTAACTATTGATAGATCTGGATTTTTATCTATTGTTATTGGTGTTGGTACTGCAACTATATGAAATTTAGCTTCTTTTAATTTGCTTTCATCTGCAGTAAAAAAAGCAGTAGATTCTTTTACTGCCTGATCTCCTGCCTCTTTAGTTACATCTATACCTTGTTTATATTTTTCTACCTTTTTCTGATTGATGTCAAAAGCAATAACATCTGCTTTTTCTGCAAAAGCCACTGCTAAAGGTAAACCTACATAACCCAATCCAACAATAGATATTTTTTCTTGTTTTTCTTTAAATAATTTTGATAGTTTCATTTTATCACTTTCCATTATTTTTTTTAATATATGAATTTTTTCTCCAAATAATATCATCAATAATCTTAGCATAACTCTGAATAAGTTTAACTACTTTAACCGATACATTGTCATCCTGATAATCATCAGCTAAATAACTTATTTCATTATTTTTTTCCATATTTCTACTTAAGTCAACAGACTGAACTATATCTTTTTCAGTTATACCGCCGATCACAACTGTACCCTTGTCTAATACCTCTGGCCTTTCTGTAGAAGTTCTAATTAAAACTCCTGGAAAACCTAAAATAGCAGATTCCTCAGATAAGGTTCCGCTGTCAGATAAAGTACAGAAAGAATTTAACTGAAGTTTATTATAATCAAAAAAGCCGAAAGGTTTTAACTGCTTAATTAAAGGATGAAATTTAAAGCCGCGTTCCTCAATTCTTTTTTTGCTTCTTGGATGAGTCGAATAAACAACTGGCATCTGATATTTTTTAGCAATATCATTTAAAGCATTCATTAAAGATAAAAAGTTTTCTTCATTATCTACATTTTCTTCCCTATGAGCTGAAACAAGAATATAATTATCTGCTTCTAAATTTAATTCTCCTAAAACATTACTGTTATTTATTTCTTCTTTATGTTTTTTTATTACTTCTGTCATTGGTGAACCCGTGACAAAAATATGTTCTTTTCTAATACCTTCCGATAAAAGATATCTGCGGCTGTGTTCTGTATATGGTAGGTTAATGTCAGAAATATGATCTACAATTTTTCTGTTTATTTCTTCTGGTACATTTTGATCAAAACATCTATTGCCAGCTTCCATATGGAAAATAGGAATTTTTAATCTCTTAGCAGCTATAGAGCAGAGAGCTGAGTTTGTATCACCCAAGATTAGTAATGCATCTGGTGTTTCTTGAGTTAAAAGTTCATATGATTTTGAAATTATATTGCCAATAGTCTCACCTAAATGTTTTCCTACAGCCTCAAGATAATGATTTGGCTCTCTTAAACCCAGTTCATCAAAAAAGACTTGATTTAACTCATAATCAAAATTTTGACCTGTATGTACTAAGTTATGATTAAAATACCTATCACAAGCTTTTATAACCTCAGATAAGCGTATAATCTCAGGTCTGGTTCCTACAATAGTCATTACTTTTAACTTATCCATTTAATTAAACCTCCAAAAAGTATGTATCGGGATTATCTGGGTCATAACATTCATTGGCCCACATTACTGTAACCATGTTTGTATCACCAGTGTTTTCTATATTGTGGGTATAACCTGTTGGTATATCTACTACTTCTAATTTATTTTCACTTACCTCATATTCGATTACCTCATCAGAATAAATATGTCTAAATCTAATTATGCCCTGACCGCTGACTACTAAAAATTTTTCGTTCTTAGTGTGATGCCAGTGGTTACCCTTAATTATACCCGGTTTGGAAACATTGATAGAAACCTGTCCACTATTTTCAGTTCTTAACATTTCAGTAAAAGAACCTCTATCATCCTGTTGCATTTTTAAATCATAAGAAAAGTTATCTTCCGGTAGATAACTTAAATACGTACTGTATAATTTTTTAGTAAATTCATCTCCCATATCAGGTAAGCAAAGATTTTCTCTATTTTCTTTAAAGCTTTTTATCAATTCTGCTAATTTACCAAGTTTAACACTATGAGTTAACGGTACTTTGCAGTATTTATCTTCTTTTACTACTACATTATCTAAAGCATTAATGAACTGGTCTACTACATCATCGATATAGGCTAGAGTTAAATCAACATCTGGATCATGAACTTCAATTTCTAAATCATGAGCTATATTATGACAGAAAGTTGCTACAACAGAGTTATAGTTTGGTTTTGACCACTTACCAAAAAGGTTGGGTAACCGATATACATAGACTTCTGCTCCATTTTCTCTACCGTATTCAAAAATTACTTCTTCACCAGCTTTTTTACTTCTACCATAGGGATTATCTAATTTAGCCTGAATGGACGAGGTAATCAGTACAGATGCTTTATTATCATGTTTTTTTAATAAATTTAGAACCTTAGAAGTAAAACCATAATTACCTTTCATAAATTCTTCATCATTTTCTGGACGATTAACACCTGCCAGATGATAAACAAAATCACATTCTTTAGTGTATATATTTAATAACTTTTCGTCTGTTTGCCTATCAAAGCAGAATACTTCTTCATAACCTCTATTTCTAAGTTCACCTCTTAAGTTTTTGCCAACAAAACCTTCTGAACCTGTCACTAATATTTTCATTAAAGATCAACCTTCCTTATTCAGGCCAATTTTTTAATTCATTCTGAACATAATCAAGTTCTAATAACTTTTCTTTTATTTCTTCAACTGATAGTCTCTGTGTATTATGAGAATTATACTCTCGGTCTATTGAAAGTTCTTCTTCACCTTCTACAAAATATTTGTCATAATTTAAGTTTCTGGTATCAGCTGGTACCCTAAAAAAATTTCCCATATCTTCAGCCACTAAATATTCTTCTTTTGTAAGTAAGGTCTCATATAATTTTTCTCCATGTCTAGTACCAATTATTTTTATATCATTATCAGAGTTAAATAACTCTTTAATTGCCATAGCTAAATCACCAATTGTACAGGCTGGAGCCTTTTGAACCATTATATCTCCTGCTTTTGCATTCTCATAAGCAAAGATTACTAATTCTACTGCTTCTTCTAATTTCATTAAAAATCTTGTCATAGCTGGATTAGTTACAGTTATGTCTTCATCATTTTTTATTTGTTTTATAAATAATGGAATTACAGATCCACGAGATGCCATTACATTACCATAACGAGTACCACAAATCACTGTTTCTTCTGTAGATAACTTTTGTGATTTAGCAACAAATACTTTTTCCATCATAGCTTTAGAAATACCCATAGCATTAATAGGGTAAGCTGCTTTATCAGTTGATAAACAAATAACTTTTTCCACACCACTGGCTACAGCTGCATTAAGCACATTATTAGTACCTAAAATATTTGTTTTAACAGCTTCTATTGGAAAAAACTCACAGGAAGGAACCTGTTTTAAAGCTGCAGCATGAAAGATATAATCTACTCCATGCATTGCATCTCTCAAGCTGTTTTCATCTCTTACATTACCAATGAAAAACTTTATTTTATCATTCTTATATTTTTTGCGCATATCATTCTGTTTTTTCTCGTCACGAGAAAAAATTCTTATTTCTCTTATATCTATGTCTAAAAATCTTTTTAAGACTGCATTACCAAATGAACCTGTACCACCTGTTATTAATAGTGTTTTGTTTTTAAACATTATTGAACCATCCTCTTTAAAATAGATAACAATCAGTTTGATATTTAATTCAAAAATTTTTCTAATAAATTCACTTTATTTTTATAGTCAAAACAATTATTTTCTTTAGTATAATTTGACATGAATTTTATTTTATCTAGTGGTAAATTAGTAATTTTAGTTAACTTTTTATAAATTTTTTTCTTATTACTAATATCTACCCAAAAGCCATTTTTTCCTTCTTTCAGGTATTTCTTTAAATCACTAGTTTTATTAGTAATGACTGGGGTTCCACAAGTAATAGATTCTACAAACTTGGTTGGAAAACCAGCCATATTTGCTTTGTTTTTTTCTCTAAAAAATATTGTAAAATCTGATTTTTTTGTTAATAAAATTACTTTTTCATGAGATATTCGGCCATGAAAATGAGTGAACTTTTTTATATCTCTTATTTTAGATTTATGTTCCGGATAAATATCTAAATACTCATTTGTATCTAAACCTACTAAATTAAATTCAATATTTAAATTTTTATTATAGATGTTAATAAGACTCTCAATTACTAAATTAATTTTATCTTTATTGTTTCCTGGTGAACCAGCATATATAAAACTTAGTTTGTTATTATTGTTATTAACATTTACATTCCATTTTTTATTACTAGTATCTACTAATGGCGGTAAAATAATTTTATTATTTATATTATCATAATAATCAGCTAAAAAATCACTAATACAAATTAAACCATCCAATTTTTTATTAACTAATCTCATTCTTAATTCTGAATCCAAAAACTTTAATAATCCATGTAAATTATATCTGCTTAATCCGTACCATTCAGTACAATCAGCAATTAACTTTATCTTATTCTCCTTACAATAATTAATTAATTTTAAAGAAGCAATTGCAGGGAAATTATAAATTATAATGTGACTATATTTTTTATCATTTTCCTTAATAAATTTTTTTATTTTTTTGATAGAGGTGACATAATTTACCCATTTAATTAAATGTTTAGGATAAGAAATTATCCAATAATCAAATTTTTCAAACTCATTTCTATTTTCCCAAAAATTGTCATTGTTATGATCTTTTGTCACTCCTAAAAAATCAACGTTACATTTTAATTCTTTCAGCAATTTACCATTTGCTATTACTCTATGAGAAGCAGCATTCTTATCAGGCAGTTCAAAACCACCGATATATAATATATTCATTCAAAGAATCTCCTTTATACTATACAAAAATTAATTTATTAATGAATTTACTAAATTCTTTTTTAGCTATTTCAAAATTATGTTCTTCAATAGTATTTTTATAATTATTATCCCCTAGCTTAATTCTAAAATCATCTTCTTTATATAATTTAATAATCTTTTTAAATAAATCAGTAGGAGAATTAGGTTTAAAAACTAAGCCATTATACTTATCTTTCACAAAATCTTTAGTCTGTAGATAATCGGTTATAATTACAGGCAAATTATAATACCCAGCTTCAAAAGCTGGTCTTGATTGATGTGGTTTTGTTGAAGGAACTACTAAGATATCAGACGCTGAGTAAACTGTAGACATATCCTCTTGTAGTCCGAGAGGAATTATATTAATATTATTTTTGATTTTATTCAATACTTCTTTTTTATAAACATATTTTTTATATTTTAAGACTTTATAAACTTTTTGTTTTAGTTCATAGTTAAATTTAATCTTGTTTTTTAAATTACCAGCCAATAATAAATTAATATTGTTGTCTTTTGGAATTTGGTCAAAAGCTTTAACAATAATATGAATTCCTTTTAATTTTGAAAGCCCCCCAACATATAATACATTAAAAACATTTTCTATATCTAATTTTTCACATGCAATATCTTTAGTTATTTTCTTCTTAGAATTTTTTGAAAGTGTATTTTTAATTACTATAGTTTCTGGGTTATTCAACTTAGCATAATTTTTATCATAATCAGATAAAAATACTACTCCATCAAAAAAATTGTTTAAAGATTTTATTTTTATTTTTTCTCTCAAACCATATTTTTTTTCTAAAAATGTTTCACGCACTATGCAAATAGATTTTATCTTTTTATTTATTATACTTCCAAAAGGAGCTAATACTGAACTGTTCAAAATGACCATATCCGGGGAAATATTATTAATTAAGTTTTTCCAGTAGAATATATTTTTCCATGCTAAAATACCTTTCCAAAATCCAAAACTAAATATAGAACTATTTCCACTATAATATGAAAATGTTGGTATTGTTTTTTTTATTAACTTTAAATTTATATTCTTATTTTCAAATTCTTTATATATATATTTTGATCCACTGTTAGGCAAAAGAACAGTCACTTTAAAATCACTACTTAAAAAATCTACTAAATTAATAAAACTTTTACTAGCTCCCCCAAGATTAGCACAATGATGTATTAATAAAACTTCATTCATTCTTTTCCTCCATAATTATTATTAATTATATTATCTATCAATTGAATATCTATAAGAAACTGGAAAAATCACAAAGATACTAACACCAAGCGAAAATCCAATCGTATTAAAATTTATTAGCATAAATAAAGCAACTAATATGCTTAATGAAAGAACTGAGTAATTTCTTGAATAAATATTTACAAAAGGTTTAAATAAAATAATAAGTGTAATAATCGTCCCCATAAATATACCAAATCTCGCATAATTATCTAACAAAAACGAATGTCCTCCTATATATTGATTTTGTCTAAAAATTGACCCTAAAATTGGATAATCAAAAAAAGTTTTAATGCTTCTTAAATATAAATCTATTCTTGCTTTAAAAGATCCTACAAAGTTATTGCTTTGAAAACTTTCTAAAATATCATTATATTTTCTTAAATGCATTGTACCTTCAAGTGAAATTTTAATAATAGAATTAATATAAGGAAACATAAAATATAAACTTAATAATATAAACAAAAATGAATAAGCCAAAATAAAAAATCGTTTGAAATTAATTTTATTTATTAAGATAATTATACTAGTAGTAATTAAGGTTATTAACAATGCAATAGTATAACTAGATTTGAAAATTATATAATATGAAATTATTAAAATAAATAATAAATAAAAATTAAGAAGAGTTGATTTTAAAACTTTATTATAAACTAAATAAAATATACTTGGTACTAAGATAACTAAATTATATATAAACCCATATCCTCCGATACCTCTTATAGTATAATACTCAAAGCCTGTAAAAGAACTAGATAATTTCCTGGATATATAAGGATAAATTTCATAAGCCCTTAAGGTTATAAATATCCAAATAGGAATTATAAAAAGAATAATCCAAAATATCAGTTTCAGATATTTTGGTTTTTTCCTAATATACACATCAGAAATAAATCCCATAAAGGTTAAAATAATAAATTGTGATTGTTGAATTAATAATGAGATATTTCTCTTAAATAAAATTAATAATGCAATATAAATAATATATGTAAATATAAAAATCGAGCTTATACTCGGTTTTATAAAAACATTTGGAAACAATAAAATAGTTGAAAATAACCAAATAAATGAGCTAATTATCGCAAAAAATCTAGCAAAATCAATAACAGTCAGTGGCGGTGATATAGCCCAAATAAATATATATATCGCAGAAAAAAAATTAATTTTTTCAAGAAGTTTCATAAACAAGATTTTTTGATAAAAATTTTTCTTGCAGTTCATATTATATCCTCACTAATTCATTATTTAATTACAAAAAATCTACATTCTCCAATAATAGCACATATTTTAGGCTTCTTTTTTTTGAAAAATATACTTAATATCAATAAACACTGGTTTATCAATACCTTTACTACAGATATCACCTAATTGTCAAAGCTCAATTCCATGTTCAATTAAGGCCTCATCTGGATCAGGAATTGGATTTGTTACTCTTACATTAGTATTATTCCAATCTATTGATTAAACCCGCAACTTATTTCTAAGGTCAGGCACATTTTCTTTAAAAGTTAAACCCATAACAAGAACTGTAGATCCGTTGCTCTTTTTATTGAAGGCACTCTATATACTCCAGCCTTAATTATCACTTCATATACCTGGGCAATAATATCTAGACTTTCTTCATCCATACTTAAACAAATTTAACAATAGTCTCTACGGTATCTGCTTGATCAAAAGGGGTTGGCTGTTGGTGCCGGATGGATATAATTAAAAAGCTAATAATTCAGAAAAAGTAATAGGTTAAAACTTTAAAAGAATTAAATTTTGTGTATAAAGTAAGAACTCCTATTAATAAACACTATCTAATGCTATTAAAGCACCATTCTTACTTTCTGCAAATTTTAGCCACTGATTTGTGTGGTTATATGCTTTTTCTAATTCATCAATGAGTTTATTCATAGTTACACCTTTTATTTTACTGCATTTTTCAATCTCTTTATCTGCTCAAAATATTCTTTACCATCAACAATTAAAAAGACTGCTGTATAGGCAATTACTCCTGTAATCACATTAATTGCTAATTGAATTGGCATTTGATTAACCTTTGGGGATACAAGATAAGTTTTTGTTAAGTAGATAATTAAAATCATAAATATAGTATAGAAAAATGGTTTTTTAATAAAATTAGCTAATTCTTTTAAAGACATATTAATCAGATTTCCTGTTATATAAAAACTAATCCAAAAAGCATAAAAACTAAAAATTGCAACTCCTGCTGCAACTCCAACAATTCCCCAATTCATACCAATAATCATTGCTATAGCTAAGTTACTAACAGCAAATAAATTCCATTTAAAAGAAATATCTGATCTACCTTGAGAAAATAATATTATTCCAACAGTAGTCCCAAGTGACTGAAGAGCACCAGTTACACTTAGAATTTGAATCAATATAATTACGGGGATCCAGTTCTCACCGTAAATACTCAAAATAAATTCCGGTGCAACAATAAATAATCCTCCCATCATCGGAAAAGTTAAGAGAGAAATTAATTGGAGAACTTTAAGATAGTACTTTTTTATTGATTTTTGATTATTTTTAATTTGAGAAAATGCAGGTAAAAAAGTGTTACTAATTATACCACCAATTTTCTGCACTGGGATCAACATCAACTTATAAGCTAATGTATAATAACCTAACGCTTCAGATCCTAAAAATCTTCCAATAATTAAATAATCCAAATTTCTATTAAAATAATTTAAAAAGCTACTCCCAAAAGCATAAATTCCAAAATTTAACAAATCTTTAATTTCTCTGAAGTTAAAGTTAAAATCCGGTAACCACCTTTGGAAAGATATTATTAATATAGTTATAATTATGTTCTTACTTATATATCCAATAACTAATGCTTTAACACCAAAACCGTTAAATGCTAACATAATTGTTATTAATCCATAGATAATTGTAGAAATAATATTTATATTAAACAATTTTTTAAATTCCATTTCTTTTTTCAATAGACTTTGTTGTATAAACGAGAATGATACAATAGTAAAAACAATCGATATTAATCGTAATAATGGCGCTAAATCATTTTGATTAAAAAATAAAGCAACTAAATCCGCACTTAAAAAAACAACCACTGTCATTATTATTCCAATAAGCATATTAAACCAAAACAAAGAGGAAAGTCTTTTTTGGTTTAAATTTTCTCCTTGAATAATTGCAGGTGCTAAACCAAATTGATTCATCATATTAATTAAAGCTATTGTTGTTTGTATCATCCCCATGACCCCGAAAGCATTTGGAGATAATAATCTTGCTAAAATAGCTGTTATTATAAAATTTAACCCTGTTAGAGAAACACTGGATAAACTGTTCCAGATCCCTCCCCAAAAAGTTTTCTTTTTCAATGACATATTTATCTCCTATTATCTTAGAATAAAATTCATAACCTAGTCTTTCATTTTCATTAGATAGTATTTTGCTTTATCTAATGTTTTAATTAAATTTTCTTCTCTAGAATTTCATTCCATAATTCAATCCTATATTCATCAGACATTATTTTTTTAATTATATTTATATTTTCCTCTTTAATATTAGTAGAATAATAAGTTAATTCTTCAAAACTAATGTCATTTATATTTAATGTATCATAAACTTTTGCGCCTATATTATTAAAATAGTCCCAACTTGAAATATCACTTCTTAAATAAACCTTTTTTCCTAACCTCAATAGCTTTGTCATATTACCAAGACCTTGCTGTCTTTTATGATTGAAAATAGCAACTTCAACTTGATTTAATACTTTTAAATATTCTTTTAGCTCATAAAAATCAGTTATAGGCTTGAATTTATCTCCAAAATTAACATTACCAAAAGTTATTATTCTTTCTTTATGTCTTTCATCACCGTAAGATAATGGTACAACAATTTTTATATCTTTTTCTTTATAAGGAAGTAACATTTTTAATATATCAATATGATTGTTACTTGAATCAGCAGAATTACCAACTTGAATAAAAGTTGTTTTACTATTATTTTTACTAGCTTGACTTACTAATTTATCATAATAAGACGGTTCTGCAAAAACGTTATAAGTTATGGCATAATTATAATCAGCTTCTGTTTTATAAACTTTTTTAGCAACTTTATAATCTCCAGGAATAAAAGAAGTTATTTCATTAAAATTTTTAATTACTGCTTTTCTGCAAAATTCATTAATTTTTTTCTTCCAATTATCCTTTGGTTTTTGAAAGAAATATAAATCTCCCCCCCAGATTATCCAATTTGATTTTTTTAATAACCATGGTTGTAAATATAATAATTTAATAAGGTCTCCATTAAATAGACCATGAAAATGTAATCTTTCAGCTTTATATATAAACTTATGATAAAATAATAGCGTTTTTAAATTTCTCAAAGCTTCGATTCTATAAACTAAATCATTTTCTAAAGTAGAAATTTCATGTTCACTTCTATTTAGTTTTCCAATAACAATAAACCGATGTTCATCTGGTTTAAAATTATTTAAAATGAACTTTATAAAATCATCTGTAAATTTATCATTATGAATAACATGTAGATGTTTAATCAATTATTATTTCTCCTCATAAACTTCTAATAATTTTTGATATTTTTTTTACTTCAATTTTGCCTAAATCACCATAAAATGGTAAAGACAAAACTTCATTAACAACTCGATTAGCAACTGCTAGTTTTCTTTTTTTTGAAGATTTTAAATCACTATAACAAGGGTAATTGCTACATAAAGGATAAAAATATTTTCTGGAAAAAACATTGTACTCTTTAAGTTTCTCATAAACTTCATCTCGAGATAAGCCGAAATTTTCTTTATTTATTCTGATCACTAAATACTGCTGACTACTTTTAACTTTTTCGTTCTCCGGAATAAAAGTTATTCCATCAATATAATCTAATTCATTATAATAGACATCTTTAATTATTTTACGCTTTTTTCTCTCTTTTTCAACCTCTTTTAGAACCTCTAACCCCATTGCAGCCTGGAACTCATTCATTTTACCGTTAGTTCCTACTTCAACTACTTCTTCTTTGCTTTTAATACCAAAGTTCTTTAATCTTTCAATTTTTTCTTTTAATTTTATATTATTACAAACTAAAGCTCCTCCTTCTATGGTATTAAATAATTTAGTGGCATGAAAACTATACATTGTCATGTCACCATAATTGCCTATAGAAGTACCGTCAATTTCCGTACCAAAAGCATGAGCCCCATCATAAATCACCTTTAAATCATGCTTTTCTGCAATTTTTTCAATTTTTTCTACATCACAAGGGGTACCAAAAACATGCACCGCTAAAATAGCAGAAGTTTCTTCAGTAATTAAATCTTCTATTTTATTAGCATCAATATTTAAAGTTTCTGAATCAATATCACAAAAAACTGGTTTTAAACCATTCCAACTAATAGCATGAGGAGTAGCTGCAAAAGTAAAAGGAGTTGTAATTACTTCACCTTTTAAATCTAAAGCTTTTAATGCAATTTGTAAAGCTATAGTGCCATTGTTAATTAAAGATAAATTATTAACTTTAAGATAGTTTTGTAATTTCTTTTCTAATATTTGATGTTGCTGACCATTATTAGTTATCCATTGAGATTTCCAAACATCTTCAATTCTGTTCGTAAAATTTTCCAAAGGCGGTAATAATGGTCTTGTAACATATATAGGTTTCTCAAAATTTTCAATCATATGTTTACACTTCCTTTTAAAAACTATTGCTTCCAATAATTTTTTCAATTAAATTTATTATCTTTAATTTTTTCCGCTGGCATTCCAACAGCTATAGCATTTTGAGGTATATCTTTGGTAACTACTGCACCCGCTCCAACAATAGTTTCTTTACCTACTTTTATTTCTTCAATTAAAGAACTCCCCGTTCCAATCATTACACTCTCTTCAATATCAACATTACCAGATATATTAACTCCTGGTAATATAGTACTATATTTTTCTATAATAGCATCATGGCCTATAGTACAATCCAAATTTACAATCACATGTTTTCCAATTTTAATATTAGTTGTCAAAATCGAACCTTCACATATTATTGTTCCTTCATCAATAGTATTTGTATTATGAATATTAATTGATGGATGTATTAAAATTGGAAATTCTATATTACTATATTTTTTTAATTTATTGTTTATAATCTTTTTTGATTTAGGACTACCTACAGCTAAAATAGCATTTATATTTTTTTCTCTTTCTTTAAACCATTCTATTCCACCCAAAACTTTATAACCGTTTATAATTTCACCTTTAATTTCTTTAGTATCATCTATAAACCCAAGTAATTTCCATTGCTTTTTTCTAGTATTAATAGCTTCAATTAAATAAGCTACTTCTCTTCCAAATCCACCAGCACCATAAACAACAATATCTTTCATATTTTCACCACTTTTTCATTTTATAAATTTAATATATACTGACCATAATCATTTTTTCGTAATTCATCAGCAACATCTAACAATTGTTCATTATCTATCCAGCCATTCCTATAAGCAATTTCTTCTACACAGGCTATATAAAGTCCTTGTCTTTTTTGGACAGCCTCTACAAAATTAGCTGCATTTAAGAGACCATCATGAGTTCCTGTATCTAGCCAGGCTAAACCTCTACCTAAAATTTCTACATATAAATTATTATCCTCCATATATATTTTATTTAAGTCAGTTATTTCTAGCTCCCCACGTTGAGAAGGCTCTAACTTCTTAGCCTTCTCAACTACAGAATTATCATAAAAATATAAACCCGGTACAACATAATTTGATCTAGGCTTGTCTGGTTTTTCTTCAAGTGAAACAACCTTTTGGTCCTCATCAAACTCAACTACTCCAAATTCCTCTGGATTATTAACATAATAACCAAATATGACTGCACCCTCATCCAAATTAGCACTTTTCCTTAAAACATTACTAAACCCCTGGCCAAAAAAAACATTATCACCTAAAATTAAAGAAACATTATCATCACCGATGAAATTTTCACCAACAATGAAAGCCTCTGCCAGACCATTTGGTTCATCCTGAACTTCATAGGAAAGATCTAAACCTAAATGACTGCCGTCACCAAGTAATTTTGTAAATAATGGAAGATCTCTTGCTGTAGAAATAATTAATATCTCTCTTATTCCTGCTAACATTAAAACAGAAAGAGGATAATAAATCATCGGTTTATCATATATTGGTAATATTTGTTTTGAAATTGATTTTGTAGCTGGATATAATCTTGTCCCCTTGCCTCCAGCTAAGATAATACCTTTCAAATTAAATCCCTCCAGTTTTTATCTATCTAAATACATTTCTTCATAGTAGTTTTTATAATCACCTGAAGTTATAAGCTTGAGCCAGTCTTGATTATCTAAATACCATTTTATAGTATCAACAATTCCATCCTCAAACATAATAGTCGGCTCCCAACCTACTTCTTTTTTGATTTTACTTGGATCAATAGCATATCTTTTATCATGACCTAACCTGTCTTTTACAAAAGTAATTAGACTTTCATTTATATAGTCGTCTTTTGTGGCTGCCATCTCTTTATAAGCTTCATTCTCTTTTAATAAGTTATCTAATTCTTTAATTAAAGTTTTAACAATCTTAATATTGGTCTCTTCATTATGACCACCTATATTATATACTCCCCCCGCTTTACCTTTTTCTAATACCATATCTATTGCCCGACAGTGGTCTTTTACATATAACCAATCTCTAACATTTAAGCCATCACCATAAACAGGTAATTCCTTTCCATTTAAAATGTTATTAATCATTAAAGGAATCAGTTTTTCTGGGAATTGATATGGACCATAATTATTAGAACATCTAGTAATTATGGTAGGTAAGTTATGAGTTTCATTATAGGCGCGAACTAACATATCTGCACTGGCTTTAGACGCAGAATATGGACTGTTAGGCTGGATATTGCTTTCTTCAGTGAAGTATCCCCTTTTACCTAAAGAACCATATACCTCATCAGTTGAAACCTGAAGAAATCTTACATCATTTCTATACTCTCTTTCACCAAGATCCCATTTATCTTTAGCTATGTTCAAAAGATTTTGCACACCTAAGACATTAGTTTTTAAAAAGACTTCAGCATCTTCAATTGAACGGTCAACATGAGATTCCGCAGCAAAATTTACTATGTAGTTAATCTCCCATGTATCAAAAATATATTCAACCAGTTCCTGATTGTTAATATCTCCTTTGATAAATGTAAGTCTATCTGGATAGTTATTTAATTCTTCTTCTATGTTTGCTAAATTACCAGCATAAGTTAATTTGTCGAGACAAACAATTTTAATGTCTTGATGTTTATCTATTATGTATTTTATAAAGTTACTGCCAATAAAACCGGCTCCTCCGGTAACAAAATATGTTTTCATTTTTTCTCACTCCGCAAGTTTATTAGTTATTATATAAATAAAAAACTGCCTCCTAATCAAAGAAAACAGTCCCATCTCTAGTCTATCAGTCTTTACACACAATAGTTTTTTATATATAAACTTACCCATAAGCTCATATATAAAAAACCACCCACCTCAACACAGTGTCCATTATGTTGCAGAAATATACGATACTTAATAGTTTGTTGTCTCATAGTTTGCTGTCTCAAATATTCTGTTTTCAATCTGCTATTAACGACTAGTAATTATAAAGAAAAACCTTCAATAGAATCATCAATTATATCCTGAGTGATTCCTATATAATCTAAAGTAATAGCTGGTGAAGAATGATTAAAAAGCTTCTGCAACAGTGCTACATCTTTATATTTCTTATAATGATGGTAACCAAAAGTCTTTCTTGTAGAATGACAAGCTATTCTAGCTAGTCCAGACTTCCTACCAGCTTGACTCAATATCCTATAAGCTTGAAATCTAGATAAAGGCTTATTCTTACCAATTCTACTTTGAAATAAATATTCGCAATCTGCCATATCTTCAATATATGTGTTAAGTTCTTGACGCAAAATGGAGTTTATCAAAAACTGCTTGTTTTTAGATGTTTTTTGCTCTTTAATAATGATGTGCCTTTTATTTCTTACATTCTCAACCTTAAGGCTCAGCAAATCGCCTATTCTTAAACCTGTATTAATACCTAAAACAAAAAGCATATAATTTCTAAAACTCGTCTTAAGTAATATATTTTTTATTTCCCGAATTTTATTCTTGTCTCGAATTGGTTCAACCTTATTCATTATAATCTCCTCTTAACTAAAGAAGTATAGATCAAATATAAATCTAATCTACATCAAATTAATGTATTAATATTATTATAACACTAATTAGAAGAAATTTTAAGTATTAATACCATAATTTTACTTAATTAGTCAAAATATTAATTGAGTAAGGATTATAATTAAAACAGAAATTTAATTTATTTTATATTTTATGTCATTTTCGGGATGGTAATTTAACATGTCAGCAAAGTTATCATTTTATTTTTCATTCAAATTAGTTTCCTCTGCTATGATGTTAATTTTATGCTTATGTTGTTTAAGACTAGTTTCAAGTTTATCAACTTTTTTCTTAGTTCCCTTGAGTTCAGCCACATCATGTGAAAGTTGTTCTAATTTAGCAGTATTTACATCAGTTTTATGTTCTAAAGCTCGTAACAATTTGGTGTTTTCACTAACCTGGCTTTTCAAAGCTGATACATCATCTTTCAAACCTGATACATCATCTTTCAAACCTGATACATCGTCTTTCAAACTTGAAACATCGTCTTTCAAACTTGAAACATCATCCTTCAAACCTGAAACATCACTTTTCAAACTTGAAACATCATCCTTCAAACCTGAAACATCACTTTTCAAACCTGAAACATCACTTTTCAAACCTGAAACATCACTTTTCAAACTTGAAACATCATCCTTCAAACCTGAAACATCACTTTTCAAACTTGATACATCGTTCTTCAAACCTGAAACATCATCTTTTAAACTTGATACATCACTTTTTACACCAGAAATCTCTTCTCTCACTATCTGACGCATTGCTTCTAAAAATTCTTTTTCCAAATTAAACACCGCCTATATTTTTGCCTTAAATACAATCCAACTGCAGAGATTGTGACGACGGCTGTCATTTACATTATTTGTAAATAGTATTGAGCTTTTTCTCTTGTTTTATATATTACTTATTCTTTATCTTGTGTCAAAATCCTGCTGGAAAACTTATGAAATTAATAAAAAATAAGACTTTCGATTCATTTCGACAGCAAACTACATAAAATGATATGAAAAGTTTGCTGATTACTGATATATCTTCGTTTTCACACTTATATGTTATCATTAATAATTGGTAATATCAATACTGCTTAGCAAATTTTTCACAATTTATTAATACTTATAGTCTTTAGCCCTTTCTTGATTAAGTATTTGATTTTAACTGCTTTTTTTTATCATAGTTAAAAATCTCTTGATATCTTTTTTTAAACTTAAATATGCCTTATCTAGATTTTTGATTAATAAAGAAATTTTTTCTGGATCATAGTGATAAGCATATACATTACGTACAACATGGCGAAACCCTCTATAATCATCAAGCGAATTTTTCGATTTATCGCTTATTACAGCCGGTCTTACTTCCTCAATATTTAAGGTCATCTGTTCTAACAATTCCTGATGCCAGGCATCACTCTGAGGAATATTTTCATCGATTTCTCTGCCTATTAATAAAAATATTTTTTCTAGACCAGAATAAAAGCTATGCAGATTTAATGCTACACTATCTAGATACAATTCATCATTTTCATTTTTGTATTTTTCCCAGCCATTTTTTATTCTCTGTATTAGTTTTTCGATTTCTATTAAGTCTTTATCTATCCACTTCCCATAAGCTCTATAGAATAATTGATCTGAAATACCTGTAACAGCCAGATCAATATCAGATGAAAGACCAAACCTTTCTTTTTCTAAAACTGAACCAAAAAGTATCACCTTATCTGCCTGGAAATCATCTTTCAAAAAGACTGCCATTTTTTTGGCTTCTTCCAGGGCCAGCTTGCGCCTTTTTTCAATTTCTTTTTTATTTTTTTCTTTAAATAAAAGTGGGTATTTACTCATCTCAACCAACCCTTTTTCAATTGAATTATTTTAAGAAAAATATTTTGCTCATCAACTTAATCATAAAGATGTACAAACTTGTTTCTAAATTTAGCCATCATTAGCCAGAATTAGATCGTTAATTTATTAATTACAAATATAAGTCTAAACTTCTATTTAGTGCTTCAATTGTTAAGTCAACAAATCCACTATAATCACCTGTAATATGAGCTTTATCTAAAGTTTCATAATATTTCACTCTATCTTCATTTCTAATAATTATTATTGGATAACCATTTTTCATTAACTCAAAGTTTAATAAAACTCTTGCTGTTCTTCCATTACCATCAATAAATGGATGTATTTTGACTAAATCTGTATGTAACACTGCGGCTCTTTCAACTGTATGTAGTTTTTCCCCATCTCTGTTATACCACTCTATTAATTTTCCCATTTGTTCTTGAACTCTAATAGGTTCTGGTGGTAAATGTTCAGCTCCACTAATTACAACTTTTTCTTTTCTATACCTTCCAGCGTTTTCATCATCTATTCCTTTTAAGATTAGATTATGTATATTTTTTATCTGTCGTTCTGATAAACTTTCATTATTCTTTATAATATCTTCCATATATAAAATGGCATCTATATGATTTAATACTTCAAGATGTTCTTTTAATGTTTTTCCTCCAATAGTTAGGCCATCTTCTAATACAACCTTTGTTTCTGATAAGGTTAATGTATTTCCTTCAATCGCATTTGAATTATATGTCCATTCCAAAAATAATTTTTCCCTTAAGCTTTTCAATGTGTTTTTTGCTAATGGTCTTTTCTTTTCAATTCTATTTTTCTTTTTATCAACTATTTCGAACATAACTATAGCCTCCCTACACAAACTAAGTTAGGTTGCACACCCAATCTATCCAATATTGTACTTGCTTATTTACTTCATCATTTGTTAATCGCTGCTTTGCCAAAGTTTTTAACTATTTCTTCTCGTACTATGTCTAAAGGGAATTTGATCGTGCGAATGCAAATAAGGGGCTATCTCTTTTTTAGAGATGGCCCCTGTCCAAATCTAATCTAGGTTAAATATTTATTCACTTCATCAATTGAACTTATATCAAAAATATTTTCTGCGAGATTTTCTAATTTAC
>JADQBT010000039.1 GCA_016278485.1 Halanaerobiales bacterium
CGCATGTCAGGATCTGTGCGGGGGTGACTGGGCAACTGGAAATCCTACCGTGACTATGACATGTGGCTAAAAAAAATCGGTTTATTGGAGGAATTTATTGTGAAGGAGAAGATAAAAAAATTTATTAACCACTATGTAAAAGAGTACTCAGATAGAAAAGAAATAAAAACTAAATGGAGAGAACCTATAGTAAAGTTTTCCAATGCTAATGATGAAATGTTTATTAAGTTAAAAGAAATTGTGAATCCAACTCATGCTTTACCAAAAGATTTTTTAGATGATGCTAAGACAGTAATTGCTTATTTTATTCCGTTTGATGAATCAGTTGTAAATTCAAATTTAAAAGGAAAGTATAGCTCGGAAGAATGGGCAAAAGCTTATATAGAAACTAATGAACTTATATTTAATGTAAACAAGTATATTAAGAAGAAACTTAGTGATTTGGGTTATAAGTCTACTATTATACCTGCAACGCATAATTTTGATGAAGACAGTTTAATGAGTGATTGGTCGCATAGACATGTAGCCTATATTGCAGGATTGGGGAAATTTGGTTTAAATAATATGCTAATTACAGATAAAGGATGTTGTGGTAGGATTGGAAGTATAGTAACTAACTTAAAAATAGAGCGTTCCAAAAGAACTAATAATGAATATTGTCTTTATAAGAAGAAAGAAATCTGTAAAAAATGTGTCCAAAGATGTGTTAATAATGCATTAAAAGTTGATTCATTTGATAGGCATAAATGTTATGAGATACTATTATATAATGATGAATTACATTCTGATTTAGGGATAACTGATGCATGTGGTAAATGTTGTGTCAATTTACCATGTTCATTTACTAATCCAGTAAGTAAAGATATATTTGGAGGTAATTAAATGAATTTATGGGAAAAGTTTTTACGTTTTAAAAAAATAAGAGGTATTATTCGGATCAATTTGGGATTTTCATTATTTAGAAGTCACTTGTTTGACATAAATATTCCAAAAGGGACTTCAATACATTTTTTTGATTATTTACTTTATAAAAAAACAGCTAGAAAAAAATCATTCAAAGATTTTAAAAAATGGTTAGATGCACGAAAATTAATTTAATAGTTAAAATTTTGTGGAGTGTAAACTAATATCTCTACCTGATAATATATGGGAGGATAAGATGTATAAGTCAAAAGTAATAGAGAAAATGAAATTTGAAAAGTTAACTGAAGAAGTTTTTTCACTTTATACTCAGGAAAAATATAATCAAGCTCTAGAGGTTGTGCAAAAAGCTAAAAGTGATTATCCAGAAAAAATACATAAAACTAGTTATTGGGCTGCTTGTCTTTATAATAAATCAAATAAACATAAAGAGGCGATAGATGAACTAACGAATTCATTTGAAAAAGGATTTTGGTGGGCTCCAAAATTACTTACAGAAGATCCTGATTTAGAACCATTACATAATAAAAAAGAATTTAAAGAATTAGTCTCAAAGTGTAAAAAACTGAGGGAAATAAAACAGTCTAATTCAAAATCAAAACTAAAAGTTCTAAAATCTGAAAAAAAGAAGAATAAAAACTATCCTCTTTTAATTATATTACATGGACGTAGTGGAAATATAGAAGAGTTCTCAAAATATTGGGATATTCCTTATTTAAAAGATAAGTATTTATTGGCTTTTATCCAGTCTTCACAAGTTTTTGGGATGGATAGTTTTTGTTGGGATGATATTGAATTGGCTAAAAAAGAAGTAAAAAAACATTATAATAGTTTAGTTCAAAACAATAAAGTAAATATAAACAATGTAATTATAGCAGGAGCTTCGCAAGGAGGAAGATTAGCAATACAATTAGCATTAGAAGAGAATGTATTTTGCGGATTTATTGGGATAATTCCAGCCTTAACAGATGTTGACAAATATAAAGAATTTATGATTAATTGGGAAAAAATTAAAATGAAAGGTGTAATGATAACAGGAGATAAAGATTATTATTATAAAAATGTGAAGGAATTATATAAGAGTATGAATGATTTAAATTATCCAATAAAATTGATAACAGAAAAAGGGTTGGGACATTATATTTCTGATAAATTTCCTAAGCATATAAAATCGGCCTTAGAGTTTATTTTAAAAGAATAAAGAACCAATGGGTACACCAGTAGATATATTAAAAAATTCTCCGTTCGATGATTTTCTAATCCCTGGGATTATCTTATTTTTTCTAATTGGTTTAATAGAAGTAGTTTTAGCTATTACTTTAATGTTTAAACAAAAACTATATCCCACAAATATAGTAATGGATTTTTATAATAACATGAGAAAAGGATTATAATTGTTTAGATAATCTTATGCTATTTCATTATTTTTGTAGGTAATACAGAACTTTATATTATTAAGATTATATTTTAAATTTAGGGAGGCAGGAAAAGAATGATAAAAAAGGTATCAGCTTTTTATTGTTTGTTTATGGGAATTTCAATGATAGGGATATGGATTATGTTTTATTTTGCAGGAAGTATCCCGGAAATTGAAACAAAACCAGTTGAACTTGGATTTCATATAACATCAGAGATTATTACCGCTATTGTATTAATTACAGGGGGAATTGGCTTAATTAAAAAGAAAAATTGGTCATTTGAAATATATTTAGTGGCTATAGGAATGCTTCTTTACACATTAATTATGAGTCCAGGGTATTTTGCACAAAAAGGAGATTTGGCATTTGTATCAATGTTCATTCTATTTATTATTGCTACACTTATTTTATTAAGTTTGTCTCTAAGGGAAAAAAGTCAGTTTAAAACCTGAATTGTGCATGTCCAAATTTTATAATTTTTAAAAAAGTATAAGAAAATATTATTATAAAGTTGATTTATTATATTGAAATAATATAAAATATTTCTATAAGAAGAAGCAAGAAAAGGAAAAAGGAGAAACAATTTGCAAAAGACCTGCTAGGACCAGGGAGCATATGAAATCTATTGTGATGTTGCTAATCGTTATACGAAATATAAAAAATAAGTGGAGGTTTTACCATGAAAGAAATAAAATATAATAATTATTATTGGCAGAATGATTTAGTTAGGTTAAGGGCTATGCAGGTTGAAGATTGGGAAGAACATTATTATAATCTTTTTGATAGTAAAGCTAGGCGGTTATTGCAATATCAGATAGAATTACCTCCAACCACTAGAAGAGCTAAGGAAATGGCTGAAAAATTTGCAAATTTTGATCCAGAATCAGGACGATTAATGTTTACAATAGAGTCAGTCGAAGGTGAAGTAGTAGGAGCTTTAAATCTTAGTGGAATTAATGAGAGAAATGGAACCTTTGGAATAGGAATGCAGGTGGGTAGAGATTATAGAGGTCAAGGTTATGGTACAGCAGCGATGAGAATATTATTAAATTATGCTTTTAATGAACGAAGATTAAATAAATTTAATGTATCAGTTCTGGAAGGAAATATTGCTTCAGCAACAATGTTGAAGAAACTTGGTTGTGTAAAAGAAGGGGTTAGAAGACAGACTATATTTACTAATGGAAAGTATATGGATGAAATATTATATGGCATGACAAGAGAAGAATTTAATAATAATAGCGTTTAATTTGTAACTTTTATAATTCGTCAAGTATTAATTTTTCTCAAAAGTAAGCACAATTAGAGTAAAAAATATGATCATTTTTGCTAATTATAATTTTTTTGGGAGTTCAAGTGAAAAAATGAACATTAGATAGCACAGGTAAACGGTAAGCAAAATGCTAGAAGGAGAATAAAACAAATGAAAAGATTAGATACGTATTGTGGATTATATTGTGGTAGTTGTGAGATATTTTTAGTTAATCAGAAAGGTATAGTAGAAAAAACTGCAAAAGAATGGGAAATGAGTTCCGAAGATTTATATTGTAACGGATGTAAGACAGATAATAATTCAGTATTTTGTAGAGATTGTCAAATTAAACTATGTGCAGAAAGTAAAGAACTAGAGTTTTGTTTTCAATGTGATGATTTTCCCTGCACGGATTTAATAAATTTTAAGAATGATGAAAATCCGCATCATTCAATAGTTTTACATAACCTTGATGATATAAAAAATATAGGGATGAAAAGATGGTTGAAGGAGCAAGAAAAAAGATGGAGATGTCCAAATTGTGGAGAAAAATATTCGTGGTATGATGAAAAGTGTTCAAACTGTGATAGTTCTGTTAGAAGTTGTGTTGATGATGAAAAAGAAATAAAATAAGTATATTTATGGAGTGAATTAATTGAGTAATATTGATAAGAGAAATAAATTTGAAGAAATAGTTTTTTCCTATAGACCAACAAAAGATGGAAAAGTTATTATCTATTGGTATGATAAACAAGTAAGTATATTAAAAGGTAAGCAGGCAAATAAGCTTTTATCAAAAATAAGTAGAGCAGATGAGAAAGAAATACAATTATTACTGGCAAAAGTTACAGGGAATTTTAAAAGAGGAAATGAAAAATAGAGAAATTGTTACATTTACCTGTTCTAAATAATATGAAAGTGGTTGTCATCTGTTGCTAATTTTGAAATTGGTTGATCACACGACCGTCTAATGGAGTATTCCAGTACGATAACGTCTAATATATCAGGGTGTTAGACGAAATCGTGATAAGGAGAGAAAATGATAAATTATTTAGTAGTTAAAGAACATAAAAGTAATTATCCAAATCCTATTATTTTAGAGAAAGATGAAAAAATATTAGTTGGAAAAAAATATTGTGGAAAAGAAGATTGGGAAAATTGGAGATATTGTTATAAGTTGGACAAGTCACAAGAAGGTTGGGTTCCAGAACAACTAATTAGTTTATCTAATCAGTATGGGGTATTAAAAGAAAATTATACTGCTAAAGAGTTAACGATAAAAGCAGGTGAAAAACTAGAAGGAATTAAAGAATTAAATGGATGGGTATGGTGTAGAGACTTAAGCGGTAGAGAAGGGTGGATTCCAAGATTAAATTTAAAGAGTTTAGAAAATAAAAAGACTAGGAGAGTTTGATTATGAGTCAACAAAAAAGATATCACACTTTAGAAATTCAGAATATTGATTTGAAAAATATTGAACTTCAAGGTGATGTTTTGGATATTGGTGGTGGTGGTGAAGGTATTATAGGACAAACTTTAGAGAATAAAGTTGTAGCTATTGATAAACTCAAAGGGGAACTAGAGGAAGCTCCAGAAGGTCCATTAAAGTTAGTTATGGATGCAAAAGAATTAAAATTTTTAGATAACTCTTTTGATAATGCAACTTCATTTTTTACTTTTATGTATATTAAAAAGGAAGATTATAAGGTAGTTTTTAAAGAAATTTATAGGGTTTTAAGATCTGATGGAAAGTTTAAAATGTGGGATACAATAATACCAAAATATAAAGGTGGGGGAAAAGACATATTCCTAGTTCCATTAGAAATAGATATGGGAAATAAGGTAATAACGACTACATATGGAGTATTATGGCCTGGAAGAGAACAAAATATTGATACTTTCATAAAAACAGGAAAAGATATAGGTTTTAAAATAGATAATTATGAAAAACAAGATAAAACATTTTTTATAACCTTTAAAAAATAAGATTATGATAATCTTGAAAATGAAGAAGCAGTAATAAAACTATTAACTAGAAAAAAACGGCTTTTTTAGGCAAACGATTAGGTAACACATTTTCCTCTTCCATTAATATTATATATTAAACAATATTATGGAAGGAGTGTATTTTTTGTTATCAAGGGAAGAGTTTATAAGATTATCTCTAGAAACTAATTTATTTTTTCAGAGGATTATGAAAGAACATTTATTTTTTATAGAAACAAATTTACAGCCACCTGAAGCTGAAAATATTGCGCAAGCCAATAGATTAAAAAGAAATTTCGAAGAACTTTTAGCCGAAACGTTAGATTATGCGGAAAGAAACGGTTTATCAGAGAGGGCTATAAGGTCAAATGAATTTGTAACACCTTATACCTTAAGGGCAGAAGAAGTAAGTTCCAGGTTAACAGGGGCAAGCATTGATACAGAAATTACTGAAGAGGAGCTTGAATTATTTAATAATCCAGATTATAACAATGAAGAATTGCTTGAAGATGATATCCAGGATTTAAATGCTAGATCATTAAACCTGCTTGAAGAAGTAATTGCCTTTCAAAGGAAATTATTAAATCTTTCATTACAATGTGAAATATTCATTTCCTTATATGATGAAATGTTAGAACATCTTACACGTGAAGCAGAATACTACAGGGATTTATTAAGATCTCTTCAAGATAGAAGAATGCCAAGGAGAACTTTATGTGAAAATCTTAATTTCTGGAATAACATTTTGGGAGAACATGCACAGTTTATTGATGGCATGTTGGATCCAACAGAAGAAACTCTTAAGGAAACTGCCGAAGCCTTTGTAGAGAAGTTCGAAATGTTAGTAAGAAGGTGTATTAGATCGTCTGAAAGACAAATAATTCAAAGAAGTATAAGGGCTACAGAAAGAATAAGAGATTTTAAAATAGCTGCTACAGAGGGATTATTGGCATGCGAGATTAAATCCATTATTCTTCCACTTCTCGCAGATCATGTGCTTCGAGAGGCAAACCATTATTTAAGAATTTTGAAGATGCAATTAGATTAGTCAACATGTTTTTAAGAGCTTCTTTAATAAAATTTCGCAGAGTATAGGGCTATTGGTGATTCGTCAATGGCCTTTTTTCTGGAAAGGAGGAGATGTAGTGGAGTATATTAAATTCGTTTTATTTTTTATCTTGGCTCATACGGTCTCATACACAATCGCCGGAGCCATAGCTTTATCTATAAGTAAAGATATTTATGAAAGTAAAAGTAGGCACTGTGATTTTTTGCGGGATATGTCGTATAAAGATGAAAGCAAACATGTTTCTATGTATTTTATACCTGCTCAGATTTTAAGAGGATTATTAATGTCAATTATACTTTTCCCATTATTAAGTTCTATAGCAAACCTTTCGATACGGCAACTTAGTAAACTCTAAAGAGTTATTTGCAATGACTCTTTTGGAAGGAATATTTTTGCAAACTATAACAATCATCTTACTTGGCAAGAAATACAAGAACATTTATAGAATAAACCAGCACAGAAGGGAAGACAGATATGATATTAGAGTTATTAAAGAAAAGAAGTAGTGTACGTAATTTTAGTGATGAACAAGTTCCACAAAAGGTTATCGATTATATCCTTGATGCAGGAAGATTATCACCTTCAGGTGGAAATGAACAACCCTGGAAATTTGGCGTCATAAATGACATAAATTTAATTAATAAGATATCTGAGATTTCATATAACCAGCAGTGGATTAAGAGTGCCAATTTTTTAATTATTTTATGTGCAAAAATAGTTCCTGCCAGTCAAGGTGGTAGAGATATACAAAAAGCAAGATTTCCAGAAATAAAAGATGAAATTGAAAAAATGGATCAAACAATATATGCAAGTTTAAATCAGGAAGAACATCAAAGCAAAATACCAGGGACACATATGGTATTAGCTGCCTTAGAACATGAAGTTGGATCTTGCTGGATCTCCAGGTTTAGAGTAAGAGAATTGGCTAATTTACTAAATTTATCAAAACAGTATATTCCTTCCGAGATGATAGCTTTTGGTTATCCTGAGGATAAAAAGAGACCTTTAAAAAAGAAGAGTATTATTGAAGTTGTCTTTTCTAATAATCATTTTAGAGATTAGATTAAGTGATATTTTTTCGTGCAGTTATCAAAATAATAAATAAAAAGGAGTTATGCTAATGTATCTAGTAAGTGCCTGCTTAGCAGGAATCAATTGTAGGTATGATGGTAGTAATAGTAAAAATGATTATGTAAAAAAACTTGTGGATGATGGTAAAGCAATTCCAGTATGCCCAGAGGTTCTGGGTGGTTTAAATATTTCCAGACCCTGTGCTGAAATGATAGTAGATAGAAATGATAGCAAAAAAATTATAACTGAAGATGGACAAGATGTTACAGATGAATTTATGGAAGGGGCAAAAAAGACATTAGATATTGCTAAAACTATTGGAACTAAAATTGCAATATTAAAGTCTAAAAGCCCTTCATGTGGTCATGGCACTGTGTATAATGGGAAATTCAGTGGGAAACTTGTTGCAGGAAATGGTGTTACGGCAGATTTGTTAATTAAAAATGGCATCAAAATTTTTTCAGAAAAAAATGTGAAAAAACTGGAACAATGAATAAATAAAATAATTTATATTGGAGAAAGAAAAATGAAAGGAAGTAAGCTGATGATAATTCGCAGACCGCAAGAGAGGGATATTAAAGATTTAATAGAACTATCCCAAGAATTTGCAAAAGAACATGACTGGGCAGATCAAATTCCTATCGGTACAATTAGGGACCAAGATACTGCCAGGTACTGGTTGTTCGGAGAAAATGTTTTTAAAGTATTGGTTGCTGAAGCAGAAGGTTCTATAATTGGTTATTTTGGTATCAAAGAATTTGAAGATTCTTATGGAGCTTCACTTCTGATAGATGCTGATTACCGCGGGCAAGGGGTCGGAAAAAAATTAACTGATGAGGTATTTAAATTAGTCCCTTCTGATATCGAAGTTGAGGCTTGGGTTGCTGATTTTAATAAAATTTCTTTAAAAACCACTCCCAAAATGGGTTTTGCTTTCAAAAAAATGTTTTTTGAAACAGAATATATACCAGGTCGAGAATTTTATGTACATATCTTTACAAGAAGAGGTGAAGCTGTTTTAGATAATGATTCGGAAAATTAATTTTCATTAATGATCCATTCTGTAAGATGCGGGGAGGTGGCATAGGCTTGTTTCAGTTATGCTCTTCTTTAATTCTGTATGATTTGTTTTCATTTTTAAAGTATTCTTTTATAATATGAATAGACAGCAGTAATGGTCACATTTTTAAAATATGTGGTTTTTGTATTTTTTGACATTTTTAAAAGGAGATTTACTGTTATGGTGGAATTATAACATTTAATGTTTATCTAAGAACGTATTTCCGACACTAATTTCGTAAAGATGTAATATTTATCGATATATACGAACTTTACGTCGGGAACACTTGAGACGTTAGGCGAAATCACCATTGTATTGGAGGTATTATAATATGAACAAAAAGAAACTTGTTGCTATTATACTTACCATATTAATTATTGTAGGGGGATATATATATTATGAGAGACTTAAAGTTGTCGAATATGAAGTTGAATTTTATTTAGCGCCAATAAAAACTGGTGAATACATGAAATACAATGATTTTATAAATCTATTAATCAAATATAGAGATAATCGGGATAATATAAATGTAAGTAAGAATATTAATAAAATGAAAGAAAAATTTAATTTTAATGATAGCGTAGAATTACGAAATCCTGATACCAAATTTGAAGCACCTGAATATGAATTTAATCATAATATTAGCAAAAGAGTAGATATACATGACATAACAACTTATTTTTTTAATGACATGCAAAAAATGCAAGGAATACCTTATATTAAGCTTAATGCTATAATTCCAGTAAAAGGGGCTTCAAATTTTAAACCTAAATATAAGGTCAATAAAAACAAATTGACAACTGAAACGAAGACATGGCCTGTTAAAAGTGAAGTTATTAATAACATAATAATAAATATTATAGAAGATGATATGAGTTCAAAAGAAAAGATAGATAATATTTTAGAATGGATGAATGAAAATATTGAATATGGTGGAGAATTAATTGGGTCAAGATATGGTGTAATTAAGGTTATTAATCAAGGGTATGGACAGTGTTGGGATTTAAGTGATGTTTTTATTACCTTAAGTAGAGCAGCTGGTATTTCAGCAAGATTAGTAACTGGTTGGGTTTATAAAAAAGGAGGACATGGTTGGGCTCAAGTATATTTATCACAAAAAGGTTGGGTAACTGTTGACCCTGCTTTTAAAGACTTTGGTGTTCCTAAATCATATATTCCGTTTTCAATATCTGAAGATGGTGAGATTTCTTACTTATATTGGTCAGTGCCTAAAATTAAGAAGATATAGGTGACTTCGCCTAAACAGAGTGTTCGCGTTTTCCGGCTAAAGACCAAGCCTACCCTGCGGGACATGCCTTCTGGTACGATGTTTGCAGGAGTTGTTGTAAATTAAACCGGAAGTAAATATCACGCAAACATCGTACCAGGCCCAGGGGGCACAGACACGTCGGGAACACTCGGGACGTTAGGTGAAATAGTCGCCATCAGAGAATTATTTTAGGGTCTTTTATATTGCATAGGACCAACTATGACTAGGAGGTAATAATGGAAATAGAGTACAAAAATATAACTAGGTTGGAAGTATTTTTTGTTATCATATGTTTATTATGTATTTTCATATTTACAAGTTTAATGTATGCATTAGTATGTATACTATTACTGTTACCTATAATTGTTTTAAAGAACTATATGATAAATAAAAATATTGTTATTAGTAATAAAAAAAAATTTTTATATGCGTTTATTAGTGCATTTATATTTTATATGGGGATTCAATTGTTTTACAGGTATGGCTTAGATTATATTAATAATATAGAGGAGTACACACTCAATCAACATAGGTTATTTTTTCAATTGCCATTAACAATGACTATATTCTTGGGTTATTTATTTAAAATAAGGTTAAGTGATTTAAATTGGCATATTAATCTTAAAATTCTTCTTATAGTTGTATTAATATTTATACCATTTCTAATTCGTATTGACCTTCCCCCGATTTGTCGGACACTGAGTTAAGATATATAATATACTCAGG
>JADQBT010000009.1 GCA_016278485.1 Halanaerobiales bacterium
ATTAAAATATTCCCTAAAATTCATTTTGATATTACTACTTCTTTTGCCATGGTAATATCTAATCAATAGCTTAATTAAATTATACCATAATTTTACACTTTTATCAAACATATGTTCGTTTAATTTTCAAAAACATTTATCATATTAATTTCCAGTTCTTGAAACAAAAATGATTTAGCTAACTCACTTTTTTTAAATGTCTGCACCTTCTCCACTTCTCTATCTTTAAAAAAATAAACATTAACTTCTTCTGAAAAGGGATTAACTATCCAGTATTCTTTTACCCCTCCCTGCATATATAAATCCAGCTTTTTAATAATATCTTTACTTCTGGATGATTCAGAAAGGATCTCTACTACAAATTTAGGCGTGCCAAGATATCTATCGTCTTCTTTAATATTCTCCTGATCACAGATTACTAGTAAATCTGGCTGAACAACATTAGCCTTATCCTCTTTATAAAGTGTTACATCAAAAGGTGAAGTTAGTGGCTGACACTCACTATCTGCAAAAAAATCTAATAATTTTCTAAATATTTCAGCTAATATTTTCTGATGCTGAAACTTGGGAGAGGCCAATAAATAGATCTGACCATCAATGTATTCATACCTGTTTTCACTTTCCCGAGCTATCTGTAAAAACTCATCATAAGTAACCTGCATTCCTTCATGACTATAGGCAGAGAACCCTTCTCGAATAATATAATCATTATCTTCATAATATTTGACCAGCCTGGCTGCCTTTTTACCATTCTTAGTAATAATTATATCTTCCTCTTCTAACCAGGAAAGATATTTACCAAAATTATTCTGTATTTTTGTGCTGCTAATAATCACAGAACACCAGCTCCCTTTTAGCTATTATAATTATATTATAGCTAAATTTTATATTTTAATCAATATTTTAGCTAATATAAAAGACTCCTTCACAAAACAAGAGAAGACTCCCTTTATGTAAAATAAAAGGACCTCAATTATAATGAGATCCCGCCTGCTTATTTCTATTGTTCGACCAACTTACCAGTTCGTCTGTAATGAAAAATGAAAAGCTGGTTCATCATCTAGTTCTAACGGTAAGCCTAGCACAATCTTGCCAGTTAAGTTTTTCTTAATATTAACGAGAAATCCCAGGCCTGTACTTGTCAAATAATCATCATGATTAATTTCCTCTTCATTACCCTTATAGGGAAATACTCCCCCATGATCAAGAAAAATAAAGCCTTGCAGCTTTTCATTAATTTGCTCACTTACTTCCACATTGAAACAGTATCCCTGATCACCGGTTAATCTACCTTCTTCATAACCACGAATAGTTGCCATCCCGCCAATACTGAACTGCTCAGAAGAAGGTAACATATGATCTGTGGTTAACTGACCTGTAAAAGTTGTTGTTAAAACACCTTTCTCTAAGCTTTTCTGCCTTACAAATGATAAATTATATTTAGAAAAAAGCTGCTTTTCTCCTAGTTCACCCCGAGTAAAGCTATTCCTAAAATTCCAGATTCCCTTCTCATCTACTGATTGGTTGGCAAAACCCACCACAGCTGTTTTTACATCAGCAGTTAATAATTTAGCTCCAGAAAAGTAAGTATCTGACTCTTTGACATGTAATTCAAAAAAACCATCTACTTTTTTATATTCCTCTACCAACATGGGCTTGGTCAAACTTAAATTATATTCCGAATAATCACCCTGAATATCAACACTCTGAAAATCCCCGGCTATTATTTGCGTCTGATTTTTGCTATAACCAATTCCCAATCTACTGCCCTTTATACTAAGTGGAAAATCATATGAAACTGAACCGGCCACTGTCCCCTCTGCCCTCAGAAGAAATAGGGATAGTCGATCCTGATAACCGATCAGACTATTATTAGCTGCTGAAAAACCGAGGCGATAGAGACCAGTCTGATCTCTACCTGCATTATCCATAAAAAGGGCATACTGAGTATGTGGTCTTTCCGCTGCTTTAAGATAGAGATCAACTGTGCCTGTTTTCTTACCTGGTGCAAGTTCTGCTTTGAGCTGTACCCCATCATTTGTATTATTAAAATACTGAAGATCGTTTTCTAAACTCTGCAACTGAAAGAGATCTGCTTCTTTTAAGGAAATTCGTTTGAGGAAATATACTTCATCAGTATAATTGTTACCTTCCACAAAAATCTCACCAAGCCGCCCCTCTACCAGTTTGATTTCCACAACACCATTTTCAATTTTTTGGGGAGGAAGGATTGCTTTGCAGGTCAAATAGCCTTTTTGCCGATAGAGCTGATTAATTTCTGCTACTGCTTGATTTAATTCTGTGATAGTCACTTCTCTGTTTTGATAGAGATTCAAAATACCTGCCAGTTCCTGATCAGTTAATACTTCTGTCTTATTGATTTCTATTTTATTGATAAAAAATGTCTGCTCTTTTGCAATGGCTAATCCAGTCAGTAATAAAATAAGAGTTAAACTAATTAACAATATTTTTTTGTACATTTTCTTCCCACCTCCTATTCAATTTCATCGTCATTTTCATCATCAGTAAAATTGCCTAGCTGACTAAAACTACTTGTGTCAACCAATTGCTGCCCCTGATTAAAGTTGTTTCCTGTTCGAGCCAGCAAATTATTATTCATTAACCTGCTGTTAAGAACAGCTAACTTGGAAGTTATTCGCATAATACTATTTTCTGTACTAAACTGATTTATAATAAAATCAGGATTATAATTGACAATATAGGCATCTGTTAAGATCTTTCTACCTGCATTCTCTGTAGTAAAGATCAGATAGAATGGATCATAGACTTCTGCTGTTTCTGGTCTTCTCGGATAGAGTTGCAAGTCACTGTCAAATAGCTGTGGCCGTATGTCAGCTACTACCCGGCCATAACTGTTATTGATCTCGGCTCTGCTGCCAACAATTGTTTTTAAAAGCTTCATACTTTCTACATCAGCATCAATAACTGAGTAATCTGCTGCCAGGTGATTAAAAATAATTCCTGTTTCAGATTTTGCGTTAATTGATATCTCGTCTGCCAGCTTATTACTACCCCCGGCTATTTCAATGATTAATGGGCTCTCTCCATTATGAATTAAGCTATCAATGCTAAGATTATCTACTTCAGCATCCATTCTCTCACTAATGCGGGCCTCTGCCAGAGCAACTTTACTACCTTCTGACTCAGCAGTTATTTTCAGCTCAGCCGTATCCAACTCATTAATAGTAATATCTTCTGCACTATTAAGTGTTAACTTTTCTGGAGCAGTTATTGATTCTACTATGATACTCCCCTGAGGTGTAAGCAGATCAATTACTCCTGTGCTACTTGCAATAACTTCTGAATTCAGATCACCTGTTATTTCAGCTAAATGTATATCATGATAAGCACTGAGATTTATAATCTGGTCTGCAGCAGTAGTAATCCTCTTACCATCTTCACCAATACTGCCATTCTCAGCCAGCAAAGTTATATTCTCTGCTGTAAAGTTAAGCCCATTTTCTCTGTTGCCATTTAAAATAGACTGATCAGCATTAAGAACAATATTTTTACCTGCGGTAAACTGACCAACTGCAATCTGGCCAATTGTTTCTATAAGATAGATATTATCACCAGCTGAAGCATTTACCAGGCCAGCTACTGGATTAGCTGAATCAATTAAAAGATAATTGTCAGTTTCACCAATACTACCATTTACTGCAGTTAAATCAATATTTACAGCATTAATATTACTTGTTGCACTTTCCTGCCAGTTGTTAATTGACTCTGTGGCGGCAAGCTCCAGATCACCACTGGCTAAAGTTATTTCATCAATAGCGATACTACCTTGATTGGTAAGTTTTACATCAGCTTTAGCTAACTGGTTGATCTCATCAATAACTAACTCTTCTGCATTATTATTCAGTTCAATATTTCCACTTCCCTTATTTGTGGCAGCAAAACTCTGAACAGAATTTTCTCCATTGAGCAGCTGACCGTTTCTACTTATTGTATTCAACAGCTCAGCCCGAACAATTTTTCCTGAGCCCGTTTCAGTTATTTTACCGCCAACGTTGATCCTGACTTCTGATGAAGTGGTTATCTCTCCTGATATTTCAGTGTCTCCAGTTGATTCAATTTCTACCTTTCCTGAAGAGCTGCTCAGGCTGCTGTTAATGATAATATCAATATCTTCGCTTCCTACAGCCTGCAATTTAATCTCACCATCACCACCAGCAGTTACTGCTCCATTTATCTTTTGATAACCTCTGGTATTGATGGTTATGTCACCACTGATACCGCTGGTAATACTACCTGCATCTGTAATGGTTGTATTCCCACCTGAGATTAAGATATTATCATGTTCTCCAGTTTTAATTGAATCTGTAATGGTGATTTCACCAGTATTAGTTACTTCAACTATGCCATCATTTTGATTAATCCCTGCTATTTCTAACAGACTATGATTATTGTTTAAAACAATATCTCCGCTTCCGCTATTAACTGCCTGATAGACTTCAATCTGATTATTACCTGTCAGTTTCTGTCCCTGCCCACTATTAGTAAGTAACAGGGAAGTATTAATCCTGCCTGCATCCCCTTCAGCAATTTTTCCACCAGCAGTTAACTGGACCAGATCTGCCTTGATTAGCTCTTCAATTATCAAATCCTTTGTAGTCTGTAAGTCTAGATCTCCTGTTACATCAACTTCACCAGTTGTTGTCAGGCTGTCAGCAAATAAGGTGAAATCATCACCAGTTGTGATATTCCCCAGATTTAAATGAGTAACTGGTGAAGCCAGCTGAGTTTTTCCCCCAACATAACCGGATATTTCACCCTCTGTTCCCAGCTCGATCATCAGAGATTGATCTTCTCCTCCCTGATAACCGGCTCCACTGACACCATCACGTACATCTAATTCTAAACTCTCAGCCAGAAGACTGAGTCCGCTATATTGACCATACAGGCCGCCTTCATTAACTTTCAAACTTACTTTGTTGCCGGCACTCATCCTACCCAGTTTTAGATCTTCCCCAATCCGTTCCAGGTAGATATCCTCTCCGGCAATGGCAGAGGCAAGCATGCCATCCAGCTGATAGCTCAGAAATTTATCTGCCTTACCGATACTTCCAGCCGACTCCAGGGCCAGATTTCCTCCACCAATAATGGCTGTCCCGGCAGATTGATTGATTATATTTCCATCTGTAATCACTCTAATATCTCCACCAGCCTGAAGGGCTGCAATATTCAAATCAGCCCCACTATTGATAAATACTTCATTTACAGCATCCAGATAAATATTTTCTGTAGCATTGAGATAAACTGGGTTTGTCTGTAGAACAGAAATTCCGCTCGGTCTCGTACCTTCATAATTAATTGTAATATCACCAGGCATACTTGCCCTTACCAACGCTGCTTTTTCACGAGCAGTCAGACTGATTGTTCCCCCTGTTTCCGGTATTTCTATTTCGATCGGTTCATCCAGACTACCGATAGCCTTACTCGTCTCGACAACAATATTATTACCAATAATATTGGCTTCCTGAGTAACTAGTTGCCCACCTGAATCAGGTTTTAAAGCATTCTGGCTAATTTCATAAATTAGTTGCGAAGGCAGCCATTCTGCCCCATAGGTGAGTTCAGCTGTTTTTTCTGCAGAAGCAGTATAGCTATAATCTACCTGATAAGCCTGAAACTGGGATTGATCTTCCCAGTCAGACCCAAAAAGATCATTAAAATATGTTCGATATTCAGTAAACATTTCTGCAGCATAACTCTGTACTTCAACAGCAGTAGGATCAGTAATACCCATTACAGCAGCTGCCCTATCCTTATAATAATCAATGGCGTCTGTATTTAAAACCAATCCTTCATCATTTAACTGTCCATTATTGTAAAGATACCAGTATTCCTGATAGGTTCTATTCACACTATTTTCAAATGGTTTTACTGTAGTATTCTCGGCATCTTGCTGAGCATTATGTTCAGCAGTCAGAGCCAGCCTATCCCAGATTTCTGCCAGTTCCTCTTCCCTGGCCGGATCAATGCGCTGTTCTTCTACTACATTAATGATATTCCCGTTATTGACCGTAAGATTTACATCACCCTGGCCTGAATGGGCTTTAAGGAGACGAAAATCTCCTTCAGATTGAACCAGATAGATATTGCCATTTGCTGCAACACTTACTTCCCCACCGGATATTTTACCACTACTGTGTTCAGCAGCAATAGCCTCTATTTGCAGTGGTCTCGCACTACTACCGACAGCGCCGCTTTCACTGATTAAGTTAATATTAGAGCCAATCAGTGAAGTACCAGAAGTATTAATATCACCAGCTGCTGTCAGACTGATATCTCCATACCCATTTGTCTGATTACCGGCCAATATTTTTCCAATTACTACTGAATTGGTTGGGGCCTCAAGATAAATATCTCCATGATTACTGACAGCTGAAATATTACCGCTGTTATTTAGGCTAAACCGGACTGGATTACTGGCTGATCCAATATTCTTATCAGTCCGTAGCAGAATATTTTCAGAATTTAAAACAGCATCTGCCGACTGTACAATTCCCTGTCCTGAACCCACTGCTTTGAGTAAGGTACCGCCAAAGATATTATCTATTCTGCCCCCCAGAGAGATACCAGCAGCAGAATCAATATTTACACTGGCCGTATCATTACCTGTAAAACTGATTCCGATCGAGTTATCAGCTTTCACACTGGCGGTAAGTGTTAATTTAGCTTTCTGGGGCAATTTATAGTACCAATCACTAGTACTTCCAGTTGGCCAGCCTTTACTACTATCAGCTGCATCAACAGAAAAACTATACCAATTACTTAAATAACCATAGCTAACTTCTTCCTTGAAATATGGCATATCAGCACTGTTTCCTGTGGTAACAGTATAATTTTTATCTGTATTCCATCCTGATGTATTCTGCCAACCAGAAGGCTGCTTAATACGGTAAAAAGGCGCTTCATCTCCTTCTACCAGATCATTAACTCCACCAAAACTTCTTTCCAATGTACAGGTATTTTCCCACTGATAACGTTGCCCCTGCAGTGGAGTATAGGTGTCCAGACCTACTGAGCCTGTAACATCATCCGCATTATTATAGTCTCCAGCTCCATAAATATAATCTTGATAAACTTTTGTCCCACCACCCAGGGTATTTACATACCAGGTAGTTGTATCTTTAGCTGTATCTGCTATCTTAATAATTCCTACTGTCTGCTGTCCAGTATCAATATCACCGATTACTAAAGGTTTACTACTCTCATTATTAACCTGAACATTGCCAAAACCATTTAAAACTTCAATATTTCCCAGTTTATTGGTACTGATAATATTGCCGTGCAGATAAACAAACCCACCTCCGCTGGCATTGATATCATCAAGAACGAGGTTTTCATCATTTATATTATATTTAAGGGTCGGTAATAGATCACCACTATTTTCGATTTGATAATAGGTCGCTGGAACCTCAATTAGTCCACTACCAGTCTGTTCATTCATCCAGTCATCCAGTCCACTTGCAATATTTACTGACCAGTCACCAGGAACCCCGGCTCTGATTTTACCGTTTATATCTATATATTTCGCATTTACTCCAACCTGCTTTGCTGTAATGGGTGCTCCATCATAATGATTCCCATCATTATAATTAGCAGATTTTTGTAAATTCCAGTCTGCCACACCCCACATTTTGAAACCACCATCAAAAAGCGGTACGTTACCCACAGCATCATCACCATGAATATTGGGTAAATTGAGCAGAACATAGGTTTTTCCTCCTGATGCTTTATTATCCCCATACATCATATGATCAGGATCACGTAGGAAAGAGTTAAAATATCCACCATAATTACTTTCAATAAATCGATCTGAACTGTAATGTTTAAAATAATACTTGGCGGCCAGGGCCATCGCCTGATTTGCTGAAATAGGGCGATAATCCCGTCCGGTCCAGGCTGTACTTGGTTCAGCAGTGGCGTAATAGAAACCTCCTGGATTATTAACAATAAAAGAACCATTGGGTACATCTACTTGATACTGCTGGGCCCTTACATCAGTAAACTGAGCCAGACTACCTGATTGATTAAATATTTTAATCAGGCCACGCTGGTTTTCAACTGGCTCCCTGAGGAAAATAGCCGGGCCATCACCTGACCCTGTATCATAGTTATTGTTAATTAGTATCCTGGATTGGACTCCCTTATCAATTTCTGTAACATTAAATCCAGCCAACTCAGCCTGACTGCGGCCAACCGCTCCATTAAAGTGAATGGCTCCACCTGTATCGGCATCAGGTATAAATAACTGATCCAGATAGAGATAATGGTCGCTGTCATTATTAATAACAATTTTTGGTCCACCATAGGCTGTTAAATTAGCAGTCCCATATAAATAATTAGTATCAACAGTAATATTACCACCGGCAGCATAGATATCATTAACTTTTACTACATCTACCTGTGTACCTGCGACTGAACTTTTGAGCATCTCCAGTACATCAATCTGCGCCTGTAGCTCTCCTTTTTCCTCATCTGAAGAAGCATATTCTTTTTTAAAGTTTAGATAATTAATTTGCGCCTGCAGATCTGACTGAGGATTAGTTTTTCTCTTATTATAATTTATATTCCGGCTCTCTTTCCCGGTTGATATATTTCCATAACTGTCGATATTTAAAGATTGGTCATGAAAAATACCAGCTGTAGCTGTACCATTCATAACCATCCAACTACTACTATTGACACTATTATGTCCATCTTCAGTAGTTGTTCCTAATGCTTCCAGATACGGATTATGGCCTGTTCCACTTCCACCGGCTTCTACCTTGCCTTCATAGGTTGCCAGGGTTATGTTGCGGCCACTTTCCAGCACATTACCTTCACCAACAGTAAGGTTATTAATACTATAAACATTGGCCTCCGCGTAAGGACTGGTATCAATCGGAAGGGCTGTATAATTATATACTTCTGTCCTGGCTCGACTGTTTATATTATTAAACCACCAGCCGTCACCACTCTTACCTACTGCCAGTTCCAGATCCCCATAGGACATTAAATAAACATCTTCACCTGTTGTTATATTCTGCTTAGCAGTAACATTACTGACAGCATTACCTCCTGCCGCACCTACTCCACCATAGGTTTTAACTAGTGAGGAGGTAAAAACACTGGCATCTGTATAGGACCTGATCTGTAGATCTCCTGAACTACTTAATTCCGCCCCATCACCAATATTAACTGTACCACTAAGTTCAGCCGTATGACTGGTATCTGCATAGGGCCTCTGAATAGCACCACCTGTCTTGAGTACTGTTTCATCAAAAACATTCAACTTATTATTAACTCCCAGATTAAGAAGGCTGTTATTCATCGGGTTACCGATTACTTTCAGGATAGCATCCTGGCCGATATTAAGTTGAGTTATCTCATCAACTGTGCTATTACTCTCAACTGCTGAACCATTGATTACTCCACCAGCACCACCTTTCACATTTTCATTTTTACCACTCTGTTTTACTGAGTTGGTAGCCTGAATATCTATACCGGTTGTATATATCTTAACTTGATCTCCTAGCAGGGCTTTGACGGTTGCATCTACATCATTTTTAGTATAGGCGCCGCTGTAACCAACTACTGCGGCATTAATACTATTTGCCCGACTATTATAGTCAGTAAGTTGTTCTGCAATTATTTTAAAATCATCTGTATAGGCCACTGCCTCACCATCAATGATAGCATTTAGATTGCTTATACTATCTGTTCTGGAATCTGCAGCAGCTCCTGCCACAATCCCACCACTACCTGCGGTAGAATCTGCATAGTTTATATCTTCTCCAAGTGCTTTAAGTTCTAACGAACCACCGTTCAATTCGACTGCTCCCAGCCTGGAAGTCGTATTACTATTGGAACTTGCCTTGGCAAAATTACCTCCCACAGCAGCTGCCCCAGCCACAACCCCGGTAACTAAAGCCTTTTGACTGGTAGTATTATCAGTGATAAGTTTTAGACTACGATTAAGCAAAAGATCAGAATCAATAAAGCTATTTACTGACGAGCTACTGGCTGCAGTGCTCGAGGTAGCATTTGCTCCCAGTAACAGACCACCACTGACAGCAATTGCCGAACTATAGGCTGTGTGTTGATTATTATTTAAACCATGTAAAGCCTTAACTGTAAGGCTATCAGCAGTAACTTTCCCGTCTGAACCAATTGAAGCTATTATATCTAGATCAGCATTTGCCTTAGCAATAGATACACCAGCACCAGCAGTCAATGATCCGTTATAGCCTTCTGCCTTTGCTGAAATCTGAGGTCTGCCGCTGGCAGTAATTTCAACATCTGTTCCGATTCCAGTCAACTGAATATTATTGCCCAATTTGGCTGCAACTTTCCCTTTATCTTCTGCTTCTGCATCAGATCCAGCGCCGGAATAAACTCCACCTGCCCCTGCTCTGGTAAAAGAAGCAACTTTGCCTGCCCGTTCACTATTAACCAGCATTTCTCCACCGGTCATGCTGATAGTGGTTTCTTTTGCTTCAGTTTCTTCATTACCAATGCCCGCCAGAGTATCTCCTGTGCGGTTTGCATTAGCAATGACTGCTCCGGCTGCCACAGCTCCGACAGTATAGCCTTGTGCTTCAGCATCAATATCAATCTGATCAACAGCCTGAACTTTGAGATCCCCATTATAAATGGCAAGGTTTGAACCAGCTGTAATTGTTGAACTAAGCTCATGATCAATATTGTTATCAACTACTGCTGCACCTGCTGAGAAATACCAGCCGCCACTGCCCTGATAGGCTGCACCTGAGATTGACTGATCAGCCGTTGTTTTTACTGCAAGTCCACCTAACTTGACAGGAGCTGATTCGCTGCCTGCACTGACAACTGCCTCTGTCGTGCTCTCTAAATTGTTGACAGTTACTGCACCACCAATTGCTGCCAGACCAACGGTAGCAGCACCGGAGATTGTCTCCAGATCTGTCTTATCCTCAGCGACAACGGAAACCAGATTTGTTTCACTGTTTGATTGGATATTACTCAAACTGGCTGAAGTATGATTAGCCAGATAGCTATTCATCACTGCACCATTGAGAGAAATTCCGGCTGACCCAACACCAGAGGCGGCCAGACTCCTAATCCTGCCGTCCTGAATAGCATTAATTAAAGTAGTTTCATCAACTGCCAGCTCAATTCCGGAGACAGTTGTGGTAGCACTATTATTAATCTGATTATCAATCACTGCCCCACCAAGGGCAACTTTGCCAATACTGACTGTTACCTGACCTGCCAGAGAATTAACCTGTGTATTATCTTCTGCTGTCACATTTAAATGGTCACTGGCTATACTCTGCGTTGAATCAGATTTAACCTCAGCCACAGTTGTATTACTGATTTCATTGATTACTACTGAACCAGCACCAGCAAACTGATGTAAAGCAATGCCTGCTCCCAGGGCCAGCCCAGTAATATCAGTACTGCTTAAAGCTTTGACATTAATCGTTCCCTCATCTGCTGTTGTCGTAAGTTCTGAATTATTGACTGAAGCAGTAAAATCATTTTTCACATCATTCCAGGTCATGGAAATCCCAGCATTATTACCACTTAGCTGAACCAGGCCTGCCACGGAAAGGATACTACTTCCCTCAGTCCGCTCAGTTTCAGTCCAGCCTGAACCGTCATAACTAAAGCCAGCACTGCTTGCTCCGGCCCCTGCTGTGATAAGTTCATTTAAGCTGGCAACTCCTGCTGTATCTCTGGCCAGTAGATCAATCTCATCCTTTGCAATTAGTTCTGAACCAGCTTTAATTTCAGCGTTTGTCTCATTATCGACTTCATTGATTACAAAGGAACCACTCAGAGTTAATGAATGTTCAGCTAAAGCAAGAGAGGCCATCCCTCCACCTGAACCGATTTGATAGGCATTCAGGGCATGTAAATCGATATTATTAAAATCGGCAGCAGTTGTCCCGGCCAGATAAGAATTGATCTGGTTATTGATACTGCTGTAACTGATTGCAGTGCCAATCCCTGCTTTACCACCTGCCAGCAGAGATCCACTACCTGTGCCGAATTTACTCTGATCATAAGCAACCAGACTTAAATTGCTGGCTACTTCTGTACTATTTCCAGTTAAATTACTATCTTTAAGATAGGCATCAACATCATTTTCTGTCATATTAACAGAAACCGAACCTGCTACACTGGCGGCAGTACTTTGATCATCTGAAAGATTTACCGATGCCCCAATCGCTACAGCCAGGGCTTCCCCGCCAGAGAGAGCCTTGATATCAACATCATCTGCCTGGATGATAGTAAGATTATCTCCATAGGCAGATGTAGTATTATAAAGGTCATTAATTGCTACACTACCGGCAATACCCACACTGTAGTCGGTGGCAGGACTATCAGCCATAATCAAAGCACCAGCACCACTACCGGCTGTAATATCTGTATTATTAATTGCACTCAAAGTAAGTCCACCTGCATTTTCCCCACTAAAATCAAGGATACTATCAGCAGCATATGCAGAAGTATTCAGGTCAGTAATATTATAGGCAACACTACCAGATATACCCAGACCAAAACTAGGTCTGGCCGGAGCAGGAGAATCTGAACCAGTTTTACCAGCCAGTTTATTACCTATTAAAGGCATTTTACTCTTGGCTTTTCGAACAGGACTAGCTCCCTCCATTGAATAATTATTAATAGATGAGGTAATGACCCCTGCCACAGCAATTGATTCAATTTTTCCATCAGTTCTGGCAGCAAGATTAATCTCATCAGCTGCAACCTGACCCTGGCCATAAGGAATATTTAGTTCCTGATCAACATAAATAGTATCTGATCCCAGACCATTCGCAATTTGAATCTCCTCTACTGTTACCCCAAACCGTAGAGCAATTTCAGATAAAGTATCACCAGACTTAACCAGATAGCTCTGATCGTTATCTCCAATATAGGCACTGGTTTTGGTTGTTACATCATTGATTGCTGTACCTGAGCCAACACCTACATTCTCACTTTTATTAAAAGCTCCACTTAAAGACCAGTCAGTGATCTTATCTTCAGCCTGAAGATTAACCTGACCAACCTGAAGATTTGCTTCATCATCAATAGAAGCTTCTGTCTCATTGTTTACCTTTGCCATAGAAAAGACACCATTTACCCCCCAGCTGGAACCCTTTCCGGCAGTGGGACTTACCGTAACAATATTTTCCCGACTCTCTGCTTTTACTGTAATATCAGGAACAGTGGTAATTCCAGCAACCTCTACTCCCCTGACAGTTGTCCCTTCACTGATAAAAGCTTTAGTCGTGTTGTTATAATTTATCTGATTATAGGCCCCTCCGATAGATCCTTTTCCACCTTCAGTACCTGGCAGTATGGCAAAAATATTTCCGGCTGCATAAACTCCACTGATCTCCGTATTGGCTTCAATCTGGAGAGAAGTATCCCAGTTTAATGTTCCCAGATCAGCTGGCAGACTATCAACCAGCATTGCACCAGGCAACTCGGTTGTCCAGTTACCTGTTTCTCTGAGGTAGATCTCAGTCCCCCGCCCTGTATAGGCTTCAGAGTTGTTAGTAAAATCTAGATAAGCAGCTGAACCTGCTATATTTACATTTTCTGCCGAGCCGATTGCATTGGCATAACCTGTGATATAACCTTCAGTAGTCAGCCCCAATATATCACCTATTTTAACTACTACATCTCCAACTGTATCCCATTTGCTCCAGTCCTTTTCGTAAGGTTTCATTACATCAGAACTGATTCCAAAATGATCTGCTGTAAGACTACTATTATCAGCCAGATAAGCTTCAGCTGAATGGTCATAATCACCATAAGCTATGGCTGCACTCAGGGAATAGGTAGCTGTTGAACCATTTTCACCAGGCGCATTTGATTCCACATCACTGGTTGCCCGGTTCATTAAATTATCATTTCTTACTCTCCCAGAAATGGCAACATCACCTGCAGCATTTACTTCAGTGTTTTCACCAATAAATGCTTCTGCCTGCTGCTCTGTATCAGCATAACTTATAGCCCCGGCCAGTTTCCAGTGTTCTGTACCACTGGCCTGATCCATCCCTGGAGTAGAACCTAGTTTTTTTCTGACATAGTTAACGCCACTATTTGCCCCATTGATAATCGGTTTTGTGGTAATACTACTTGATCCGGTGGTAGCCGCAGCAGTTGTAATATTTTTGCTGGTATTGTCTAATGCTTCTATAGTCAAATTATTGAAAGCCCCATCTGGGCCTGCAACCGACTGTTCCCCGGCATAACTTGCTACAGCACTGGTATCAGCAGTAAAAATTGCTGCCCCAACACCTGCTTTTGCATCTTCTAAAGCCATCGAACTTGCTTTAGTAGAAAAGCTATTATTATTAACTGCACTGATCGCCAGATTACCTGTACTGATTTTTGCTCCATCAGCAATTTCTGCTGAAGAATCAACAGTTGCATCAGTTACAGCAATCCCTGCTTCATAGGCAGAACTTGTTGAAATGCCCATGGCATTAACATCAAGCGTAGCATTATTTAAAGCCTGTAGACTTAAATTATTAGCAGTAATCCGAGCGCCACTTTTTACATCTACGGTTGCCCTGGAGTCTAAATCTCCATAGGCAAAAGCAATTCCCGCAACTTTATTGCCTCCAGCCAGGGTGGTGATACTAGCTGTCACATCAGATTTTGCTGTCAGATCAACTTTTCCGGCAGCTTCAATCTTTGAATTTTCATTAATTATAATCTCTGCACTGCCATTTGCCTTGGCATACCCTACATTAAAACCAGTACCAAGCCCCAGTACTGCTGCCCCTGTCTGGACCAGGTTATCATCTGGATCATCATAATCCCAGCTATAGGCTGCAGTTGAATTTGCCTGCAGACTGATATTGTTTCCTTTTAAAAGTGCCCCATTAAGCTCAATTCTAGTCACCGCGTCTGCCTCAAAGGCCGCCGGCTCATCTATTTTTTCAGCAGTCAGGGTAATATCTCCTGCTGTATAGTTTGTAGCTGGCGTTATTAACACATTTCCAAGACCATATTCTGCTTCCCGGTTAATCACATGAGCCAGTAGCATAGAACCATCTTTTAAAGTGATAACTGGAGCAATCATATCTAAATTACCTGAATTACTTTCGGAAAATCCAGACAAATGATTCCCGTATGTATTCCTGGTTGAAATGATTATGTTTTCATTCACAGTAATACTTTTACTGGCCTCAAAGCTATGATTATCTCCTCCTGTGTAGTGATTGCTATTAATAGTTATCTCCTCAGGATCAATTAAAACATTCCCGTTTTCACCATCTTCTGCTGATGCACGAAATTGCCCACCATTAAGAAGGACTTTCTTTTCAGCACTAAATTCTATAAAACCACCATCACCAGAATCACCTGCACTTACATCAATGACTGCACCTTCATTAAATTCGCCATTTCGGTCAGCAAAAGATATTATTTCACCACCAGCAGAGTTCTCACCATAACCTCTGGCTGAAACCAAAGCGCCATCTTCCATTTTTATATCCCTGCCGGCCTGGATACTAATATTTCCACCAGACAAATTAGCAGCACCATCAGCCGCAATAGCCCCACTGTTAATTACATCTTCAGCTGCCTTGATCTCGATATCGCCATTTTCACTGACCATTAATTTATTGGCATTTTCCAGTCCATTAGTATTTACAACATCACTAAAGTCAGCCGCATTATTTTCATAAACCGCCCCGGAAATAATTTCTCCTGAGTTATTTATATTACCAGCCGCCAGTTCTATGTCGTTACGTGCATTGACACTTCCTCTAATAGAGATTAACCCCTGATTGTTTAGCGGAATGTTCCCATCAATAACATCAGCAAGAGACGTAGCTGATGGATTACCTGGTGAAACAAAAAAACTATCCATAAAACTTTGTGTAGGAGTAACAGCAGTGAGAGAACCAACATTGATTGACCCCTGGCTGCCAACCATCATACCGTAAGGATTAAGGAAAAATACATTCCCTCCTATTTCCCCATTTTGAATAGAATTCAACATACCATCTAATTGAGATCTTTCATTATGTACTAAATTAATTAAGTTAGTGGTATTTGCAGGCAAATGAAGATTAACAATATTGCCACTATTTATATTAAACTTCTGAAAGGAGTTTAAAGCATTAACACCTTTTATTGTTCCAGTAGAAATATCTGTCACATTGTTGTTAATAGTTAATGTAGTTGCTGTCTGCCCATCAGGGACTATATCTGCAGCATAAACTATTTCAACAAATATTCCAAAACTTGTATTGAAGATTATAAAAAAACATAAGAACAAAGCAAATACTTTCTTCATCATCTGATTAAACCTGATATTTTTCATTAACTTCCTCCTCATATAATCTTCTTCTCAATGGCATAAGCGATCAAATGTGCCTGATTTTTTAAATTAAGTTTCTCTTTTATCTGCTCAACATGGTATTTAATAGTCCTTTCACTTACAAAAAGCACTTTAGCAATCTCTTGATAAGTTAATCCTTTTGCAACCAACTTGATAACTTCAATCTGTCTTAAAGTCAAACTTTTATCGATTATCACATCTTCCTTATTTTCTAAAGTTGCATTTTCTAAACTATCAATTATACAATCTAAGCCAGGTGAAAAAGGGTTTTTCCCCTCACTTAAATCATTTAAAGACTTAATCAGGTCATCTCCATCTAAACTTTTTAAAAGATAACCAGAAGCACCTGCTTTAATAGCCTTAAAAAGACTATCTTCTTCTTCAAAACTAGTTAAGATAATAATCTTAACATCTGGCATTTTTTCTTTAATGATCCTGGTTGCTTCAATTCCGTTTATTTCTGGCATCCCGATATCCATTAATATTATATCCGGCTTTTTTTCAATAGATTTTAATAATGCCTCTTTTCCATTATCGGCTGTACCGACAATATTAAAATCCTGTGTCTGTAAAAGATTTTTTAAACCTTCCACAAACAGAGGGTGATCATCTACAATTAATATTTTCATTTAAATCCCCTCCCTTTAACCGGAATTTGGAAAGATAACTTTGTGCCACTGCCTGATCTAGACTCAACCTTCATCTTCCCATTGATGATTTTCGTTCTCTCATTCATAATACTAAAACCAGACCCAGTCTTGCCAACTGCTAGATCCTGAGATTGAATACCAGTACCATTATCTTTAATTTCTAAATGGTAATTAGACTGGTCGAAACTAAATTTTATTTCAACCTGACTTGCTGAAGCATGTTTTAAAATATTCGTTAATGCTTCTTTTAATATATTATCCAACTGTTTTTTCTCTTCACTACTAAAAGTATTTAATTTAATATTTTCATCTATTGACAGCTCAACCCTAATCGCTGTTGTCTCCTTAAATGATTTAATCTGTTTATAAATAATATCAGTAAGTTTAACTTTATAATATGTATTATCTCTAGCCTGGTAAACATATTCTCTAATCTCCTGATGTGCATCACGAATTATCTCACTTAACCTCTTTAGATAATCGTCTGCCTGTTCTATCTCTCCATTTGTAAGCACCTTGGAAATTGCTTGTGTCTGAACATTAGCAAAACTCAAAATCTGGCCTAAATTATCATGCAAATCCCGGGCCATTCTTTCCCGCTCTGACATGACTGCCAGCTCTTCTTGCTGTTTGTTTATTTCTTCTCTAGCTGATTTCATATCTGTAATATCATTAATTATGATTACATGGGCAATGATATCTTGCCGATAGTCCCGCAGAGGAGAAATATAGATCTCATAATAATTCTTACTACCATTTTTTATAAGCATTATTTCTTCCTGATAAAGTTCCTTTGTCTTTTTTCTATTTAAAAAAACTGCAAAACTATCTGAAATATTTGCTAGGTTCTCACCTAGCTTTAGAGTTTCTGCAGAAAAAATATTCTTTGCCCTTGGATTTATATCGATAATCCTATTTAACTTATCAATCACAATAACACCTGTCGCCATCTTTTCCATGACGGTTGTTCTGGCAATCGGTACCAGGTCAAATAATCTAAACCGAAAGATCCCCCAGGCAATTATCAATCCAGAAATACCAAAGATAAGAGGGGTAATATCTTGACCTTGAAAAGGACTTAAACCAGTTACATAGAGGATATTAAAAATCATAATCAGACCCAATCCGATTAGTAAGGACATAGCCTGTTTTTGATAAATAGTGTTTTTCTTCCAGACTGTTCGCAACAAAAGTATAATAGAAAAAAAATTAAAACTATAGGCCTGCAGGAAATGTACCCAAAACCAGAGCCCATAGTTTTTAGAAATGACAGAAAAAACTCCTATATTTACTAAACGAACATTATAGCGCATTAAGTGATGATATTGATTAGTCCAGACTAGCAGTATTGTAATCACTGGGATAATACTCATCAAAATTAAATTTTTTTTGTTTATCCAATTTGCCCTCCCGGTAAATCTAAAAACAAGAACTAACCAGCTTATAGGAGCAAACCCATAGGCTAAATACTGAAAATTTGCCCAGAATAACTTAGTATCTAAAGTAATAGCTGCCATCTCAAAAATATTACCTAGACACCAAAAAACGCCTAATAACATGGCAACTATAAAGATTTTAGCACCCCGAATAGTCCTGAATCTATATGCATAAAAAAGCAGCCCCAGCAATATGGTAGCAGAAATTAAAAGCAATATAGCATAGGGAGTAAATTGATAAACCATTATAATCATCCTTAAATAGATATATTTATTTATTATGATTATAATTATAAATCATTTAGTAAGAATATACAATTCCACTTTAGTACAGTCTTAAACTAAAAAAAAGGCCCCCTCAATGGAGGCCGTTGTTCTTATGCTTACTCTTAATCAATTAAATTTTCTATTATTCCAGCTGCTAAAGTAATAATTATCGAACCAAAAATAGCTGAAAAAATACCTGATACTGCAAATCCTGGTACCAATACTGCTGTTAAAGCCAACATGATTCCATTAATGACAAACAAGAACAGACCAAATGATAATATTGTGAAAGGAATTGTTAATAAAGTAAGGATTGGCCTTACAAAACCATTGACAATCCCTAAGATAATAGCAGCAAAAAATCCTGACCAGATACCTGAAATCATAATCCCACTCAGTAAATATTCAGCTATAAATAAAGCCACCATGGTGACAAGTGCTTTCGCCAAAAATCCCATACGGTGATCTCTCTGCATATTCAGCACCTCCTGTATTATTTCTATCCTAACTTTTCGTACTATATATTATTCTATGCAAAAACCCTTTTTTCCTTGTTTAATTTATTCTGCATCTTCTTCCTCCATAAATTCTTTAAAGAAAACAATAAATACGGCTAGCATTAAAGCAAGTATCCCAGCTATTGCTACATTTAATTTAAGATTAGGTTCAACTGGATTTTCTGGTAAATAGGGATTATTTAAAACAACCAATGGGTAAAAATCATTAAGTTCAGTCCGTACTTCCTGCCTGGTTGTCAGCAATTCTCTTTTTGTTTCTCTAAGAGAACTTAAATTTTCCGCCTGACCAGCGCTTACAAGGTTGGCTTCGTGTTCGTTTATTTGTTTTTCTAAATTTACCAATTCCTGGTTTAATTGCTGTAAATAGTCTTTTTTAATCTCCATTTTGTTATTAAAATATGTTTCTGACTTCTTTCCAAAAGTACTTACAATCCCTGAAGCTATCTTTTTTACTAAAAGAGGATCATTATATTTAACCTGCATATTAAGTATATTTGTATCCCCTATTTGATTTATACTTATATTATTCTTTAAATAACCATTTAGTTCAGCTGCTGTAAACTCTTCACCCAATTCATTCATGACTGGTTGAACAATCTCTGCGCTTTTTAATAACTGTATCGCTGACTGTGGGTTACTGTAAAGTCCATCACTATTAGATAACTGAATAGTTACTTCTGTTTGATAAACTGGCTGCATAAAAAAAGATGTAAAAAGTCCTGCTGCGATAACTGCTACAACAAATAATCCTCCAATAAACCATTTTTTCTCCCAAAGAAGCATTATGTACTCTCTTAAATCAATCTCATACTCATCATAATAGTAATCATCTCTTCTTTCTAACTGATTATCTTGCTCCATAAAGTATCGTGTCCTCTCTTTAAATAATTAAATATTAGATCATTAGTTATTATTCTACAATTTCCAACGAATTCCTTCTTTCAATCCTGAAACAAATAATCCAAATATTTAATTAGCACAAATAGAACTAAAATGATTGATAAAATTTCTACCGCCAAGGCAGGATAAGAAAGCAGAGAAATACTAAACTCTGCCTTTAAATACTTCGCAGCAAGTTTTAAACCAATCGCCGTAATAACAAAAGGAAAAGTAAAAGCTGAAAAGCTAGGATAAAAACCAACAGAAAGCATTTTAGGCAGATAAATTATAACAGAAATTATTGAGATTAAAGTTAATACAATCAACCAACCAACTAAGAAAATGCTTTTGTTAGGGAAAGCACTCATATATCCAGCCAGACAAAGTCCTGCCGGAGCAGTAAAAATAGTAATTGTAGGTAAAGCAGGTTTTTTTATCTCACCTAGCCAGAAAACTCGATAAAAAATTATTGGAAGTAAAATCAGATAGGCAATAAAACCAAAGTAAAATATAGATTGTCCCAACTGTATCCGATTAAAAGCAGGTGCTGTCACACTGGCAACAACTATTCCTACATAAACAATAAAATAACTAGGAAATACTCGCTTAATATTAAAATTAAAGATAAATCTTAATGAAAATAAAATAAGAAATATGGTATGTAAAACAATACCACTATACCAGATATAGAGAGCCATCTGCTTTGAAGAAGGGATAAGATAGCTTGCTAAAATAATAATAGCCATAGGAAAAGTCAAACCTACACTTGCTATTATAGGATTTTTTAAATCAACCAAAAAACCTTTACGATCAACAATAAATCTACCAACTAATAAGATAGCTATTAAAAATGACAGACTTCCTAATATATAGCGATAATGACTACCATAAGGACTTATTAAATTACCCAGACCGGCCAACCCGAGCATTAAACCTGCTATTGGAATGGGAGTGCGTTTAAATAATATCATTATCAATGAAATTTTCCATAATCCAGGCTGCTACTTCACCTGTTATTTTAATACAATGTTCTGCTCTTTCCTTACTAGCAAAATCAGCAAAATCTCTAGTAAGAACTCTACAACAAGTAGAACCATATTTTTTTATAATGTAATCATGCAATTTAGCATTGTTTGCAAAAGAATCAGGCATTTCTGCACCAGGTTCAGTCCGCCCATAAGCAAGTCCCAAAGCCATTACCCCACCACTTACTGCACCACAAAGACAACCAGATTTGCCTATCCCAATTGGAAAACCGGAAGCCATTTTAACTATTTCTGGTGGTAACTCTTCCCCTAAAGCATTGTTAATTGTCATAAGAACTGATTCAGAACAATAATAATCCCCTCTTCTAAAATATTCTTCAGCTGTTTCTCTGGCTTTTTTAATAAGTTCATCTTTTTTCTTTTTATTCACATTTATCACCTCATATTAATATTTTTTTCACAATGTTTTTATTATAGCATAGTAAAGAATAAGCGTAAATAATTTTTTCTTTATTAACAAATAGGTCTAATCACTAATATATTATAGTAAACTCTGTAAGGAGGTTTAGACTATGGCAGACAACGAACGTGATATGTATGAACCAAGGTACTGGCGACTGGCACATGCTTATGTCCCATTCCAGGCCTATACAGAAACTTATCCGCTGGATGAAGCCCTCATGAAAGGAACACTTTTTCCAGCGCTTTTTCAACCCGAACTAAGAAATAGACCTTATTAAGTGGAGGTGACTTAATTGGCAAGACATGAAATGTTAGATTTATTGAAAAGAATTCAGGAGGTCCAATTTGGCGTAATTGAAACTACTTTATTTTTAAATACTCATCCTGGAAGTAGAGAAGCGCTGCGCTATCACAATGAGTTAGCTAGACAGCTTCACGAATTACAACATGAATATGCTGAAAAATTTGGACCATTAATGATTACAAGTGATAAATTTGAATATCCATGGAACTGGATTGACAAACCTTGGCCATGGCAAATAAATTATCAATATTAAAAAGGAGGATTAAAAAGTGTGGACTTATAAGAAAATATTAGAATACCCAGCTAAAGTTACTCAAGCAGATCCAGAATTTGCCGGACTTGTTATTACACAGTTTGGCGGTCCTGATGGTGAATTATCAGCTGGAGTTAGATATTTATCACAAATGTATACATTCCCTATTCCAGAAGGAATAGCTACTTTATCTAATATAGGTACAGAAGAGTTAGCCCACTGGGAAATCATTGCTACTCTTTTCTATAAACTTACGCAAGGCGTTCCAGCTAATGTACTGGAAGATGCAGGCTTAGGAGCACATTATGTACAACATGGTAGAGCAGTCTACCCTCGTGACGCAGCGGGTGTTCCCTGGACAGCAGCCTATATTCAATCACATGAAGACCCCATTGCTAGTATTCACGAAGACCTAGCAGCAGAACAAAAAGCAAGAGCCACTTATGAATATCTAATGGATTTAACCAATGATCCAGGTATTATCGATACACTTGCTTTCTTACGCGAAAGAGAAGTAGTGCATTTTCAACGTTTTGGTGAAGTACTTGACTTACTTTATGATTATTATGAAGACCCAAATAATCCAGATCGCCCAAACCCTGACAATGATTATGATCGGGATCGGGATCGAGAACGAGATAGAAGACGCTGGCCTTTTGGCTAAAAAACAAACCTGCCCTAAGTAACTTTCGGGCAGGATTACATAAAAAAAATACAAAAAAATCATAAAAAAGCTTTTTTGACAAAAACTACTCTGTATATTATAATAAAATAAATCCAAGTAAACTACTCGGGTTTAATAGGAGATGATTATATGCAAGTATTTAACAATGTAACAGAATTAATAGGCAAAACCCCGATTGTGAAATTAAATAGTCTGCCAGATGCAGAATCTGCAGAAGTGTTAGTTAAATTAGAAATGTTTAATCCTGGCAGTAGTGTCAAAGATAGAATTGCTTTAAGCATGGTCAAAGCTGCTGAAAAAGAAGGTAAACTAAAACCTGGTGGGACAATTGTAGAGCCAACTAGTGGTAATACAGGAATTGGACTAGCCATGGTAGGTAGAGCTTTAGGCTATAAGGTAGTTCTAACTATGCCAGATAGTATGAGTATGGAAAGAAGAACTCTACTCAAAGCCTTTGGGGCTGAACTGATTCTTACTGCAGGCGCAGACGGTATGGGAGGCGCCATTGCAAAAGCCGAAGAACTAGATGCTAGCAATAAAGATTACTTTATGCCACAACAATTTAATAATCCAGCCAATCCTGAAGTTCACCGTCAGACTACAGCTAGAGAAATAATTAGTGCTGTTGACGGAAAATTAGATTATTTTGTAGCAGGAGTTGGCACAGGCGGAACTTTAACAGGAGCCGGAGAAGTTTTAAAAGAAATGATTAGAAATATAAAAATAGTAGCAGTTGAACCAGAAAACTCTGCTGTCATCTCAGGAGAGAATCCCGGATCACATAAAATTCAAGGTATCGGTGCTGGTTTTATTCCTGAAGTTTTAAAGACTGACCTGATCGATGAAATTGAAAAAATCAGCAATGAAGAAGCAATAGAAACAGCCAAAGATATGGCCAAAAAAGAAGGCCTTTTAGTTGGTATTTCTTCTGGTGCAGCTGTTGCAGCCGCACTTAAGATAGCAAAAAAAATAGGCCCAGACAAAACAATCCTGGCCATAGCACCTGATTCAGGTGAAAGATACTTAAGTACTGAAATTTTCGCTTAATTTTTCATATATTTTCCCCATAAAGGCTCTGACTCTCCTTCCCCGAGGTCAGAGCTTTTTCCCTGCAATCACTTCTTTAAAACCACATAATCTCTCTCATTAGCATAAAGAAACTCCAGATCATATTTTTCAGCTATCCAAGCAAAAGTCTTCTTACTATAAAAGGTTACATGTGTAGTATCACGGATATACCACCAGTCAGTAAATTGCTCAGCATTTTCATGAAATTTCGTCATTACAGCCAGAATTCCGCCTTGTTTTAGATGGTCAACTAATTTCTCAATTTCCTCTGCTGGTGCAAAAAAATGTTCAAAAGCTTCCGTAGAAGTAATTAAATCATATTTTTCCCCCAGGTAAACCTTTTCAGGATAAAAAAACGGATCATAAAGATCAACTTCCATTCCTTTTTCCTTAAGTAACATCGCTAGAACAGGACCTGGGCCACAACCAAACTCTAACACTTGCAGCTTGTCCGGATTTTCTATAAAAGGATCAATCGCCTTTTTTATAAATTCTTTAAACATCTTTACATAGCCTTCATTTTCAGCTGTGTTCTCATGACCTTCATAACGTTCTTTTTCATCCTGCCAATCAGGTAAAGAATTTCTCTCCTGAAATATAAGGTCACAGACTGGACAATGAAAAAAACGCCGGTTATCTTCCCGGCGCTCAGCTTCACTGCCACAGAGAATACAATCCATTAGTTTCAACTCCTCTCTAGCTATTATTTAACTAACTCTTTTAGTTAATTCATCTTGCAGGGCCTGTTTTTTAATCTTTAATAATTCTCTTTCTAGACGTTCAATTCGTTCACAGACTGGATCTGGTAATACATTATGAGAAAGTTCATCTTCAGGATGAATAACAGCAGTCTGACTGCCCACTATTCTACCCGGTATACCAACTACTGTAGCATTTGCTGGTACATCTTCTAAAACAACTGAGCCAGCTCCAACTTTTACATCATTACCAATCTTGATAGAGCCAAGCACCTTTGCTCCTGCACCAACCACAATATCATTACCTAAAGTAGGATGTCTTTTCCCCTGTTCTTTTCCGGTACCACCTAAAGTAACTCCTTGATAAATAGTTACATTTTCACCAATAATGGTTGTTTCACCAATCACAGTTCCCATCCCATGATCAATAAAAATCCCTCCTGCAATTTCAGCTCCAGGATGAATCTCTATCCCTGTTAAAAATCTGGCTAGTTGTGAAATTAAGCGAGGAATAGTTCTTAAACCTTGCTGATATAAATAATGAGAAAACCGGTGAAATAGGATAGCATGCAGACCTGAATAGGCCAATATTACTTCAAATATATTATTAACCGCTGGATCACGGTCAAATATTGCTTCAATATCCTGCCGCAATTTTTGTAACATTATAGTTACCTCCTTATCATCTTATGTTAATTATGAGTAATTTAGTCAAGTTACATTTTCATTATTATTATATCATATATGCACACTTATTCAAGTTTCAATTTAACAAACAAAAAAGCAGTGTGCTTTACCACTCAATTTCACTCAGAAAGAGCAGGGTAAAACACACTAGCTTAACAAAACAAACTATAGATTATATTATTTACAATCTTAATTAATCTTCAATAATCTTAAACCCAATATCCGTCCGATAATGAATATCTTCAAACTCAATCTCCTCTAGAAAATCGTATACCTGATTTATTGCATCTAAAATACCATCCCCTAATACAGTAATTCCCAGTACACGCCCACCGTCAGTAAACCATTTATCTCCAACTAGCTTAGTTCCTGAATGAAAAATTAGCAAATTATCATGTTGTTTTAAATCATCCAGACCTTTTATTTCAAATCCTGTCTCATAAGTGAGTGGATAACCACCTGAAGCCAGCACCACACAGACTGCAGCTCTTTCATCCCAACTTAAACTCTTTTTTTCAGACAGGCGACCATCTATTACTAACTCCATTAATTCTACCAGATCATCTTCTAATCGGGGTAGTATAACTTGAGTCTCTGGATCACCAAAGCGAGCATTAAATTCAAGTACTTCCATACCTGTATCTGTCAGAATTAGCCCAGCATAAAGAACACCTTTATAGCTAACTCCTTCTTCTTTTAAAGCTTTAACAGTTGGCTCTAAAATATCTTCACAAACTTCATCCCAGAGATCATCTGTCATAAATGATGTCGGCGAATAAGCACCCATTCCACCTGTATTAGGTCCTTCATCTCCATCAAAAATAGCTTTATGGTCCTGAGCTGGGGCCAGTGGTAAAATATGTTCTCCATCTGTCAGGGCCAAAACTGAAATTTCCTGACCTTCTAAAAAATCTTCTATTACAATCCGGTCACCTGCATCACCGAACACTTTATCTTCCATAATTCTTTCTACAGCAGCATTGGCCTCTTCTTTTTTAGAAGCAATAACTACCCCTTTCCCGCCAGCAAGACCCTCTGCTTTAATAACTAGTGGATAATTAGCCTCTTCTAAATAGTTTAAAGCTGCATCTGGATCAGTAAAGACCTCAAACTCTGCGGTAGGAATATCATATTTTTTTAAGATACTTTTAGCAAAAACTTTACTTCCTTCTAATAAAGCAGCCTCTTTGTTCGGTCCAAAAATACGTAATCCCTTAGCTTCAAAATGATCAACAATTCCATTCACCAGCGGATCTTCTGGGCCTACCACGGTTAAATCAATCTTATTTGCCAGCGCCCAATTAGCCAACTCTTCAATTTGATCTATCTGAATAGGCACTCTTTCTGCAAGATCAGACATACCATCATTGCCAGGTGCAACATAGATCTTTTCAACTCTTTCACTTTGAAAAATCTTCCAGGCCAGAGTATGTTCTCGACCTCCACTGCCGATGATGAGAACTTTCATCTTTTTTCCTCCTCTATCTTATAATCGCTTCATCCCGGGCCGGTCCAATACCAATTGTCTTTACCGGGGTTGATGTTAACTCTTCAATTTTTTCTACATAAAGCTTTGCATTTTTAGGTAGTTCAGCATAACTTCTACAGGGACTAATATCTTCCTGCCATCCTGCTAAAGTTTCATAGATAGGTTTGTAAGGTTCTCCATTTTCTAAATCAGGGGGAAACTCATCGATCTCATCATTACCATGCTGATAAGCAACACAAATTTTAATTTCATCTAGACCAGATAAAACATCAAGTTTAGTCAAAGCTATTTCAGTTAAACCATTTACTCTGACAGCATGTTTTAAAATTGGTAGATCAAACCAGCCGCAACGGCGCGCTCTCCCTGTTGTTACACCAAATTCTTGACCATTTTCCTGCAGAAAAGTCCCAACTTCATCATTTAACTCAGTGGGGAAAGGACCTTCACCTACCCTAGTTAGATATGCTTTAGTAACACCAATAACATCATCAATCGTTGTTGGGCCCATACCTGTTCCTGTACAGACTCCGCCTGCTGTTGGATTTGAAGAAGTTACAAATGGATATGTTCCATAATCAATATCAAGTAATGTCCCTTGGGCACCTTCAAAGAAGATTTTTTCGTTATTTTGATGTGCCTTATTTAATAATAGTGATGTATTAACAATATAAGGACGCAATTTTTCAATAAATGGACGATACTCTTCCATAATCTCGTTTACTGTCAAAGGTGCAACACCATATACTTTTTCTAAGAGTAAGTTATGATAATCTAAGGCCTTTTCTAATTTACGGGCAAATCTTTTTTCATCTAAAAGATCAACCATACGCAGCCCTCTACGAGCAGCTTTATCTGTATAACATGGTCCAATTCCTTTACCCGTAGTACCTATTTTACTATCACCTTTTCTTTTTTCTTCCAACTGGTCAAACATTTGGTGATAAGGCATTATCACATGAGCAGTCTCAGCAATATAAAGATTATCAAGACTTACATCCCGGGCCAGAAGCCCCTCCATCTCTTCAACCATAGCAACTGGGTCAATCACCACACCACCACCCAGCACAGATTTCTTTTCTGGATATAATATTCCGGATGGGATTAGGTGTAATTCGAATTTTTCTTCCCCTACTATTACTGTATGGCCGGCATTATTACCACCACCAAATCTAACAATCAGATCAGCAGTTTCAGCCAACATGTCAGTGATTTTGCCTTTACCTTCGTCTCCCCATTGTGCACCTACTACTATTTTATTTGCCATATATTCGCCCGGTAATACCAGGCTTCCTCCTCTCGAAATTACGCTATTTAATCAGTAAATACCCCTGTACGATTATATATATAATCTAATTCTTTTAGATATGCCTGCCAAGCAAAAACCTTTGTTAACTCTTTCTCATTTAAATAATCAGTTATCTCCTGGTCAGCACTAATTAATTCCCTATAATCAGTTCCTTCTTGCCAGGCAATTAATGCATTACGCTGAGCAAGTTCATATGCTTTTTCACGGCGTAGTCCCTTTTCAACTAAGGCCAGCATCAGCCTCTGTGAAAATATTAGGCCATGTGTCCGCTCAAGATTTTCCTGCATCCTCTCTTCATTAACTACCAACTCTTGCATTACACCTTTAAACTTCTGCAACATATAATCTACCAGAATCGCACTATCTGGTAAAATTACTCGTTCTACTGAAGAATGAGTCAAGTCTCTTTCATGCCAGAGAGCTACATCCTCTAAGGCAGGTACTAAATGACCGCGTACCACCCGGGCCAGACCTGTCAACCGTTCACAGACAATTGGGTTTTTCTTATGTGGCATGGCAGATGAACCTTTCTGGCCTTTACGAAAACCCTCTTCTACCTCCAGAATATCAGTTCTCTGTAAATTTCTAATCTCTGTTGCAAACTTTTCAATAGAAGCTGCCACTAGGGCCAACTGACTGACAAAATCTGCATGGCGGTCTCTCTGCAAAATCTGATTAGAAATAACGGCCGGCTCAAGTCCCAGTTCAGCACAGACTGCTTTCTCTGCAGCAGGATTAATACTAGCAAAAGTACCAACTGCCCCAGAAATTTGACCAACTGCCACAGTCTCAAGTAAATTTTTAAATCTTTTTAAATGCCTTTTCAACTCCTCATACCAGACTAAAAGCTTTAATCCCCAGGTGACAGGTTCTGCATGCACACCATGGGTACGTCCCACCATTATTGTTCTTTTATGTTTTACCGCCTGAACAGCCAGTTCATCTTTAAGCTCAGCTAGATCCTTAAGAATTAGCTCAACTGCCTGTTTCATCTGTACTGCACGGGCCGTGTCTTTTACATCTGAAGATGTCATACCCTCATGAATGAAACGCGCTTCTTCTCCTAAAGGTTCAGAAATCCCTTCCAGGAATGCTATCATATCATGTCTGGTAGTTTCTTCAATTTCTTTGATACGAACTAAATCAAGTTTAATATTTTTCTCGATTTTGGCAAGCGCCTCAGTCGGAACTTCACCGACTTTAGCTCTACCTCTTAAAGCAGCTAGTTCAATATCAAGCCAGATCTGATACTTGTTCTCTTCACTCCAGATCCCTTCCATTTCAGGTAAACTATATTTATTAAGCAAATTTATCTTCCTTTCTCTCCTACTAAATTGAAACATCTTTTCAGTTTAATATTAGCAAACCTACAAGATGGTGTCAAGCCATTCCCGAATGTTATTTGCATTTTTGTAATAAACGTTCGGTTAAATAATAGGTCTGATTTCTTATTTTTCAAGGCAGGATTTGCCCTCTGGACAAAGAATTAAATTATATAGTAGTAAAAAGATGACTAGCTGTCGATGAAATATTAGTATATTGATTTGATGATATTTTTGCTGCTCTTCATGACTAAATTTAAACACCACTATTTATTTACGAATCTTTTATTGAACATGTTGATAAATTATTGGTATATAGTATATTGATATGATGATGTTTTTGCTGCTCTTCATGACTGAATGAAAGCAGGATGCTGGAATGAAGGAATGCGAGAGTGCGTGAAGACAGGACGTCTTCACAAACGTCAGCTAAAAATATCATTATATCAATATACTAGTAGTCAATATACTAGTAGGCAATAACTAGTAAGGAATATGCTAGTAGGCAATATACTAGTTCAATATATTGGTTAGCAATGTATTGGTAATCAATTTACGATGCGTTAATATAGCATCAACATCTTAGACCCTTAATATAAAGAAGTGATTTAAAAATGGATATTCAGCATAAAAGAACAATCTCATTTACCGGAAAAAAAGCATCTCAAACAGTTGAGATTTCTGGGGCCGCTCTCGAAAGCGGCTTTTTTAACCAGCTCCCAGGTAATACCCTAATTATATATCTTTACCTGCTAACACATCAAGAACAAGAAAACACAGCTGTTGTTGAAAAAACCCAACTACTAGCCAGTCTCAATCTAGACCAAACAGAATTTTCTAAAGCAATAGACTATCTAGAAAAAAGAGGTTTTCTTTCAACTGGTCATTTTGGTAGTAAAGAGCACTATTTAGAGTTTACCCTTTATCCGGAAATTTTAAAGAAAACAACCCAATCTAATTCTCAAAAAAGAGAACCAGAAAAGTCAAGTAGAGAATTAAGACAACAAGTAATGCGCGCAGTTAACACCTCACAAGAGGAACTAGCCACTGCTCTGCTATCTTTTGTCCCGGCCAATAGTAGAAATTCATCTCTCAGAGAAGATATTATGAACTGGTTGCGAGATTTTGAAGCACGTATGTTACAGGAATTAATCCGTCGGGTTGACAAATGGCAGGAACGGCAGGGGATGACCTCTGGTAGTCCCGGTGCTTTCTCTTATCTGAAAGCCATTATTAGCAGCTGGTATGAAGAGGATATTCTGACTTATCAAGACTTACAGGAACAAGATAAACTCCATCGGGAAACAAAAGAATTGGCCAAAACATATGGTATTAGAGGTGGAAACCTCAGTAATGCCCAATTGAAAACTTTTCAGAGCTGGATCACAGGTGATCTTGCTTTAGGACAAGAATTGGCCCTCTTTGCTATCAGAGAAGCAGTCCGTCGCAAAAAAGACGGCCAGCCTTCTTTAAAATATATTGAAGACAATTTTATTAAACCCTGGCAGGAAGCAGGCATCAAAACAGTTACAGAAGCATATAGCTGGCTAAAAAAATCTCGTCAGTCAAGTCCAGCTAAACAAACAAAGAATAGTGACAAGCAGCAAGGAGAAAAAGCAGGGGGAAAATCAGTAAATTATAAGTGGCAGGATTTTTACTGGGACTATGATGACTTTAAAGAAAGTTAGGTGTAAAGATGGTTTTTCAATTTGATCCAGAAAAATATAACGGGAAAGCAAAGGAAAAATATCTTGCTGCCAAACAGAGAATAGAACGAATCCACCACAAATACCCGAAAATTAGACAAGCTAATGAACTCATCAATAATCTAGAAAGAGACTATAATTTTCTCAGACTTGGTTTTCAAAATAAAAATGGTGAGCAAGAAAAGAAATTAGAAGAAATTAAAACAGAACTTGAACAAGTTAAAGATTATTATAACAGGCTTTTGAATGAATATAACATTCCCAAAAATTATAAAGATCCTGACTGGGACTGCCTAAAATGTCATGATACTGGCCGTATTTATCAGCAGGGTAAATATATCATTTGCGAATGTAATAAAGAAAAACATTATCAGAAAAGACAGCGCCTTGGTAATCTACCTGTTCAACTCCAGAAAGCGCATTTCAAGTCAGCTAATTTAAACTATTATGAAGTCAAACACAAAACAGAAAGCGGCATGTCCTATCGGGAAAATGCCCAGAAAATTTACAGCCAGGCTAGTTCATTTATCAGCAATTTTCAGCCCGGCAAAAGCCAGCGCGGCATGATTATTGAAGGACCAATTGGCAGTGGCAAATCATTTTTACTCGGCTGTATTGCTAATGCCTTAATTAAAAAGAACATCGCTTTTAAATATCTTGTCTATACAGACCTTTTACAACAAATTAGAGGTAGTTATAGTGATGAATCAGCGCTAGATGAAAGAGAAATTATGCGCTCAGTCCAGGAGATTCCTATTCTTTTGATAGATGATTTAGGCACAGAAAAACCGAGTGAATTTGCAGCCTCTATCCTTTATCAGATTATTGATTATCGTTACCGTGAACAAAAACCTATTTTTGTGACAACAAACTTTCATCTCCAGGAAATGCAGACCCGTTTTCCGGGCATGGGAGAACGTATTTCCCAAAGACTTTTAGAAATGAACCGTTATGTTGAATTATATGGCAATGTAAGAAGAAAAATTGTAGCAGAAAGGCAGGAAAGATAATGTCAGAACAACCACAACAAAACATCCCTGAACAAAACGATGAATCCCGACAGGCTGAATATCAATTGCTTGGTATCCTGCTACAGCACCCCGTTAAGATTGATGAAGTAGCCGATATGCTGGAAGTAAAGCATTTCCAGATTCCACAGGCACAATTAATTTATGATATCTTATTAAAACAATTTCAACAAGATAGTCAGATTTCGCGTACTAAACTCTACTTAGAACTACAAAAAGATAATGCAGTCGCAAATCCAGCCGAGGTAATTGAACAACTAACTTCTGGCTTTAATACTATCGAAGAATTAAATCCCACTATCGATTTAATCAGGAAAAATTATCAACGTAGTCTTTTGATTCGTGCTTCACGCCGGATTAAAGAAGTAGCTAAAAATACCGATCTCTCTGTTGACGATTATCAAGCCAGGGCCCAGGAATTAATTTTTGAAGCAACTAGTGAAAGTGATGACCTACAGCGTCATATCTATACCATGGAAGATGCCTTAATGCAATCATTCTCCGCCTATATGGACCGTAAACATAAAAAAGCAGATGTTGGTCTACGCAGTGGCTTTATCTCACTTGATAACCTAATTGGCGGGTTTAAAAGAGGCCATCTTAATGTTGTCGCAGCTTCTACCAGTATGGGAAAAACTGCTTTTGCGATCAATATTGCTAAAAATGTCTTAAAGAGAAATACGCGCGTTGCTATTATTAGTCTAGAGATGGAGGCAACGGAAGTTATTGACCGGATGATTATCCAGGAAGCACGCGTCAATGGCTGGAAATTTACCCAGGGTGAGACAAACGATGAAGAAGATAGCCGCATCTCCAAAGCATTAGATAATTTGCATGAACTACCTTTAATGATCTCTGATGAACGTGGTCTAAATGTTGCCCAAATTAGAGCCCGACTTCGTAAATTTAAAGCCCAAATGGACGGCTTAGACCTAGTAATTGTTGATTATTTACAGATGATCCGTTTACCAGAAGAAACTGCCCAAAACACTTCACGTGCAGTTGGTGAGATCGTTTTACAACTAAGAAACTTAGCTTCTGAACTAAATGTTCCCGTTATTTTAATCTCACAGATTAGTCGTAGCTTTACTAGTAGGCAGGATAAAAGACCAGTTCTTTCTGATCTACGTGATTCAGGTAATATTGAGGAAGTCTCTGATGGTGTAATCTTTCTTTATCGCCATGCACATACCTCAGCTGCAGCCCGGGAACAGGCAGAAGCCGAGGGTACAGAAAATGATACTGATGTAATAATTGCAAAACAACGTACCGGCCAGACCGGTTCGATCAAACTGTTTTTTGAAGATGAGTTTATTCGTTTTGCTGATCCAGAAAATATATCATTAGAGGGAACGATGCCACATGCTTGATCGTGAGAATATGGATCTTAAAATCATCCTTTCTTTTACACATGCTTACCAAAGACTATATGAAAAAGGAGAGATAACTGCCCGTCAACGGGACAGAGTACTCTCCTTAATTGAACAATATAAAAATTATCAGCCAGAAGAATTCAAAGCAGAACTTAGTGAAATATTTCAACGTTCATCATAATCTTCACCTTTTTTTAAATCAACTGTTTCCTGCCGTTTTCTCTCATGCTCTTCCTGCTTATTAGAATGCTCATTATTATTACTAACAACTGATTTTTCTGGCATCACTGCCCAGGCCGCAACATAAGCAAATAACCCAGCCCCATTAGTGATCACTGTTAACACAATAACCCCTAACCTTACTAGTGTTGGGTCAATATCAAAATAATCCGCAAGACCACTACAAACCCCACCTATTTTCTTATCATCTTCCAGACGATAGATTTTTTTCACCACATTCACCTCCAATTCGCTTACTTAATTCTGCATGGAATGGCATTTTCCTTCTTTTAAAATAATTTTCTTTTTTTATCATAACATTATTATCCTATTAGCTATTTTATGAAAAGTGATCCAAAAAATAAAAATTAATAATCAGATACCTACAACTAAAACGCATAAGAAAAGGACGCCTGCACACCTTTCGCATTTCCTCCAAACAGTTCATCTTCATCACCAGTTAATAGATTTGCCTGAAGTTTTAAGTTCCAATTACTACTTAATAGATAATTATAAATAGGCAGCAGAATCCAACTACCATCATTAGTATTATTTACAGCAAATAAACTAAAACTGGAAAATTGATCTGGTTGATAACTAATTTGGCCAATTATCATTTCCAATTCTGACAAATTTTGTAATGTTCCCTGTGAAACATTACTTCCCCCAAGCAGACTAGTTAGATCATTAAATCCATCAGATTTTAAATATTCAAGTTGAAAAGATAGTTTTTCTCCAGCCAGAAAATTATAGCTATAATCTCCTCCAACCAAATAGATCTTTTCATCTAATTGCTTATTATAATTTAAATGGCTAACTGCACCATAAATACCGATAGGACCTAAATCACCTTTAGTTGTAAATCCATACCGATCAAGACCAGGTTCATCCACATAATTTACGGTAAGATCATAGCCTGCTAGCATAGTTCGAGCTCGCAGACCATATTTAGCTTGATCATTATTAGCAAGATCAGTTACAAGCATTGCTAGCCCGGAGTTCCAATTGATAGGATAATATAACTCTATTCCATCTGCATATTTTAACATAGTCTCCTGTTCTAATGCTTCAGCCCCTAAATTATAGTCAGCTGGATTGACTAAAGAACCAAATGACCAGGAGATCGGCTGCCGGCCAGCTTTTAAATTAAACGGACCTAGATTCCTTTCCAGATATAATTTTTTAATATCTATCTCAGCACCCTGGCCTTCTCTCCAATTAGCCATGAGGCGAACCACAAACTCTGTCTCCTCTAAGCGAGGCAGAAAAAGTTCTAGTTCCATTTGCTCTTCAAGACTACTTTCCCAGTCATTATCTAACTCATAAGCAGTAATAACCGTCTTTAACTCTCCCCCCAGGTCAACCTGAGCCTGAACAGGGATAAAACCCAGCATAAGAAAGAGAAAACCAAAGAGGAAAGTTGCTAAATATTTATTATTTAGATAACTCATCTGTTAACCCCCTCCTTAACGTAATCGTTCTAGTGAAAAAATATCTTCCGGTAAATCTGGATTAAAGTTAATTTTTTGCAGAACAAACTCTGTACTGGTATTTTTCTTAAGTTTATTATTCATAATAGAACGCACTGGATACCAACGTCCTTCAATTTCTTTTACTTCTAAAGTCTCTGCTACTTTAAGTAAACGACCACTCTCTGCATAAAGTTCTTCTTTTAGACCAATAAACCGATCTTTATCAACCCAGATAATCCTCCTATAATAGGCTACATCTTTTCCTGGAACCTTAATTCCTTCTAGCTTATAGGCTGTTCTGCCTTTCACTTCTTCTTCACCCAATAGTTTAAATTGATAGAGATCTGTTAAATCATCAGATTCCAACATATCTTCATAAGAAAAGTCACTTCCCATCATCCCTTGTTCTAGCATATGACCAGAAATTTTTACCACATCTTCGGCTTCCGGAAAAAACATCCAGAGATTATCATCTCTTTTTAGAAACTTAGTCCCTCTGTCCCGCGGATTTGTAAACTCTGCTAAAGCCATTCCTTCTTCCTGCCAAGATCTCATCTCCTTGACCAGTTTACGACCACTGTTTGTAATAATCATTTTCGCTTCCGAATAGGCAGATACCACAAATTCATTTTTATCCCGACGATTAATAATTTCATCAGCTGTGATAGCCATTACCTGACTACTAATTCCCACTAACAGAACAAATAAGATTAAATATATACTTAATTTTTTCATCTAAAATTCCCCTTTCTTATATTTGACGTAAAGCTTCTGTTGGATTTAATTTTGCTGCTCTCCGGGCAGGTATAATACTAGTTAATGTAGTTACAATAACACCTAGAACAAAGGCATAAATCATATGCTCTGCTTCAAATGAAGGATAGATAATTGGATTAACTAAAATGTCCTGACCCATAGTCTCCATCGCAGCTGAATAATCGATTCCTATCTGAGCAAGATAGTAATTAATGAGACCACCACCGACAGCCCCTAGGAAACTTCCTGTAACTGCCATCGCTGCTCCTTCCAACAAAAATAATGATAATATGTCTTTACTCTTTAAGCCCAGTGCTGCCATCATACCAATTTCCTGTGTCCTCTCTTTAACAATCATTACCAAAGTGTTAATTACCACAAAAGCGGAAAGTATGACTAAGAATATATAGATGAAGTTATAAATATCAGAAGCAACTAACATCATCTGAATAAAAGCACTCCCCTCATTCCAGGCATTGACCACATACTTATCACCAACACCTCTTTGCTCTAACAACTCATTTACCTCTGGCACAATTTGGGCTGATTGTTCTAAATTGTTGGTAACTAGTAATAACTCTGTTGCCTGATCATCCATATATAATAAATGTTGAGCTACATCGAGCGGTGTGTAAAATACTTGCTCATTTAAAAGACCAAGTGCACTTTCAATTCTGCCCACTATTTTAAAAGTAGCTCCTTTAAAGGAATTAAAAGAAGTATTATAAAGAATTGTTACATCCTCTCCCACTTTTTTCTGTAATTTATTGAGCAGTACCGTGCCCATTACTACTTCCCTTTTAGCAGACTCTACCATCCTACCTTCTACAATTTCTTTTTCAACATTAGTAAAAGCTATTTCTTTTTGGGGATTAACACCCCAACCCATCATCTGGACTAGCTCATCTTCAGTACTGACAGTTGCCCCAAACTTAATCCGAGGAATAACCATCTCTATATTTTCTAATTCATTTATCTCTTGCTTCATTTCAGCTAAACCTGTATTAGCAAACCCATCAACTGGATAAGCCAATGAAAGTAGTCTTTCTTTTTGCTTATATTCCTCATTTACAATTTTAATGTGACCTGTATCATAATGAACATATAGGGAAAAACTTGATTCAATAAAACCACCAATTAATCCTCTGGTAAAGACAACTACCAGAACGGAAACTGCTATAGCCACAATAGCTACAATTGTTCTCAACTTATTTCTAAACAAATTACGTAATGCTATATTTGCTAAAAATCTCATTTAATTGCACCTCCTAGCGGTGATAGATTGACTTGACAGGATCTTTGCGGGCTGCCCAACGAGCTGGTAAATAACTTGCAAGTACCGAAACTACTAGGCCGTAGACAAAAACAAAGATTGCCGATCGATTACTCCAGCCAGCATAGATAGAACCTTTAATAGGCAAACCATAATTTAAATCTTCGGCCCCCATAGCTGCCAGTGATATCCCACCACTAAGATTAAAAATACCGATACCAATTATCCCAGCTGCAATGCCAATTATTCCACCAATAATACCAATTCCTGCCGCTTCAACCATAAAGGAAACTATTATTTCCCATTTTTTCATGCCCATTGCTTTCATCATTCCCAACTCTTCCATCCGTTCAAGCGCAGATAAGATAATCGTATTTACAATACCTACTGCTGCTATCACAAGGATAATAGCTAAAATGACCTGTGTTTCTACACTCTGAGTCTGGGCCATCGTCATCACTGATTCCGAGAGATCACGCCAGCTATAGACTGCATGATTACTAGTTATTTCCGCCTGCAGAGCTGAGCGAGCTGCAGCTGTATATGACCTATCAGTAAGTCTAATTACATAATGACTAAATTTATTGCCAACATTTAAGGAATTTTGAGCTATCTCAATTGGAACATAGACAGTACTCTCATTTAAGGTTGGATGTGGAGAATTATATAATCCAGTAATCTCTGCATCTATTGTATTAAATGTTTCCTCTTCTGTTCTGACCAATAAAACGATATAATCTCCAACTGCTAAATCCATTAATTCAGCAAGTTTAGTCCCTAAAACTGCCTGGAACTTGCCTGGTGCTGGCATCTTTCCACTTACTAGATGTTTTTCTAAAGAAAATACATTAGTAAAACTCTCCAGATCAATACCAATACCAGATACTGGTAATTCATCTATCCCATTATTTAAATTGGCTGCGAATTTAAGCTGCTTAGTCATGTTGGCAAAACCAGGCAGGTTTTTAATTTCATCTACTAGCTCTGCCTCTGGAGAAAGCAGATTATCTAACTCCATTTTTTCTCTTTCTTCCCAATATGCTTGCTCCATAACTTGCAAATGACCGCTTTCTAAATTAATAATGTTTCTAAAAGATAATTCTGTAATACCTAGCATTAATCCTTCTGTTAAAATATAGATAAAAATCGCAATAGCAATAATAAGACCAGTAATCAAAGTTCTTCGCTTATGTCTGGTCAAATTTCGTAATGCTAACCTGAGTAAAAACATTGTTAGTTCCTCCTCTCATCCTTACTCACCATGCCATCTTTAATTTCTACCAGACGCTGAGCATATTCCATAACCTGTGGGTCATGTGTAGAAAAGATGAAAGTAGTATTTAATTCTTGATTCATTTTGAGCATTAGTTCTAGTACTTCTGTACTTGTTTTTGAATCAATATTAGCTGTTGGTTCATCTGCAAGAACAAGCTTTGGTTCTTTTACAAGTGCTCGCGCAATAGCCACTCTTTGTTTCTGCCCACCAGATAATTCATTGGGGCGCCGATCTTCCATCCCACCTAATCCTACTTCAGCAAGAATATGCATAACCTTTTCTTTAATGGTGGACTTATCAACATCCAGTAATCTTATAGCAAATTCTATATTTTCATAAGCTGTTAAGACTGGAATCAGATTATAACTTTGAAAGATGAAGCCAATATTATGTCTGCGTAAATCAGCCAGTTCTTTATCGTTTTTTCTTCCTAACTTTTCACCAGCAAAAAGAATCTCTCCTCGAGTAGGCTTATCTAAACAGCCTATCATATTCAATAATGTTGTTTTTCCAGACCCAGAAGGTCCAAATATAGTAGTAAATTCACCACTTGTTATCGTTAAATCAATTCCCCGCAGCGCTGGCACCTCAACTTTTCCCTGCTGATATATCTTTTCAACACCTGTTAATTCTAGTAAAGACATTTCTCTTCCCCCTTTTAACTATTATCCTCGCTAATCCCACTTTTTAATATTTCTAACATATCATCAACTATTTCCATCATCCCCTCCAGATCTTCCGTTGGATCTTTCATTTTAAAGTAATAATCAACAATACTGACCGATAACTCGGTAATTAAAAAAGCTATCATTTCAGGATTTAACTCTTCTTTTAATTCACCCTGTTCTCTTGCTTTTTTGACATACCCAATTAAAAAATCATTACTTTTGTACTTGCTTTCCCCAATTATCTCCTCTTTAAATTGTTCACTTTCAGATCTATAAATACGATCAACCAATTTATCGTAATATGGACTGCTCTGATTAAATTTAATCCCTGCCAGAAATAGTTTCCTTAAAAACGGAAAAAACTCTAACTTATCATAGTCTACTATTTCTTTCTGCAAGAACTTAATTTTTTCTTCCCCTGCTTTATCAATTAAATAACGGTAGAGATCTTTTTTATTAGAAAAATACTGATAAAAACTACCTTTTGAAATATTAGCATTCTCAACAATACGGTTAATACTTGAGCGATGATAAGAATTATTTGAAAACTCATCCAGTGCTACTTGGGTAATTCTTTCTCTTTTTTCTGCCGGCAAATTGAAAAATGTTTGTTTAGGCAACAGCTTCACCTCTCTTCATTTCTTCATTTTAAACTTAGTTTTATGTATGACCATAAGGTCACGTGACTCGGTAGTCATATTATATGCTTTGTTAAAATTTTTGTCAAGTCTTTTCTAAAATATTTTTTTGGAACCCATTTTTCTTAAGCCTAACAAAAAATATTAATCTTTTTCTGAATTGTAGAACTTAAGTTTTCTAGGCAGGAATATTAACTTATACATTGAATTAATATATTGTGAAAAATATAACAAATAAACTTCGGTTAAAATACAAAAGGAGGTTTTTTTAATGAGTAAACTATTTGATTTGACTGCTAAGGTAGCAATTGTGACCGGTGCATCTAGTGGGTTAGGTATTCAATTTGCTAAAGCACTGGCGCGTGAAGGTGCTGATCTGGTGATCGCAGCCCGAAGATATGACAAGTTAAAAGGAGTAAGTAAAATGATTGAAAAAGAAACTGGGCAAAAATGTCTGCCAGTTGCCTGTGATGTTACAGATGAAGCGGATATTAAAAATTGTGTAGAAAAAGCAATTGCTGAATATGGTAAAATAGATATTCTGGTTAATAATGCTGGGGTTTCCGCAGGTAAAGAAGCTGAAAATCTAAGTAAAGATGATTGGGATTGGGTGATAGATGTAAATTTAACTGGTGTTTTCATCTTCTGCAAACAGGTAGCCAAACAGATGATTAAACAAGGTGGCGGAAAAATTGTCAATATTGCCTCAATGTATGGACAAGTTGGTAATGATTCCATGCCTGCTACTCCCTATCACGCCTCAAAAGGTGGCGTTGTCAATCTAACCAGAGCTTTAGCTGGTGAATGGGCAAAGTATAATATTAATGTAAATTCAATCGGTCCTGGCTTTTTTGCTTCTGAAATGACAGAAGACATTATTGATGATGAAGGCTTCTTAAAGTACTTAAAGTCACGCTGTCCTATGAAACGACCTGGTAAACCAGGCGAGTTAGATGGTACGCTGGTATTACTAGCATCTGATGCAGCCAACTATATTACTGGACAGACATTAAATGTTGATGGTGGTTGGACCGCTGTTTAAGCTAATAATAGAAGGTTCCTTTAAAAAGATAGGAACCTTCTATTTATTACTATATTTTTCTTAAATACTGTTTTAAAATATCTTTTAAATCTGTTAATTTATTATTCAATAATTGATAAACTAATTTATGGTCTAAATCAATATAATCATGAACTAATATATTTCTAAATCCTATTATCTTAATAAATAATTGTTTTTGGTTTTTATTTAGATAATCATTTTCAAATAAGATTTCAGGAATATCTCGATAAAAATTTACTTTTCCAAGATTATCATCTGAAATAATGTGGTTTCCAATATCTAATAGAGCTTCTATGGTTAAATGTAAAAATCGTTCACTGCTGGCGTAAATAAGAGGATCAGTTATATAGTCCTGATAGCTGTATTTCTTACTTATCTTATTTAATTGACACAAATAATCCTCACATTTTTCTGCTCTTTTTAATACTACCTCTTTTTTAACCATTAAGTATCCTCTCCTTAAACCTTTCCTGTTGATATATTTGATAAGGTCTAAAATCAAGATATTTAAGTACTGTTATTGAAAAGTAAGTATTTTTATCAAATCCTTCTTTACAATAAAGCAGATAATTATGTTTTACTATTTCATGTCTTAATAATAAGGGAGCTTCATTCATTATAACTAAATCAATACTATCTAATCCTATTTCAGTTAATCTGGCCAAAACATCAATTTTAATACTTTTACTAAAACCTTCTTCTAATAATATACCAATATCAATGTCACTGAATCGATTTGTTTTATTTTCTGCAAATGAACCAAACAGATAAACCGCTTTTATTGAAGAAAAAGAAGCGAATATATTTTTCATTAAATTTTTCTTATTTTTTTCTAACATAAAAGCCCTCCTTTATTCAATTATACACCAAAGAAACTTTTTTCCCAATCCTTTCTTATTTAAATAAAAAATCCCTCTCTATTACTGCATTATCACAGCTAGTACTGGAGAGGGATTGATTTAGGATTTATATTTTTATTCAGCTATTACTTCAATATTCAAGGTAGCAAAAACTTTTCCATAGAGTTTTACATCTATTTTGTGCATACCTAAAGATTTAATATGATCATCTAAATCTATTTTACGTTTATCTATTTCATAGCCAGCCTCTGCTACTTTATCAGCAATATCTTTGGTCGTTACTGATCCAAAGAGACGTCCACTATCTCCTGCTTTTACTTTTAAAGTAAACTTTTCACTCTCTAGCTTATCTGCTAAGCTCTCGGCTGCTTGAACTTTATTATTTTCTTTCCGCTTCTTCCGCTTCTCTTTCTGTTTAAGCTGTTTTACCTTACCTGATGTAGCTGCTTCAGCTAAGCCTCTGGGTAACAAATAATTTCTTGCATATCCATCAGCTACTTCAACCACATCTCCTTTGTTACCATGCTTTTTTACGTCTTGTGTTAAAATTACTTTCAAGGTTTTCCCTCCTATACTTTTTTGCTCATTTTAGCCAGGTTGTTTCTCTACTTTTCTTAAGTTAAACCACATATCGACTAAACCTAAAACCATAAGAATGATTGGTACTGGCGGAAAGAAGAATACTATAAAGAGAAAAGCTATTTTCCACAGAGTTGAGTCAGTTTTCTTAAGCAAATAAAAAACTGCTACGGCAAAACCCTGTAAAAATACTAAAAAGAATAATAAAATATTTAGATTAAGAAAAACAATATTCCTTTTTAATAAAAGACCAGTTATTAACCCAATAGCTATTGGCCATCGAGGAAAATACCAGTATCTTAGCTTTTTATAAACAAAAATATTCATTCCTTTACGCCTTAAATACCAGATGGCAATATAATAATTAAAAATACCCGTAATGATAGATGAAATCGCTATTAAGCCGGGAAAGATCATCGTAATGATACTCAAGGGAGCACCTAGTAGATCTTCTACCATCTGCGAATCTCCACCACCAATGATCTGACTAGTCTCTTTAACAATCGTATTTAAATCAAATCCAAAAAGGTATTTAGAAACAATCAACATCAATGCTTGTGATAAAAAGACTGTCATAGCTGTCACAATTAAAGTTGTCCGTGGTTTAAGTTCTTCCTTTACTGCATTACCCAGCACAAATCCAACCAGTCCAAAACCAATAACAGTAATTAGCCCCATAACTGGTCCAAAAAGAAAGCCATTTAAAAAAGCCGCTATTATTGTCACAACAATAACTCTATTTGCATTTTCTTTTTGAATTAAATAGACTATCGGTATTGGCCAAACTAGTAATACAAAGAGACTAAACATAGGCAAAAAATAATTCAATATGGTAAGTAAAATAATTGCTGAAATAACCTTTATACTATCTTTATACTCATTAAAATTCATTTAATTTACCACCTTCATCTAGACGGCAGACCAAAATAATTTATTAAGATAAAAGGAGGCGCAAAAGTATCTTCTGGCCTCCTTAATAATCTTATATTATTCTTTTACATAAGGCAGGAGAGCCACTGTTCTGGCTCTTTTGATGGCCCTAGTTACGGCCCGCTGATGTTTGGCACAATTACCAGTAACTCTACGCGGTACTATCTTACCTCGATCGGTAAGAAATCTATTTAAAGTTTTAAGATCTTTATAATCAATTTCTTTATCGCTGCCACAGAAGTAACAGGATCTGTTGCGTCCTCTAGCCACAGTTTTCCCTCCTTTTAAAATGGTACATTATAGTCGTCTTCATTAAAATCTCCAGAAAGTTGATCATCATTATTATCATTATTTTTTTGATACTCTTTCTGGTTTGAACTCGTCCCAGATTTTTTCTGATAACTACCTCCACCGCTACGATTACCCTGATTATTATCTTTACCATAATCAAGAAAACGTACGTTGTCAGCAGTAACTTCTGGATTAACATATGTTCTGCCATTATTTTCACTTTTTCTAATATGCAGAGATCCATCAACTGCAACTAGCCTACCCTTACCCAAATGACGGGCACAAGTTTCAGCTAAGCCACGCCAAGTAACAATATTGATAAAATCAACATCTCTTTCTCCTTGGCGATTAGTATAATTTCTCTCTACAGCAAGAGTAAAATTACAGACAGGTGTACCGTTACTTGTATATCTTAATTCTGGATCACGAGTCAATCTTCCAATTAGTACAATCCTGTTTAACATTTAAATTCACCACCTCAGTGGAATCTACTAGTTATCTCGACGAATAACCAGATAACGAAGCACTCCATCCATGATTTTGAAGTTACGCTCTAATTCATCTACAACACCAGTCTGAGCATCAAACTGTAAAATAGTATAATCACCTGTTCGATAATCTCTAATTTCATAAGCAAGCTGACGCTTACCCCAGGCATCTACACCATTTACTTCACCCGCAAAATCAAGAATGACCTTCTTTACTCTCTCCAAGATAACCTCTTTCTCTTCGTTCTCGAGGTCTGGCTTGAGGACAAATGTTGTTTCATATGGTCTTACAATTTCCATTAATTTCACCTCCCATGTGGTCTAAAACGGCCCTGTTAAAACAGAGCATGGTTTTACATCATTTTTAATTATAACATTAACAATCTTTATTTGCAATAGTAATCTTGTCTAAGAAAAAATCAATATGATCTGCAACTCTCTGATAAAGATTTTCAATACTCTTTTGTTGAGGTTCAATTAAATATTGCATGCGTAGCATAAATATTGGTCCAATCATCTCCTGAGCCAGCAGCTCAGTATCTCTATTTTCTATAATTTTATTTTCAATTAATATTTGCATAAAATCAGCGGCCATTTTCAAATTATGATTTACTCTTGCAACCAGGTGAGCCTGTACAAATTGATCATTATGTTCTCTCAACATAATATGTAATAATTTAAGATGTTCTTCATCTTCCATTTCATGAACTAATTTTTGTGCTAAGTTTTGAATTATCTGCCTGGGATTTTCTCTTTTGTTTTTTATATCCTCCCATTTTATTTCATTTTCAAAATCCACTGGAGCTAATTTTTCAAATAACTCTTCAAATATATCATCTTTTCCAGAAAAATGATTATAAATAGAACTTTTACGGATGCCAACACTTTCGGCAATCTCTCGCATAGATGTCCCATGAAACCCAAACTGAGCAAATAGATCTAACGAAGATCGCAAAATATCTTCTTTTGTATTAGTTTTTCGACCATCCTCAAATTTTTTAACCATCTAAATTTCCTCCTTTTCTAAAAAGGCCGGTTTAAAGACAAGACAGATTGCTGGTAATAAAATTAATGCACCTGCCAGACAACCAGCTATAGATACTACAACCAAAAAGCCAAAAAACTTAACAGGTAAAAAGTCTGAAATAAGCAAGACCGAAAAACCAACAATAACCGAAAGGGCATTAAAAATTATACCGCGGCCTGAAGTAATTAACGTTTTTTTGACAGCCTGCTGATAGTTAGCTTTTTTTAATTCTTCCCGATATCTCCAGAGAAAATGAATTGTATAATCAACACCGACCCCAATCATGATTGAAGAAAGCATAGCTGTGACCATATTTAATTCTATATTAAAATAACCCATAAGTCCAAAAAGTCCTACCATTGCTAAAATAAGTGGTATAACTGCTATTAAACCAGCTGTAATTGATTGAAATAATAAGATAACAATTAGACCTACAATTAAAATGGATAAACCCAGACTGTAAGCTTGACCTTTCACTACAGCATCAACCAATTCTGCCAATAGATCACCAAAGCCACCTGCCAAAATAAATGGTGTATCCTGAAAACTAGCTGCACTTTGCCTGATATATTTGACAACCTCTTGAATTTGATTAGTACTGTTAGCAGGAATGCGCGCCGTAATTAATGCATGTTCTCTCTTAAAATCAATTAGTTTATCAAGCTCACCTGACATTGAAAATAAAAGCAAGTACTGAGAAATTAGATTCCGGGAATCAGGTATCTTCTGATACGCTGGATCACCATTATGCATCTGTTGATTCATTTCACGCAAAATTTTTGAAATAGCTGATACTTCCCCAATCTGGGGATAATTTTGCATTTTTTGCTCCAGTTCATTAATTTTTTGCATAAGTTTGGGATCTTTAATATCTCCTTTTGCTACTACAGAGATATTATTAGCTCCACCAAATTTATTATTGACAAGCTCAGTTGCTTTCACTAGCTCTGATTGTGAACTATAAAAATTAATTGGATTAGTATCAATTTTTAATTTTAAAATTCCTGTAGCAACCACAGCAACAATAATCAAGCTAATCAAAATCACTTTTTGGGGATTTTTAACTACCAACCGGGCAATAATATTTAATATTTTTTCCAGGCCAATGCCTGCTTTAATTTTATTAACTTTGCTTGGTAGTAAAGTTAATAAAGCCGGAATCAGAAATAGACTTGCCAATAAGGCAAAAGCAATTCCAGCTCCAGCTAGTAAACCTAGCTGTCGGGCAGGCACAATAATATGTGCTAAAAGTGAGAGCAATCCAGCAATTGTAGTAATGCCAGTTGCCAAAATCGGTTTACCCAGACTGCTAATTGTAGATTGAGCTAACATCTTATTATCCGTATATTTGCCAGCACGAACTTTTTCTTGATAATTAGCTATTAAATGTATTCCATAATCATTGGTGATGGCAAGTAAACTTACTGGCAAGAGAATAGTGAGCAGTTGAAATTTCCAACCAAGTAAGGGTAAAAGTCCCAATGCTACTATAATTGACATGATTACTACTAGAAAAGGTAATAAAACACCGCGGATTTGTCTAAAACAAAGATAAAGAAAAATTAACATAATAAGAATACCGACAGGCATTAAAATTCGCATATCTCGCTGCATTATTTCTGCATTTTTAACCCTAAGAACAGGTAACCCAGCCAAGCGATAACTACCTGAACTATTATTTATTTTTTCTGATTCAACTATAATTTTATTGATTTTATTTAAAACATCTGCATCACGCACATTTTCTGCCAGTACTGCTACCAGACTAGCTGCTTTAAAATTATCAGCTAGCACATTACCCATCACCAACTCACTTTCTTTTAACTGCTTGCGCAGTGCTTTTTTTTGCTGCTGGTTGGTCGGAATCGTTTGGATAGCATCCTCTATTATTAATTGATCTGCCTCTCCCCGAATATCCTGCATAGTGAAAGGACTATTAACCTGATCAACCTCTACCAGTTTAGCCAACTCATCACTAATATATTTTATTCTCTGTAATACAGCCTGGTCTAATATATCATCAGCCTCAACGGTCAACATCACAATTTCTGTACCACCAAAAATACTTTCAATTTTTTCTATCTTAACCCGAGAGGGCATCTGTTCTGGAATTAAACTTTTAATAGCAGTATCCATTTCAATTCTAGGTAATTGAAAGGCAAAAAAGACTGTTATCAATAAGAAGATGGCAATTATCACTCCAGGCTGATTGCAAATCAACCGAGCCAATTTATTTATTTTATTTTCCATTGTTAAGCTCCTCCTCTACCTAAAAACTAACTGATAAAAATGCATATGCCATATCCTGCAGCAAAGTTGCAAGATAACCAGGGTTTGACTTTTTTTCACCTTGAACTATAGTAAAACCAAGCTGCAATTCAGCTCCACCAGTTAATGAATAATTAATTTGTGGGTTTAAAGCATAAGTACTATTGATTAAATCATAAAATAAATTGGCATCCCAACTGTGAAACTGCCAGATCGGTTTGTTTAAATGGAAAACTAATAATTGAAGATCTTCTTCAGATTGATGCCGTCCACCCTGATGATATGCCTGACTCATCAGGTGTAAATTGTTATTAAATGTATAAGCAAAGCCAGTTACAAGCTGCAAGCGCCCCTGATAATTATTATCTTCATATTGACTGTAATCCAGTTCTGTCCAAAAACCGATATCATTTTCCCCTAGATCTCCCACTAAGTCTAACCCAATGTGATTAGCCATAGGATATTTCATCTGTAGAGGAGGTTGAGGATTAACTGAAAAATTTCTAAAGATTGGTTGCCGATCTCTGCCATGATAAAAACTTGTAGAAAGATCAAATCCTCTTAAACCTCTTTTTGTAATTTTAATACCAGCTTGTAAATTTTCTAAGGTATTTGCTACTGAATCTAACTTAACCTGTTTTTGAAAATAGTCTGGTGAAATGCGATTACTTGTAAAAAAAGGTGTTATTACACCTGTGACCTCTACTCTATTTTTCCCATAATAAATACCTTTAATGGCATTAACCCCAATTTTTTCATTAAACGGTTTAATTGCCGTCATATCCTTTGGACTAAAGTAATCTGTTGGATTTAACTGATAGGCACTTCCCCAACTTATTATCTGTTTACCAAAACGCCAATCAATCTTATTAGTATAATAATCAAGATATGCTTCTGAAAGCCTTAGCGTTGTTTCTCTATTTTGACCACTGATCTTAGCTAACTTTGTTTCAGTCTCTAAATTTAAATATAAACCACCTTTTAGACCAAATGATTCTGCCAAAATCAAATTTAACCTCTCACGATCAACTAACTGATTATTCTGCTCATAATAACCTAGTCTACTTGAAAATTGACCAGAAATATCTAATGCTTTGACTTGAAAAGAGAAAATACTTACTAAAACTAATAAAGTGATACCTAACAATAATATATTTTTATTATTCATCTGCCTTCTCCTTTCGCCAGCTAATTTCTACGTAAATACCTAGTTGTAAAGAGTTCATCTGCAAGAGATTTTCCAAATGAAACTTCGTCTATCATCATTACTGTCTTACTTCCCTTTTCTACATTTTCCATACTTATTTTACGGGCAAGCCAGTTACTAGCTATTTTTTCAATATTTGCATGGGTCATTATTTTAATCAAATTATCACTTTGATCATAAAATTCAATTTTAACAGGATAGAAAATATCTTTTCTCACCTGCATTTTAGCAAATTTGTATTCATAATCATCTTTAGGGTCCAATTTTAAAAAATAATACTCTTTATCTTCTTCCAGTAATTCTGCTGAATAATTATCCGTATAATTAGCACCACTGAGCACAGTTAGATCATTATAACTAAAATCAGTACCAACAAAACTACCATTTTTTTGGCTACCTGAAATTTTTTTAATTGTTCCCAATGCTGGTAAATATAGATACATCTCTTCCTTTTGATTGTTTTTTAATGATAAAAAACCTGTTCCTTCTACATCAGCTGGCGCTAAAAATTTAATCAATGACTTTTCAATCTCCGCCTGTTTGTGATAAATTCTTATTGTCCTCTCTCTCTTGTCTCCACTTTCGTTATAAATGAACATCGTATTTTTTAATTCTACTGTTTTTGCTCTACGAGCAGTTTCCACCTTTTTTAATATTTCCTGTCCAGTAAGATTTGCAGCACTAGTACTACCTGCAAAGAATCCTATTATCAAAAAGATCACGAAAAATCGACTAATATTAAATAAAAACTTATGCTTTAGCATCAATATCATCCTTTCTTAATTTTTATTCTACTTTTATATTAACTAACGATAGTTAGTTTGTCAACAAAAAAATTTTCCTATAAAAAGGGCTATCTCAATTAATATTGTGATAGCCCCTGACTTATCTATTCTAGGATAAATAATTGTTGACTTCATCAAATGAATTTATTTCGAAAATATTTTCAGTTAATTTTTTTAGTTCTTCAAGTTCTGCTTTTTCTATCTTATTTTTAACTTCTTCTGGAATTATATCGATTTTTAGTTTCTTCTTTATTAATTCAATTGTAATATTAATTAACTCTTCTCTTCGACCTTCTTTTTTGCCTTCTTCTCGTCCTTCTTGTCCTCCTTCCTGACGAAGTTTTTCTGCCATAGTTCTCACTATTTGATCAGCCTCCTTTATGCCTTTTCTTTCCATTGCTCTGGCTACCTCCTTCAGGTCAAACTCCCTCTGCACTTCAAATATATATTTTATTCAATGATGGTATAAACCGCTCAAATTGCTCGTTGTTATTAAAATATTCCCTAAAATTCATTTTGATATTACTACTTCTTTTGCCATGGTAAAATAAGATAGGTATAATTATTGGTAACTTACAAGGATTACTCTTCGCCTTTTCCTTCAGCCAAATCCTCAACATGTAATTCAACAACTGCAATACTGCCCATCTGTCAAGATAACTTTTATGTTCAAATAAAAAATAGAGATAGGCATCTTCTCCCTCAATTGAAGTTTGATAAAGTAGATCAGAATAATAATTGGCCAACTTTTCATCAATAAAAGTATTGTTTTTCAATTGCATCTTTCTGTAATCAATTACCTCATCAATTTCTCCTGGCAAGTAATTCTTTAAAAAATCCCTAGCCAAATCAACTCTACCAAATGATGCCTTAAAAAACTTATCATGTGGGTTATTTAGGTTAATACCCATGACAACAAGTCCTTTCAATTTTATTTTACCATTATGGTAATATCTAATCAATACCTTAATTAAATTATACCATAATTTTACACTCTTAGCAAACATATGTTTGCTATAACAGTAAAAAAAGCCCACCTTTTTCCATGAAATTTGATCATCCGATTGCAACAAAAATATCCTGCATTCTTTTAAAAAATGCAGGATATGATCTCTCAATTTATTTAAACATTAAATCTAAAGAGGCAAACATCTCCGTCTTGCATAATATAATCTTTGCCTTCTAATCTCAATAACCCGGCTTCTCTGGCCGCTGCCATTGAGCCAGCTTCTTTAAAATCACTAAATTTGATTACTTCAGCTCTAATAAACCCTTTTTGCATATCAGAATGAATTTTTCCAGCTGCTTCTGGAGCAGTCGAACCTTTTCTTACAGTCCAAGCTCGGCATTCTTGTTTACCTGCTGTTAAAAAAGTTATTAAATCAAGCAGTTCATAGCCCGCCTTAATTACTCTATCTAGACCAGAACTATCCAAACCCAGTTCATCTAAAAACATCTCTTTTTCTTCCTCAGCAAGTTCTGCAATATCAGATTCAATCTTGGCACTGATTGTCACAACCCGGGCCCCATCCTGCTCTGCATGTGTTTTTACTGATGCAACAAGTTCATTTTCTGGCTCACTAATTTCGGCTTCATCTATATTGGCAAGATAGATAATGGGTTTGGCACTTAAAAGTTTTAATTCCTTAACAACTTTCAGGCCCGCTTCGCCTAATTCTAAGCGACGTATGTTTTCTCCTCGTTCAAGTGCCTCAATAATTTTATCAATTACCTCTAATTCCTTTAAATATTGTCTATCACCGCTCTTAGCTTGTTTAGCGGTCTTTTCTCTTCTTTTCTCAAGGCTGCCCAAATCTGCCATCATTAATTCAGTATTAATAATATCAATATCTCTACCAGGATCTATTGTTCCATCTACATGGGTAATATTTTCATCTTGAAAACATCTTACAACCTGGGCTATTGCATCTACTTCTCTAATATGAGAGAGAAATTTATTCCCCAAACCTTCACCTTCACTAGCACCTTTTACTAAACCTGCAATATCAACAAATTCTATCACAGTTGGTGTTTTTTTCTCTGGCTCATAATGATCTGTTAGCCAATCAAGTCTGGTATCAGGAACCGGTACAACACCAATATTAGGATCTATTGTACAGAAAGGATAATTAGCAGCATCAGCTCCAGCTTCCGTTAGTGCATTAAAAAGTGTAGATTTTCCTACATTCGGTAGTCCAACAATTCCAATCTTCATCTAGCAATTCTTCCTTTCTTTAACAGCTTTCTCAAATTTTTTCCTGGGTAACATTATCATTCTCCCACAACCTGTACATTTTGCTTTAAAATCCATACCAACTCTAGTTATTTCCCAAATATCTTCTCCACAAGGATGTTTTTTACGAAAACGGACTAAATCACCCACCTTATAATCAGTTGGCATCATAATCCCCCTTTTTTAAGTCAACCAAAAATAAAAAATCAAAATAGCAACTATAAAAATTATTATAGCAAATACACAACCTGGTTCCTGGTAAAATTTACGACCAGACCCAAACTTAACTGCATAACTGCCATATTTACGCGCTTTTTTGAGATATTTTACTGACTCGGTAATTTTCCCTTCTTCACGATAGATAACACCTAAATTATTATAAGCTGGTCCATATTCTGGTTCACAAGCAATAGCTTTCTCATAATATTTTTTAGCCTTTTCTACCTGATCATGTTGGAAAGCAAGACTACCAAGATTAGTAAGTGCTGGTGCGAAATCACTATCTATTTCTAGTGCTTGGTAAAGATAATCTTCTCCCGCTTGTGGTTGTCCACTATTTATAGCAATTACAGCCAACTTATTATAAGCGGGTACAAAATTAGGATGTTCTTCCAGCAATCTTTCCAAAAATTCAACTGCTTCCTCGCCTGCCCCACTATCAATTAATGCTACCTTCTCATTATATTCTTTAACTAATTCTGTTGAAAGTTGTTTTAAATATCTACTTTCTTGCAATAAATTCACCTGCTTTATATTTGCTAAATTTTATTATAACATAAAAATTTGTCTTACTGCAATAAAAAACCCCGACAATTAAGCCGGGGTCACTAATTTAATAATTAAATTTTACCAACACAGGTCAGGTTCTCTGGCTGCCTGTGATTCATCTAACCTTCTCACTACTGTCGTATGAGGTGAATTTTTGACCATTTCTGGATCTTCATTTATTTCCCGGGCAATATTTAGCATTGTTTCAATAAATCTGTCGAGTGTCTCAATATTTTCTGTTTCAGTTGGCTCGATCATTAATGCTTCTTTTACTACAAGTGGGAAATATATTGTTGGAGCATATTGGTCATAATCTAGTAATCTTTTTGCAATATTTAGTGTAGAAACCCCTTCTTTTTTCTGTTTGCTACCAGAGAGTACAAATTCATGGAGACTATCTTCCCCATAAGGTAGTTCAAAGGTTTCTTTTAATTTTGTTTTAAGATAATTGGCATTGATTACGGCATTTTCAGTTGTTTTCTTTAAACCAGGGCCGCCTACTGTCACCATATAGGCCCAGGCTCTTAACATAACAGCATAATTACCATAAAAACTGTGTACCTTACCAATTGACTTTTCTTTAGCATAATCCCAAAAATACTTATCCTCAGATTTACTTAAAACAGGATAGGGTAAATATGGTGCTAAGAATTCTTTCACACCAACTGGACCAGAACCAGGTCCTCCCCCACCATGTGGAGTAGAAAAAGTTTTGTGTAAATTAAAGTGCAATACATCAAAATTCATATCTCCTGGTCTAACATATCCCATGACTGCATTCATATTTGCTCCATCATAATAGAGCAAACCACCTTTTTCATGCACAATATCTGCAATTTCTAAAATGTCTTTTTCAAAAATACCTAAGGTACTTGGATTGGTTAACATTAAAGCAGCAACTTCTTCATTCATTGCTTCTCTTAATGCAGCCGGGTCAACCATACCTCTTTCATTTGATTTGATTTCAATTACGTCAAAACCAGCCATTGCTGCACTGGCCGGATTAGTACCATGGGCAGAATCAGGAACAATAACCTTTTTCCTTAAATCTCCCTGATCTTCAAAATATTTTCTAATGATCATCAGACCTACGAATTCACCGTGAGAACCAGAGGCAGGCTGTAAAGTAACTGCATCCATGCCACTAACCTCTGCTAAATAGTTCTTTAAATCATGTAATATTTCCAGCGAACCCTGCAATTGATCGTCTTTTTGATAGGGATGCAATTGTGTCAGTTCAGGAATTCGGGCCAGATCTTCATTTCTCTTTGGATTATATTTCATTGTACAAGAACCTAAGGGATAGATGCCAGAATCCACTCCATAATTCATTTCAGAGAGTGCCGTGTAATGTCTAACTACATCAACTTCACTTACTTCAGGCAGAGCTAGAGGTTCTTCTCGCAAATAATTACCCAATCCAGCATTTAAATCTTTTTCTGGTACATCCAGTGGAGGTAAACTATATCCCTTTCTACCAGGACTACTATAATCTTTAATTAGTTTTTCATCCATTGATGGCCACCTCCAACTCTTTGACAAAATTGTCGATTTCGTCTTTATGTCTCATTTCAGTAACCGCTAACAGCAAACCTTCTTCTTCACCAAACTGAGCAAGATCAACGCCAGCTAAATAACCTTTTTCTAATAATTTGTCACTGATTTCTGTGATAGGTTTTTCTGTTTTAAGCCAGAACTCATGGAAAAAATCATCATTAACAATCTCTATGCCATCTAATTTTTCCAGTTTATCTGCCAAATAATGTGCCTTGTGATAAGACTGAGCTGCAACTTCTTTTAAACCTTCCCTACCCATTGTTGCTAAGTAGATAGTTGCCATCAGAGCATTTAAAGCTTCATTTGAACAAATATTTGAAGTAGCCTTTTCTCTTCTAATATGTTGTTCTCTAGTCTGTAGCGTCAGCACAAAACCTTTTTTGCCATCAACATCTGATGTCCCACCCACAATTCTACCAGGCAATTGTCTCAAATGACGTCGATCATCTTTAATTGCCATAAAACCAAGATAGGGACCTCCATAATTTAAGCCATTACCTAAACTCTGTCCTTCTCCTACCACAATATCTGCTCCAAATTCAGCAGGAGGCTTCAATAAGCCTAAAGAAATTGGATTTGCTATAACAATTAAAAGCGCTTTTTTAGATTTTTTCATTAATTCCTGAATTTTTTCCATTTCTTCAATTGAACCATAAAAATTAGGGTATTGAACAACTACCGCTGCAGTTTGATTATCAAGATTTTCTGCTAATTCATCTAAATCTAATTTACTACCTGTTAGAGATATTTCTTTAAAATCAAGTTCCTGATTAACTCCATAAGTTTTTATAACTTCCCGATATGCAGGATGGATTGAATCAGGTAACAAAATTTTCTTTTTGCGACTGATACGTGCTGCCATTAAAACCGCTTCAGCAGCAGCTGAACCTCCATCAAGCATAGAGGCGTTAGCAATCCCCATGCCAGTTATTTCACAGATCATACTTTGGTATTCATAGATTGCTTCCAGTGTACCCTGGCTTAATTCAGCCTGATAGGGAGTATAGGCAGTATAAAACTCAGATCTTGATATTAAATGATCAATAATGCTAGGAACATAGTGTTCATAAGCACCTGCTCCCATAAATGAACATAACTCAGTCATACTTTTATTTTTAGCTGCCTTTTTCTGCGCATTTCTAATCAGTTCAAGCTCAGAAATTCCTTCCGGAATATTAAGTGGTCTGTTAAATGAAACTTCTTCAGGAATCATTGAAAAGAGTTCTTCTACAGCTTCAACTCCAATCGCTGCAAGCATCTCCTTTCTTTCTTGATCCGTATTGGAAATATAATCCATTAACTATTCCCCCTCAATAAAGGCTTTGTATTGCTCGCTATCCATTAAAGTATCAAGTTCACTCTCATCTGACATTTCTAACTTAATCAACCAGCCCTCATCAAATGGCGATTCGTTAATCTTTTCTGGTGCATTCAGTAATTCTTCATTTATCTCAATTATTTTACCACTAAGTGGTGTAAATATATCTGAGACGGCTTTTACAGATTCTAATACACCTATATTATCAAACTGATCAAATTCTTCATCTACTTCAGGTAATTCAGCAAATACAACATCACCAAGTTCTGATTGAGCATGGTCAGAAATACCGATTACAACAATCTTTCCTTCTTTTTTTACCCATTCATGATCTTCTGAGTAAAATAATCCTTCTTTTGTACTCATCTTTACATAACCTCCTCTATTAATTTACAAGTAATAATAATCTGAAAATTCATTACCAATGCTTTTCTTTAAACAAAAGGTTTTAAAACAACCTCTGCTGCAACCATCCGATTACGAATTTTAATTTCTATTTCAGCTCCTGTTTTTGCAAACTCTTTCTTTACATAGGCAAGACCAATACTTTTTCCCAATGAAGGTGAGTGTGTTCCACTTGTTACAGAACCAATCTTTTCTCCTTTGGCAAAAACTTCGTAATCATGTCGGGCAATACCGCGACCAGTTATTTTGAATCCGACCAATCTTCTCTCAAAACCATGATCATGAAATTTACAGATTGCCTTTTGACCAATAAAATTATCTTTATTATATTGGACAGTCCAACCCAGACCTGCTTCCAGTGGATGAGTAGTTTCATCTATATCATTTCCATAAAGACAAAACATCTTTTCTAGTCGCAATGTATCTCTAGCACCTAAACCAGCAGGCTTCAAATCATATTCTTTACCTGCTTCCATAATTTTATGCCAGATATGATTGGCATCACTAGGATTAAAATATATTTCATAGCCTAGCTCACCTGTATAACCTGTTCTCGATAAAATTACTTCTTTATCAGCTACTTTTCCAGTAAAAAAGTGATAATAAGCTAAATCATCCAACGGTAAGTCTGTAATGTTTTTGAGTAGTTTTTTTGATTCAGGTCCTTGTACAGCAACCATAGCATAATTATCGGAAAGGTCTTCCGCAACTGCACCTTCTAATAAATTGTTTTCAATCCAGTTAAAATCTTTTATTTGATTAGATGCATTTACCACCAATAAAAAGCTTTCTTCTCCTGTGCGATAAACTAATAGATCATCAATAATGCCACCATTTTCTCTACACATTGGTGAATAAAGAATATCTCCTACACTTAATCTAGCAGCATCATTAGTTATTAATCTCTGCACTGCTTCTAAAGCATTATCACCACTTATTTTTATCTCACCCATATGTGAAACATCAAAGAGGCCACATGCATTTCGAACAGCATGATGTTCTTCAATAATACCACTATATTCGATAGGCATATCCCAGCCACCAAAATCAGTCATCTTTGCTCCTAATTCATAATGAATTTCATTTAATGGAGTCTTTTTCATGTTATCACCTCCTATAACTAAAAAACAGAGGACTGGTAGCTACCAGTCCTCTGTTCAAATAAGTTCAGAGTCCCGTCCCTCCAGATTTCTTTATGCCTGAGAGTTTCGGTTGGTTTCCTTGCTCCTTCGGCGCCAATAAGGTCTCTCATCTGGACTTCATCCGGTCATTATTTAATTTCACTTTTATTATATATGATTTTTAAAGTAAATGCAAAATTTCAATTAAAATTTTTTTAATGTATAAATTATCCGTATGATTCCAGATAATAATTCATATAATTATTACTACAAAGCTAAAGCGGGAGGTCACTCAATGTTCAAAAATAATGACAGAATACATGTTCAGCAAAGTAGAGCTGAATACCACCTTTATCAACTCATTTCCAAAAAAATGGAAAATTTAAACAAGAAGAGCGATTCCAGACAGACAGTTATCCTTTGTATCGGCACAGATCGCTCCACTGGTGATGCACTAGGTCCACTAACTGGAACTTTTTTATCTACATATCATAATTTTAATGCTCCTATTTTTGGGAACGTAGAAAAACCTGTTCACGCCAAAAATTTACAACAGATTAAAAAAGAAATAGATGCAAATTTTTATAATCCTTTTATCATCGCTATTGATGCAGGTCTAGGTAAAAAAAGCAGTGTAGGTTGTGTTGACGTCAAAGAAGGTCCATTATTTCCTGGTTCTGGAGTCAAAAAGGAACTAACTGCAATTGGAGATATGCATATTACGGGAATGGTTAACGTCGGCGGCTACATGGAATATTTAGTATTACAGAGTACAAGATTAAATTTAGTCATAAAAATGGCAAGAACAATAGCCCGCGGACTTAGGTTAGCTGTCAGTGAAAGCCAACCGCAAAAACGCAGAGTTTCTTCAGGTCTAAGCTAATATATTAATTTTCCTTAGTATCATTTCCATTTTTATTTTCTTTTCGGGTAGATTTTAACTTGTCTGTTTTTTCCTGGTTAATATTTTTACTATTGCCTGTAAATTTAGCACCAGCTTCAATTTGCAGGATTTCTGATATGATGTCTCCCTGAACAACTGATGTTGGTTTTAACTCTAACTTTTTATGAGCAATTACTTCTCCATTAATTTTACCTGCAATTATAATATTTTGTGCTTCAATCTTTGTTTTTACAATACCATTTTCTCCAACGACAAGATCACCATCAGCTTTCAGATTTCCTGCTATTTCCCCTTCTACCCGAAGAGAACCTTTTGTATAAATATCACCTTCAATAATGGTACCATTGCCAATGATTGTCTCCACCCTATTTTGTTTGCCAGTATTATTGTTAGTTATTTCTTTGCTTTTCTCAGTTCCAAACATTTTAGCCTCCTAACTATTGTCATAAACATCCTCTAAAAAACTAGAGCAGATAATGTGATAGCCACTACTAATGCGGGTAAAATATTGCCTGCTTTAATCCGGGTTACTCCCAATACATTAAAGCCAATCGCAACTATTAACAAACCACCTACTGCTGTCATGTTTCTAATCATATCCTGTGTTAAGAACGATTCCGCTGCTGAAGCTAGTAGGGTTATCCCTCCCTGATAAATTAGGACAGGCAATGCAGAAAAAGCCACCCCTACCCCAGAAGTAGCTGCAAAAGCAACAGAAGATACTCCATCCAGTAGCGATTTTGTTAATAAAATAGAAGGATCTCCATTTATTCCTTCCTGAATAGCCCCCATAATTGCCATTGCTCCAACACAATAAATCAAACTTGCTTGCACAAAACCCTGCACAAAAAGAGTATCCTCATCACCAAATCTTTTTTTCAGTCTTTCACCTACTTGATTCAACTTTTCTTCAATTCCTATATATTCACCCAGAATACCACCAATCACCATACTAAAGATTACAATTAGAGTATCACTCGCCCCACTGATACTTAAAGCCATCTGTAATCCAATTAGAATAACTGCTAAACTTAGCCCTTCCATCACTGTTTTTTGATATTTGTTCGGCAATTTACCATGGAACATCACACCAAGCAAACTGCCAGCAATTATTGCTGCTGTATTAACTAGTGTACCAGTCATTCTATCACCTGAAATATTTCTCTTAGATCTTCTTTTAAATCATGTCGTGTTAGTGCCATCACCAAATCACCTGTTTTAATAACTGTATTCCCCCGCGGCAAAATTGGTTTTTCCCCTCTTAAAATTGTAACAAGCACTGATTCAAGTGGCATCTCTATTTCTTTCACTTTCTTGCCTACAACAGGAGAACTCTCTGTGACATTTAATCTTACAAATTCCATACTGTCCTGATCTTGAAAAAGATAATCACGTAATTCCTTAACTGCATCTTCTTGATCAACCAGAGCCGTAAGTACAGAAGCACTACTTATCGCTACATTTACACCTAACCAGTTAAATAATTTCTCATTGCCAGGTGTATTAACAGTAGTTAATGTTCTAGCCACATTGAATTGTCTCTCTGCAAGCTGACAGATTACCATATTATCTTGATCATCCCTTGTTACTGCTAATAATAAGTCAGCCTCTTCCACACCGGCTTTTTCTAAAGTTTCTTTACGCGAGCCATCTCCTACTACAACTTCAATTTTATATTTTTGTTTAATTAATTCTGCAATCTCTTGATCTTGCTCAACCAAAACCAGACTATGTTCTTTCTTTATTAACTCTTTACATAAATATCTGCCTAATTTTCCTCCACCGACGATAATAATAAACATAGCTACACCTCTACTTTGTCTAAAACATTGTTTCATGTGAAACATTAGTTAATTTGCATCTGTTCCTTTATTCTTTTGAGCTCATCTAAGTTTTTAATCTCAATAGTTAGTAAATTTTTATTTTTTCTCTGCTTAATCTTTACTTTGCCAGTAAAATATGAGGCAAAATCCTTTTCTAACTGCTGCCATTCTGGAGATAATTCGTTTGTGTTTACTTCTTTCTTTTGCTTAGGTAAAGGATTTTTTAATTTATTGATATATTCTTCGGTTTCACGTACCGAAAGTTGCTGAATAATTATGTGTTCACAGGCTTCAATCTGTTTTTTGTGATCTTTTAAAGCTAATAATGTCCGGGCATGTCCCATTGAAATCGTTCCACGTGAAACATGCATCTGTGCTTTTGGTGCTAAATTTAATAAACGAACAGTATTTGCAACACTGGAGCGACTCTTACCAACTTTTTCTGCCACTTCCTCTTGTGTTAAAGAGAACTCATCAATCATTTGTCGATAAGCTTGAGCTTCTTCAATAGGATTCAAATCCTCCCGCTGCAAATTTTCAATCAAAGCTATTTCAATCATTTCATCATCTGTATATTTTCTAATAATAGCCGGAATCTTCTTTAAACCTGCTTTTTGGGAGGCTCTCATCCGCCTTTCGCCGGCCACTAATTGGTACTTCTCTGCTTTAGTCTGTCTCACTGTAATGGGTTGTATAACACCTTTTTCAGAAATAGAAGCAGCTAATTCCGCTAAAGCCTCTTCTTCAAATTCTTGGCGTGGCTGATAAGGGTTTGCTTCTATACTATCAATAGCTATTTCTTCAACCTTAACTTCATCATCATAACCACTCGAACTTTCATTGATTAGTGCACCTAAACCTTTTCCTAATCTTCTTTTAGTCATTTGCATTCACTTCCTTTGCAAGTTTTCGATAGGCTTTTGCCCCACTGGACCCAGGGCTATAGGTAGTAATAGGTTGTCCAAAACTGGGAGCTTCACTCAAACGAACATTGCGTGGAATGATTGCACTATAAACTAGGTCATCAAAATACTCTTTTACCTCATCTATTACCTGTTGCGCAAGATTTGTACGCGCATCATACATAGTAAGTACTACTCCATCTAATTTTAAATCCTCATTTAGATTTTTCCTAACAAGTTCTATGGTCTGCATTAACTGTCCTAATCCTTCTAATGCATAATATTCACATTGGATAGGAACAATAATCCGATCAGCAGCTGTTAGAGCATTTAAGGTTAAAAGCCCTAGTGAAGGCGGACAATCAATAATTATATAATCATAATTATCCTTGATTGGTTGTATTGCTTTCTTTAATCTGCCTTCACGAGAGATAATCGACACAAGTTCTATCTCAGCACCAGCTAATTCTATATTGGCTGGCAAGAGGTCAAGACCTTTGTTAGTTGTAGAAATAATAGCATTAACTATCTCTTCTCCCTCTATCAAGACATCATAGATTGTTAATTCAATTTCACTCTTATCAATGCCAAGACCACTGGTTCCATTTCCCTGGGGATCAATATCAACTAATAAAACAGATTCTCCAAGTTCAGCCAGTCCTGCCCCTAAATTAACAGAGGTAGTACTTTTCCCAACTCCGCCTTTCTGGTTCACAACAGCTATTACTTTTGCCAAATAAATCTCCCCCTTTTTTTACATTAAACTAATTTCGGGGTAATCGAATGCGATATTCTATATATTCTTCTGCTTCATCTTTGTCAACCTTAACTTCTAACCCCGATTGCCTAATCTCGGCAAGAGTTTTATCAAGTGTATTAACAAAAATCCGCAGATCCCCATAAACCCTTTTTATCTTTCTTTTTGGCTTAACTTTTTCAGATTGTAAAACTTTTTTAATATAGCTTTCTGTTTCTCTAACCGTCCACTTGTTTTTCTTGATCAACTCTACAACTTTTAACTGTTGCTCTTTTTCTGTGATTTTTAATAAAGCTCTTGCTTGCCGTTCACTAAAAATAGGATCATTAATTTCTTTGAGAACCTCTTTGTCCAATTTTAAAATGCGGAGCTTGTTTGCGATGGTTGACTGGCTTTTACCAACTTTATCAGCAAGTTCCTGCTGAGTTAAGCCAAATTCATCTAGGAGGCGTGCATAAGCAACTGCTTCCTCAATAAAATCTAAATCCTTACGTTGTAAGTTTTCAACCAAGGCTATTTCTGCTGTTTCTTGATCAGTAAATTCGCGAATGATCACAGGCACATGTTGATTCCCATTAAATTTGGCAGCTCGCAGTCTTCTTTCACCAGCTATTAATTCATACTTGTCTGCTTTTTTTCGTACAGTAATGGGCTGGATAACACCAAAATTTTCAATAGAAGCAGCTAATTCTTCAATATCTGATTGATTAAATTTATTGCGTGGTTGGTAAGGATTTGTAACTATCTTTTCAACTGCAAGTTGGATTATATTATCATTATTATAACTTTCATCTGTTTCCTTTGAAAAAAATGGGATTTTCATCACTAATACCTCCATTAACTCCAACTGTATTATTCTTTATAAAACTAAATTCTCCTGCTTAAAGCGGTCTCTTTTTTGGCATTCCCGGCCGGCGGGGATACTTGTCAGGAGTGGGATGTTCCTTATTTATATATAAAAGGACACGATCTCCTTTAATTCCTAGAATATCGACTTTTTTCACTTGAGAAAGATTTGCTCCCAATAATTTCATTGCCTCTTTTGCTTCCTCTAATTCATTTTCATACTCTGGTCCTTTATAAAGAATAACTTGGCCATCTAATTCCACAAAAGGAACAGTATATTCTAATAATACATTTAAAGGAGCTACTGCTCGAGATACAACGAGATCAAAACCTGCCCGCCAATTTTCTTGATGTGCCAAATTTTCTGCTCTTGCATGAAAAGCTTCTACCCCTTTGATATCTATTTTAGCAGCTAGCATTTTTAGAAAATCTACTTTTTTACGAACAGAATCAACTAAATAAAATATTTCTCCTGGCCGAAATATTTTTAAAACTAGACCAGGAAAGCCACCACCTGTACCAATATCTAACCAACGAAGATGTTTATTATCTGGTAATTCTGGAATAATAACTAGTGAATCAAGAAAATGTTTAGTAATTATCTCTTCTGGCTCAGTAATTGCTGTTAGATTATATTTTTTGTTTTCAGATTTTAAATAAAGTAGATAATTAAAAAGTTGTTCTAGTTGTTCATCACTATAGGGAATATTTAAGCTCTTTAGACCTCTTCCCATTCTATCTCTAAACCATTCTTTTTTAATCTCTCCCATTTTTATCGGCCTCTTCTCCCGCTTTTCCCCTACTTATTTGTTCTAGATAAATCATTAGTACAGAAATATCTGCAGGAGATACACCTGAAATTCTAGAAGCCTGCCCCAGAGACATTGGGTCAACTTGTTTTAATTTTTCTCTTGCCTCTAATCGTAAATTTTTAAGCTTATGATAATCTATATCTTCAGGTATTTTCCTGTTTTCCATCTTGCGAAACTGTTCCACTTGACTTAACTGTCTATCAATATATCCTTTATATTTAATCTGTATCTGAATCTGTTCTACAACTTGTTCTGGTAATTTAGGTAATCCTGGTGCAAAAAATCTTAAATCTTCATAATCTATTTCTGGTCTGCGTAATAGTCTCTCTAAAGTAGCTGGTTTAGCTAGATTGCCACTACCTAACTCCTCTAATCTGGCAATTACTTCAGGTGTTGGGTTTACCTTATTTGCTTTATCTTTTAAAAAGTTCATACCTAAATTTATCTGTTCAATTTTTTCCTGGTAAGCCTTAAATCTCTCTTCTTTAATCAGGCCAATTTCATGTCCAAGTGGAGTTAAGCGCTGATCTGCATTATCCTGTCTCAGTAATAGCCTGTATTCAGCCCGGGAAGTCATAATCCTATAAGGCTCTTCTGTTCCTTTTGTAACCAGATCATCTATTAAGACACCAATATATGATTCTGATCTTTTTAAAATTAAAGATTCTCTTCCTTTAAGGCTAAGTGCAGCATTAATGCCAGCTATTAAACCCTGACAGGCCGCTTCTTCATAACCTGAGCTACCATTAATTTGACCAGCTGTATAAATGCCTTTAATCTTTTTTAACTCAAGATCTAATTTCATCTCTTCTGGATCAACACAATCATATTCAATCGCATAGCCTGGTCGCATTATTTCACCTTTTTCCATACCAGGAATTGTTCTTACCATTTCTATCTGAACATCCTGAGGGAGACTGGTTGATAAGCCTGAAACATAATATTCATCTGTGTCTAAGCCTTCAGGCTCAAGGAATAACTGATGCCTATCTTTATCAGGAAAGCGTACTACTTTATCTTCAATTGATGGACAGTAACGCGGGCCTACTCCTTCAATTACACCACTAAAAAGTGGTGTCCTCATTTTATTATCCTGAATAAGACGGTGTGTTTCTGCTGAAGTATAGGTCAAATAACACATTGTCTGTTCACCAGTTAAAGGTTCAGACATAAATGAAAATGCTAATCCCTCTTCCCCTGGTTGTGGATCCATTTTTGAAAAATCAAGTGATTTGCCACTAACCCGAGGTGGTGTGCCTGTTTTAAATCGGCGTAAATTAATACCCAATTCTTTTAAGTTGTCTGATAGTTTGTTTGCTGGATATTGTTGATTAGGTCCTGCATTAAAGCTGGCTGCACCAATGATAACTTTACCTTTTAAAAATGTACCCGTTGTTAAAATTACTTTTTTGCCTGCAAAAAATACGCCTGTCTTTGTGACTACACCTTTTACTTCTCCATCTTCAACAACGATTTCTTCTGCAACCTGTTGTTTTAGGTCAAGATTTTCCTGATCTTCTAAAACTTTTTTCATGCGTTTATGGTAAGCCTCTTTATCAGCCTGTCCACGCAGTCCATGCACTGCTGGTCCTTTACTTGTATTTAACATTCTGATCTGAATCATGGTTTCATCCATATTGCGCGCCATTTCGCCACCTAGTGCATCTATTTCTCTTACAATATGAGATTTACCTGGCCCACCAAGGGAAGGGTTACAGGGCATAAAAGCAACATGATCAAGATTTACCGTTAAAGTAAGGGTCTTTAAACCCATCCTGGCTGGTGCCAAAGAAGCTTCACAGCCTGCATGTCCAGCGCCAATTACTATTACATCATATTCGGTTGGATATCTGTGATAAGACATTTTAAATCTCCTTTCTATATATATATCTCAGTATCTAAAAAATTGCTGTTTTTAAAATTATTAATTATTCAGCTTGATATTTATTGAAATGTCTCTCCCCGGATTCACGAAAACACGATGTTGAAGCGAACGGCAAATGAAAAAAATATCAAGCTGTATATTATTTACCTAAACAGAAATCTTTAAAAATACGGTCAATAATATCTTCAGTTACTGTTTCACCTGTAATTTTACCTAATTGGGCAAGACACTCCTTTAAATCAATGGTTAAAAAATCATAGGGCATATTTGCTTGATAGGTTGAAATCACCCTTTTAATCGCTTCCAGGCCCTCTCTTAAGGCATTACGGTGTCTGGTCCTGGTAATCATTACATCATCACTACCACTCAATTCTTCAGTCAATACTTCTCCCAATACAGCATCCTTTAATTCTTCTAAACCAGCTTCTTCTTTTAAAGAAATTTTAATTAAAGTATGTTCACTAAATTTATCAGTTAATAATTTATAATCTACTTCTGGCTCTAAATCTGTTTTATTAACAATTACTATTACTGGTTTATCTTTTATTAAATTATAAATCTCCAGATCTTCTTTAGTAACGCCTTGATTAATATCAAGCATAAAAAGTATCAGGTCTGCTTTAGCCGCTGATTCTCTGGTTCTTTCTACACCAATTTTTTCAACTTTATCTTCTGTCTCCCTAATACCGGCTGTATCTATGATCTTTAAAGGAATTCCTTGTAGACTAATAAATTCTTCAATTACATCACGAGTAGTTCCTGGTATATCAGTAACAATAGCTCTTTTTTCTTCAAGAAAGTAATTCAATAAACTTGATTTACCAACATTAGGTTTACCTACTATAACTGTTTTTAAGCCTTCTTGATAAATTTTACCCTGTTTACTAGTAGCAAGTAATTCCGCTATACCTTCTTCTAATCTTTTAAATCTAGCTGCAAGTTCATCTGCTTTAAAACCTTCTATTTCATCTTCTGGATAATCTATCGCCGCCTCTAAATGAGCCAGCATTTCAACTGCCTTATCTTTTAGGTCTTCTACTCTATCTGATAATTTTCCTGTTAAATGACCAACCGCTATATCAAGACTTTTTTCTGTTTTTGCGTTAATTACTTCAATAATTCCCTCTGCCTGGGCGAGATCAATTCTGCCATTCATAAAAGCTCGCCGCGAATATTCACCTGGTTCAGCTAGCCGGGATCCACTTGCTAAAACAAGGTCAAGCACCCTCTTTAAAGGAGTCATCCCACCATGGCAATCAAATTCCAATACATTTTCACCTGTAAAAGAGCGTGGCCCCCGCATCACAATTGCTACAACTTCCTCAACTTCTTTATTTAACTCTGGATCAATAATATAACCATAATGGGCAGTATAAGTTTTTTGTTCTGAAATTTTTTTAGGTTCATTTGCACTGCGAAATAGGCGATCACCAATTTGATAAGCTTTGGGACCACTAATTCTTATTTTGCCTGTACCCCCAGTTCCAAAGGGAGTTGCAATAGCAGCAATAGTATCTTCTTTTAAAATATCCAAACTTTTCACCTCCCGAAAAATATAACCCAGCAGGAGCCACCTACTGGGTTTACTAGATAATAATTATTTATCTTAAACTACTTAATTGGCTCAATCATTACCTTACGAAACGGTTCTTGTCCTTCACTATATGACTTAACATAAGGATTATCCTTTAAGGTTATATGTATAATCCTTCTTTCATGTGGCGGCATTGGTTCCAGGACAACTTTTCTACCTTTATCGATTGCTTTTCTGACCAATTTATTGGCCAGTCTTTCTAAAGTTTCTTTGCGACGATCCCTATAACCTTCCGCATCAAGCAATACTCGATAATATTCACTATTCTTTTTATTTACGACAATTGAAGTTAAATATTGAAGTGCATCAAGTGTTTCACCACGATGGCCAATTACAAGACCCAATTCTGGACTCAAAAGATTAAATAAAACCTGTTCATCGTTTGTTTCTTCCTCTACAATCTCGACCTCAACATTAAGATCTGAAGAATTAAAAATACTTTCTAAAAATTCTAGTCCGATTTTAATAGGATCATATTTTATTTTAACCTCAACTATAGCATTTTTATTCCCAATAATACCTAAAAAACCAGTATTACCTTCTTCTATAATATTAATTTCTGCCTCTTCGCGAGAAATTTCAAGTTCCTTTAAAGCCTTTTCAACTGCTTCTTCAACATTTTTGGCTTCTTTGCGAATACTATCCATTTTAATTAGTTGCCTCCTTAATTTTACTGGGCTCCTTTGAAAGAACGTATTGCTGTACTACAGTAAATACGGTTGAAGTAAGCCAGTAAAGAAGAACACCAGCGGGTAAACTAAACCCAATAAAAACAATAAATAATGGCATAATCCACATTATTGTATTATTTTGACCCTTGTTACCAGAAATTTTCTGTGTCATATACGTCTGACCAATCATAACAAGAGCATTAAGAATAACAATTGTAATATCAGGAGTTGCCAGCGAACCATCTGTCAAAGTACCAATCCAAAGAAAAGTACTATTTGCCATTTTATCACCCAGTGCATAAATTGAACGATAAAGTGGAATTAAAATAATTAATTGAAAAATCATAGGCAGACAACCAGCTGCCGGATTAACATTATGTTCTTTATAAAGCTTCATCATTTCTTCTTGCTGTTTTTCCTTATTATCCTTATGTTTATCTTGAAGTTTCTTTAACTGTGGCTGCAGTTCTTGCATATCTTTCATTGATCTTGTCTGTTTTGCAGTCAATGGATATAGTAAAAATTTGATTATTAAAGTAAATATAATAATCGCTAAACCATAGTTACCAACCATTTCATAAATAAAATTTAATGAATAACTCATTCCATCAATTAACCAACCAAACCAACTAAACATTTATTATTTCCTCCTATTCTATCGGATCATAACCACCTGGATTGAAAGGATGACAGCGCAAAATTCGCTTTAATCCCATCCAACCTCCTCTTAAGGTACCATACTTTAAAACTGCTTGTCTGGAATACTCTGAACATGTTGGCTGAAAACGACAGTTTTTTGGAGTCCAGGGAGAAATACCTTTCTGATAAAATTTAATTAAGATGAGTATTATTTTCTTCAATTTTTTTCATCTCCATTTTTTTAAAGAGACGTTCAACATCTTTCTTTAAAGCAAGATAATCTAGTTTAGTCACCGGTTTACGGGCAATAATAATCAGATCATAGCCTTTTTTCAATTTTTCATCTTTTTCACGAATAATTTCTTTCAATCTTCTTTTCAGTTTATTTCTTACAACAGCATTACCGATTTTTTTGCTAATTGAAAAGCCATATCGATTATTATCTAAACTATTTTTTAATACGTATAAGACCAAGTCTCGGGTTGCTTTTGATTTACCCTGCTGATAAACCCGCCCAAATTCCTTACTATTTTTTAAACTCTCCACAAAATTAGACCTCCTGCAAACCCAACAAATAGTTCCAGACTATTTAATCATTCATTAAAATTATATGTTATTTAAATAATAGAGTCAAGCTTTTTGGCTTCCACTTTTTATCCACAAAGAATATGAGTTGACATTTTTGTTGATAATCTGTTGATAATCTGTTATCATAATATTGATTATTTATGTCAAAAGATCTCTACTATATTATTATAAGGACAAACCATTATCAACAAAAAATTAATATTTTTTTCCACAAAACACTTAAAATGAACTAATTTGCAATAGTTATCCACAAAAACACCTGTTTTTATCCACAAACTGTTGATAAGAGCTTGTTTTAGGTCTGTTTATGTGGACAGTTTTTTTCTTTAATTCACAAAAAATATAGATTTTACTTCGCTTAATAAATAAATTAACTAATATGTCGGGAAAGAAGACAAGCTAGTTTTCTGTGGATAACCGATATATTTATCCACAAATTTGTGGATAATGTGCTATTTTATCCCCAGGCCTGGGGATAAAATTGACTTAAAGTAGGATTTTTGTCACAGGAGGGTATTACTTATGTCATTTTCAAAAAAAGAATTAGACCATATTTGGCAAGAAACTTTAAATAAAATAAAAAACCAATTAAGCAATCCAAGTTTTAATACCTGGTTTTCAGAAACAAGACCTATCGAAATAACAGAAGATAGTAAATTAATATTGGAAGTACCAAATGAATTCATTCAGGATTGGATTGCTACTCAATATACTGATCTTATTGAAGATATTTTAGGGAAATTAACTAATCAAGACTGGTCCCTTCTTTTACTTAATCCATCCCAATTAAAGGAATATAACCAAACTGATGAAACAAAGTCGAAAAAAGATAAAGTTAAATCTGAAAAATCAGTTGAGAAGAAAGAAATTGATAAAGAAATTAATAATGATGATAAATTTGACCTGCAAAATGGATTTAATCCTAAATATACCTTTGATACCTTTGTAGTAGGTAATAGTAATCGATTTGCTCATGCTGCCTCTCTGGCAGTAGCTGAAGCTCCAGCTAAAGCTTACAATCCTCTTTTCATTTATGGTGATGTTGGTCTCGGTAAAACACACTTAATGCAAGCTATTGCCCATTTTATATTAAAGGATAATCCTGATTATAAAGTTGTTTATGTATCATCAGAAACTTTTACGAATGAATTAATTAATGCCATCAAAGACGATCAAACGGTAGATTTTAGAGATAAATATAGAAATATTGATATTTTATTAGTAGATGATATTCAGTTTTTAGCTGGTAAAGAAAGAACTCAGGAAGAATTTTTCCATACTTTTAACACTTTACATGAAGCAAATCGTCAACTTATAATTTCAAGTGACCGCCCACCCAAAGAAATACCAACCTTAGAGGAAAGATTGCGGTCACGTTTTGAATGGGGTTTAATTACAGATATTCAGAAACCAGATCTGGAGACAAGAATTGCTATTTTAAGAAAAAAAGCTGATATTGAGAATTTAACTATTCCCAATGAAGTAGTTATCTATATTGCAAATAAAATTCAATCAAATATCCGTGAACTTGAAGGTGCTTTGATTAAAGTAATTGCTTATTCCTCACTGGTAGACCGAGAAATAGATGCTGATCTTGCCCAAGAAGCTCTTAAAGATTTAATAAATCAAAACGAAAAAAGACTTTTTGAAGTAAATATTGATCGTATTAAAAAAATTATTACAAATTATTATAATCTTAATTTGGAAGATATGCAATCAAAAAAACGCACCCAAAATATAGCATTTCCTCGGCAAATTGCAATGTATCTTTCCAGAGAATTAACCGATTTCTCCTTACCACATATTGGTGATGAATTTGGTGGTCGTGACCATACTACAGTCATTCATGCGCATAATAAAATAGTGAATAAAATTGAAAATGAAGTAGATTTTAAAAATACTATTACAAAATTAATTGATCAAATTAAACATGGCTAATCTTTTCAACAATTTCTGTGGACAACTATTAACTTGCTTGTTTATGAAAAGTGGATAGTTTTTAATTGTTTATATGTGGATACTTATGGACTTATTCTTAACATTTTATCTACAGGGGTTTTCCTTAAAGTAGGGGCTCAAAGCACGATATCCACATATTCACAGCCCCTACTACTAGTACTACTAGTTTTATATATATAAATACTATAATTATATTTTTTCGTTTTGTGGATAACTTGGCTAAAAACAGGAGGGATTAATTTGCAATTTAATATTAAACAGAAAGAATTTTATGCAGGACTTAATATTGTTAAAAAAGCTGTTGCTTCTAGTAATACATTACCAATCTTAACAGGAATTTATCTTAAAGCAGTAACTGGAAAGGGTTTGCAGGTTAAAGCAACTGATCTTGAACTAGGTATTGAATACTGGATAGATGTTGATATTCAGAGAGAAGGAGCAGTGGTATTACCAGCAAATCAACTTATTAATATCATTAGAGAATTACCAAATGAACAAATTAGTTTTAAAGTGAACCAAGAAAAATGGCAGGCTGAGTTAAATTGTTTATCTTCACAGTTTAAATTAAGTGGATATGATCCGGATGAGTTTCCTAGTTTACCAGAAGTAGATATTCCAGTTACTTTCAAGATGCCAGCTAATAAATTACTAGATACAATTAAAAAAGTAAGAGTATCAACTTCAAGTGATGAAACACAACCAGCTTTAACTGGTGCTTTATTTGAAGTTAAACCTGAAAAAATAAGAATGGTTTCTACAAATACTTATCGTTTATCATTTATTGAATTAAATTATAAAACAGGTATAGAAGATGATATTAAGGCAATTATTCCTGGTAATACGCTGCAAGAACTGAGCAGTCTCTTAAATAATGACGGTGAAGTAGAAATTTTAATAAATGAAAATTACGCTAGATTTGATTTTGAAGGTATTATTGTAATTTCAAGATTAATTGAAGGTAAATTTCCTAATTACGAATTAGTTATACCTGATGAATTTAATTCTGATTTTGTGGCAGATTTAAAACGTATGCAAAATTCAGTAAAAAGAGCTTCTTTAATAGCCCGACTAGACTCTAATATAATATCATTAATAGTAAATGAGGATAAATTGGAGATTAATTCATTAGAAAATAGTAGTGGTTATGCACATGAAGAGGTTGAAATTGAATTAAATGGATCAGAACAAAATATTAACATTGATGCTGGTTATTTATTAGATGTTTTAAAAATACTAAGTGATGAAGAGATTCATGTAGAATTAATCGGTCCTCTAAATCCACTTGTAATTAAATCAGTAGCTGAAGCTAGTAAATTTATATATTTAATTATGCCAGTGAGATCTCAGAATTAATTTAAGGAGGTATTTGTGATGGAAGAAATTAAAATAAAATCAGAAACTATTAATTTAGATCAGTTTTTGAAATGGGCAGTAATAGTTGGATCTGGTGGAGAAGCAAAATATTTAATAAAAGAAGGAAATGTAGAGGTCAATGGAGAAATAGAAAATAGAAGGGGTAGGAAATTATCTATTGGAGATAAAGTAAAGATCTTACCCACAGAAAATACTTATCTAGTGAGTAAAGAGTAAATGTACCTGGAAAAGGTGCTCTGCCGTAATTTTAGAAATTTTAATGAAGTTTTGTTAAATCTTCATCCTAATTTAAATATATTTATTGGAGCTAATGGTCAAGGGAAAACTAATTTACTGGAAGCTATTTATTTAATGGCAACAGCTGACTCTCATCGTACTAGTGTTACAAGTGAGTTAATAAACTGGGAACAAAAAAAAGCTTTAATTCAACTTAAATTAGAAAAAAGAAATGGTGATCTTAAATTAGCCTGTAAATTAAGTGGAAGTCAAAAAGAAGTTGAAATTAATGATAACCCTTTGCGTAAAGTTAATGAATTACTGGGTTATCTTAATGTTGTTCTGTTCTCTCCAGAAGATTTAAAATTAGTTAAAGAAGGACCAGCCAATCGTCGCAAGTTTATTGATTTGGAGATTTCACAGGTTAATCCTTATTATCATCATCTTAGTGGTAAATATGATCATATTTTAAAGCAGCGCAATAATTTATTAAAGAATTTAAGAGAAAAAAGATTCAAATCTGGAAAAAATACCGATATTAGTATGTTAGAAATATGGGATGAACAATTAATTGAGATTGGCACAAAAATTATTAAAAAAAGAATAGAAGTTATAAAAAAATTAAAGATATTGGCTAGATTAGCGCAAAGACAGATAACAAATGGTCAAGAAAATTTACAGATTGAATATGAATCAAGTTTAGATGGTTTTAATGAAAAACTTAAAGAAAATGAAACAGCAGTTATATTTAAGCAAAATTTAGTAAATAATAGAGATAAAGAGATAAAAAGAGGCTATACAGTAGTTGGTCCACATCGGGCTGATCTAATGTTAAAAATAAATAAAATGGATGTTCGTAAATTTGGTTCTCAGGGGCAACAACGGACTGTAGCTCTTGCGTTAAAACTTGCGGAATTAGAATTTATGAAATCAGAGACTGGTGAATATCCAGTATTATTACTTGATGATGTTTTTTCAGAACTTGATAGTTCTAGAAGAAAGACACTTTTACAGATTATTGCAGATAAAATTCAAACAATAATTACGACAACAGATATGGAAAATATGGAAGGACTACGTAATAACTCCTATAAAATTTATCATGTAAATCAGGGGAGAATTACTGAAAGAGGGTGAAAAAATCATATGTTTTTACATCTTGGTGATGGTAATATGATTCCATCTAATGAGATAGTAATGATCGGTGACCTCGCTAATACAACCGAGGCTGAGGTTACACGTGATTTTTTATCGATTTCTGAGGAAGAAGGTTTTATTGTTGATTATTCCGGGGGAGATCCCCGTTCTTTTGTGTTAACAGGGGAGACTATATATTTATCAATGATTTCTTCAAAGACACTAGCCAAAAGAGTTGATCGATTTATAGAGGAAAATGGGGGATACTGATGGCTATTAAAGAAACAAGTAATTATGAAGCAGAACATATACAAGTTTTAGAAGGACTAGAGGCAGTAAGAAAAAGACCTGGTATGTATATTGGTTCAACAGGTCCAGATGGTCTCCATCATTTAGTTTATGAAGTAGTTGATAATAGTATCGATGAAGCAATGGCTGGTTATTGTAGTGATATTGATGTTGAAATTAAACCAGGGAATATTATTTTAGTTAGAGATAATGGTAGAGGAATTCCAGTAGAAATGCACCCTAAAGTAGCTAAACCTGCAGTTGAAGTAGTAATGACTACACTTCATGCTGGTGGAAAATTTGGGGGAGAAGGATATAAGGTTTCTGGTGGATTACATGGAGTTGGAGTTTCTGTTGTTAATGCTTTAGCAGAATGGATGGAAATTGAAATTTCCTGGAAAGATGGTAAGGTATATAAACAAAAATATGAAAGAGGTATTCCTGTTTATGATCTTCAAGTAGTAGGTACTTGTGATGCAGAATGTACAGGAACAACGATTGAATTTAAAGCAGATCCACTAATATTTGAAGAAATAGAGTTTCGTTATAAAGTACTTGCACAAAGATTAAAAGAGTTAGCTTTTTTAAATAAAGGTGTTAATATTTCCATAATTGATTCACGTGAAACAGAGATAAAAAAAGATTCTTTTTGTTACGAGGGTGGTCTTGTATCTTTTGTAGAATATTTAAATCAAAACAAAAAAGCTCTTCATCCTGAACCTATTTACTTAGAAGAAGAGGGAGAAGAAGGAGATATAGAAATAGCTATTCAATATCATACTGGATATAATGATAGCATCTATACATTTGCCAATAATATACATACAAAAGAAGGTGGAACTCATTTAAGTGGTTTTAAAAGTGCTTTAACGAGGACAGTCAATGATTATGCAAGAACAAAAGGTATTTTAAAAGATAATGATGAAAATTTAAAAGGTGAAGATATTCGGGAAGGTATTACAGCAATCATTAGTGTAAAACTTGCTGAACCTCAATTTGAAGGTCAGACTAAAACTAAACTGGGTAATAGAGAAATACGAGGATTTGTTGATTCGAGTGTTTCTAGCCATTTAAAGACTTTTTTAGAAGAAAATCCGAAAATGGGGAAAATAATTACAGAAAAAGCTCTTAGTGCAGCCCGGGCTAGAAAAGCTGCTCGTAAAGCAAGAGATCTTACACGGAGAAAAAGTGCACTAACTTCTACAGCTTTACCAGGTAAATTAGCAGATTGTTCATTAAAAAAGGCGGAAGGAACAGAATTATATATTGTTGAGGGAGACTCAGCAGGCGGTTCTGCTAAACAGGGTCGTGACCGCATGTTCCAGGCCATTTTACCTTTAAGAGGAAAAATCCTTAATGTAGAAAAGTCTCGTTTAAATAAAATATTAAATAATGAAGAGATTAGAGCATTAATTACAGCAATTGGTACTGGTGTAGCAGATGAATTTGATTTGGAAAAAGCCAGGTATGAAAAGGTAATTATTATGACTGATGCTGATGTTGATGGTGCTCACATAAGAACTTTACTTTTAACATTCTTTTATAGATATATGCGACCATTATTACAAAAAGGATATATTTATATAGCTCAACCGCCTCTTTATAAGGTGAAAAAGGGAAGAAGAGAAGAATATGCTTATAATGATCGGGCATTAAAAGAATTATTTAATGAAATGGGTAGAGATAAGGTTTCTCTGCAAAGATATAAGGGTCTTGGTGAGATGAATCCAAACCAATTATGGGACACCACAATGGATCCAGAAAATAGACTTGTCTTACAAGTGCAAATTGAAGATGCAATATTAGCTGATGAAACTTTTACAATGTTGATGGGAGATAAAGTAGAACCTAGACGTAATTTTATTCAAAGTCATGCTCATGAAGTTAAGAATCTTGATGTATAAAAAGGTTGGTGAATAGCTTTGGAACTTAAAGAAAGAGTAAGAAAAATTGATATAGATGACGAAATGAAAGACTCTTATCTTGATTATGCGATGAGTGTAATTGTTGGAAGAGCTTTACCTGATGTACGAGATGGTTTAAAACCTGTACATAGACGAATATTATATGCTATGCATGATTTAGGAATGTCTCCATATAAATCTCATAAAAAATCTGCTAGAATAGTTGGAGAAGTTCTAGGTAAGTACCATCCACATGGTGATAGTGCTGTCTATGAATCAATGGTTAGAATGGCTCAGGATTTTGCTTCCCGGTATCCGTTAGTAGATGGTCATGGTAACTTTGGTTCAATTGATGGTGATTCTGCAGCGGCAATGCGTTATACTGAAGCCAGAATGGCTAAAATAACGACTGAAATGTTAACAGATATTGAAAAAGAAACTGTTGATTTCATTCCAAACTTTGATGAGTCGTTAAAAGAACCTTCTGTTCTACCAGCTAGAGTCCCTAATTTATTAATAAATGGTAGCTCTGGAATAGCAGTAGGTATGTCAACTAGTATTCCACCACATAATTTAGGTGAAGTTATTGATGGAGTAGTTGCTTTAATAGATAACTCAGATCTTTCTACTAAAGAATTAATGAAAATCATCAAAGGACCAGATTTTCCTACTGGTGGCCAAATCATGGGGAAGTCAAGTATTTATAGAGCTTATAAAAGTGGTAGAGGAAGGATTACTCTACGAGCTAAAACCAGAGTGGAGGATATGGCATCCGGTAATCGCAAAATGATAGTGGTCGATGAACTTCCCTATCAAGTTAATAAAGCACGTTTGATTAAAAAGATGGCTAATTTGGTTAAAGATGAAAAAATTAATGCAATATCTGATTTGCGGGATGAATCTGATCGTGATGGCATGAGAATTGTCATTGAATTAAAAAGAGATGCAACTCCACAAATTGTTTTAAACCAACTATATAAACATACCAGATTACAGATAACTTTTAGTATGATTATGATAGCACTGGTAAATAATCAGCCTAAAATATTAACCTTAAAGGAAATACTTGAACATTATATTATTCATCAAAAAGAGATTATTACGCGTCGGACTCAGTATAATCTTGATAAAGCTCTCACTAGAGCTCATATTTTGGAAGGTTATAGGATTGCTCTGGCCAATATTGATAAAATAGTGGATATGATAAAAAATGCTCCTGATGTAGATACTGCTCGTACGGGATTAATAGAAGGGTATAAATTATCTGAAAAGCAGGCAGATGCAATATTAAGAATGAGACTACAAAGTTTAACAGGTTTAGAAAGAGATAAAATTGAATCTGAATATGCGAGTTTACAAGAAAATATTACTTATCTGCGTTCAATTTTGGCAAATGAAGTAAAGTTAATGGGTATTATTAGAGAAGAAATCATAGAATTAAAAAATAAATATAATGATGAACGTAAAACTATTATTAGAGAAAGTGTTACAGATTTAGAAATAGAAGATCTTATTGAAGAAGAAAATATTGTAATTACTAGAACACAGCAAGGATATATTAAACGGATGCCACTAGCTACATATCGAAGTCAACGCCGGGGTGGAAGAGGTATTATTGGTATTAATACAAAAGAAGAGGATTTTGTAACTGATATATTTACTACTACAACACATCACCAGTTCTTATTTTTCACCAATCAGGGTAGAGTATATCGCCTCAAAGGTTTCCAGATTCCTGAAGCTGGCAGACAGGCCAGGGGAACTGCAATTGTTAATTTACTGGAATTACAGAAAGATGAACGGGTTACTACCGTGATTCCAATTAAAGAATTTTCAGAAGAGATGTATTTACTGATGGTAACCAAAAAAGGTATAATCAAGAAAACCTCTTTAGAAGAATATGATACTAATTATACTGGCTTAATTGGTATTAATTTACGAGAAGATGATGAATTAATTAATGTTAAAATAACCAATGGTGACGAAAGTATTGTTTTAGTTTCAAATCTTGGTAAAGCAATTCACTTTTCAGAAAAGGATGTAAGGCCAGTAGGTCGTAATTCAATGGGTGTTAAAGGTATGGAGCTTGAAGTTGATGATTATTTAGTAGGTATGGGAGTTGTCAATGAAGGCGAAACCTTACTTATAATAACTGAAAACGGCTATGGTAAAAGAACATTCCTTTCTGATTATAGAATTCAAACTAGAGGTGGAAAAGGATTAATAACTGCAAAACTCACAGAGAAGAATGGTAATATTGCAGCTGCGAAAGTAGTAAATGATGAGCAAGACTTAATGATTATTACTTTTGAGGGTATTATTATTCGAGTCCCAGTTGATGAAATTTCTACTACAGGAAGAAATACGATGGGTGTTAAGATAATTAATGTAAAAGATAATGATCATGTTGTTTCTTTGGCTAAAATTGAGCCTGATCTAGAAAAAATAGAAGAAGATGAAGAAGTAGAAGAAGATGATTTAGATGAAAATGATGATGAACAAAATGAGTTGAATTTAGATGAAAATAATGAAGTAGATGCTGAAAAAGATAGCATTGAATAATTTGTCTACATTATAATAGTTAATATATTATTACTGGGTATCGATTCAGATACTCAGTAATATAAAATAGTTCTTGACAGTGGAAAGGGCGTTTGATAAGATAGTAAACGTCGCATTAAAGCAGTGGGCAAGAAAAAAGATTCAAATTAGCGAAAATTGTTCTTGACAAGCTGAGCGACGAATGATAAGATATTAATTGTCGCTATAAAAAAAGGCGACAGGCACTTGAAAAAAAGTGCTTGACAAAAGTGGCGCAGAAATGGTACAATATATCTTGCGTCAACACAAAAGAAAGTTTTGTGCGACGGCCTCGATGGCCAAGTGCATAACTGACCAAGCGTTTTAAAAAGAGAGTTATGTGAACCTTGAAAAGTGAACAGCAAGCAAACGCCAATTTACTTTGAGGTAAAAC
>JADQBT010000017.1 GCA_016278485.1 Halanaerobiales bacterium
TAGGCTGTTGATAACTTTGATCTTTTGCTATTTTAAAAAATGGGGAAACTCCTTAAAGAAATGTTTTTATATCTTCTCAATTATATGATATAATAATTATCAGTAAAAGAAAAGAAGTTTCTTCGGTCAGGAGGAAACAAAAATTGTATGGATTAGTCCTAGAAGGTGGAGGGGCAAAGGGGTCATATCAAGTTGGAGCTATGCAAGCTCTCAAAGAACTGGATATTCCCATTAAAGGAGTCGCCGGTACCTCAATAGGTGCACTTAATGGCGCGATGTTTGTTCAAGGGAAATTGCAGGAGGTTCATGACCTTTGGTATAATATCAGCCCATCTAGTGTTTTTGATATTAAAGAAGAATATCTAGATGAATTAAGAAACTTTTCACTTAATCAAGATAACTTACGCTATTTTGTTAATAAGATAAAAGAAATTCTTAATAACGGTGGCTTGGATACTTCTTTATTGAGAGAGATTATTGCAAATAATATTGATGAAAATCTTTTGAGAAAATCGGAATTAGAGTTTGGGATGGTTACAGTATCTTTAAGTGATTTTAAACCATTGGAACTTTTTCTGGAAGATATTCCAGAAGGAAAAGTCGAAGATTATTTACTGGCAAGTGCATATTTACCTGCATTTAAAATGGAAAAACTTGATGGTAAATTATTCTTAGATGGCGGTTTTTATGATAAACTGCCGATTAAATTACTAAAAAATAGAGGTTACAAGAAATTAATAGCGATCAGAACATATGGTTTAGGTAAAGCTAGAAAGGTTTCTTTAGAAAATATTGAAATGACATTTATCAGACCAAATGAAGACTTAGGTAGAACTCTAGATTTTGATCAAAAATCAGCCCGGCGGAATATTAAATTAGGTTATTATGATACAATGCGAATTTTTAAAGACTTAACAGGTAGCAAGTTTTATTTGAAAAAAAAAGCTAATGATTATTATATGGATTTTTTTCTAAAACTAGGTGAGGAAAAAATTAATAAAGTTGCTAATTTGCTGGGAATAAAAAATAATTTACCTTGGCGAAGAAGCTTATTTGAAGAAATAATCCCTAGTATATTTGAACTATTAGATCTAGAAAAACAAGCGAACTATCAGGATATGTTAGTTGAATTAGCAGAGCAACTTGCTATAAAAGCTGAACTTGAGCAATTTAATATTTATGATTTTGCAATTTTCATATCTGAAATTAAACAAAGTTATTTAAGACAAAAAGAACTTTTTTCTCCTAAATTACCAAGATTTTTTAGATATAATAAAATATTACCACGTCAACTGAAAGATGAGTTAGTTATGAAAATTGCGGAAATTATTATACTTTAATTATTGTCTAATGTTGCCAGCAACCAGGGAGGTATAAATGAAAGATCTAGATGGGTTTGATAGACTTCTCAATTATGGTGAAAATCTGATGATAAAAGACTTGCGGAGACGGCTATATGGTAACACAGATGAAAAGTCTCTACCTGAAAAAGGTGAAGAATTATGTGTTTTCTGTCATAAAGATAAGCAGCTTGTCCAGTATATGGATTATTATGTTTGTGTTTCTTGTCTTGATGAGATGGAAATTAAATAAAATTTTAGAAACCGGGTTGAAAAACCTGGTTTTTTCTAGTAATAATGATTAAATAGAGGGAGGGTTTTTAATGCATGAAGTAGATGCCAGAGGTCTCGATTGTCCCAAACCAGTTATTGAAACCAAGAAAGCTCTTGCTAATTTTGATGAATTAATAACTATTGTAGATAATGAGGTTGCTGCAAAAAATGTTAGTAAATTAGCAAAACAATCAGGTTGTAAGGTCTCAATTATTGAGGAAAGTTCTAATCTTTTTAGAATTATCATTAAAAAAGATAAAACAAAATCTTCTAGTTCAACAGTAGCTAGTGATAAAAAAGTATATTTAATTAAATCGGAATATCTGGGTGAAGGTGATGTAGAATTAGGAAAGATATTAATGAAGGGTTATATTAGTACTTTGAAAAATATTGAACCACTTCCTCAGAGAGTAATCTTTATAAATTCAGGTGTTAAATTGCCGACATTATATCCTGATATAACAATTGTATTAGAAGAACTAATTGCAAAAGGTGTTGAAGTATTTGCATGTGGGACATGCCTTGATTATTATGATTTAAAAGAAGAGTTAACAATAGGAGAAATAAGTAATATGTATGAAATTTTAGACAGTCTCAATAATAATCAGGTTGTTACGGTTTAAAAGGAAAGATTAGTAGGTAGGGGGTGTAGTTAAATGCATGACATTAAATTAACTGATTATAGTAAAACATCTGGTTGAGCAGCTAAAATGGGCCCTAGAGCCCTGGCGCAGGTTCTGCGTCAAGTTGATTTTCCTGTTGATAAAGAGAAATTGTTGGTTGGTTTGGACTCAGCTGATGATGCTTGTGTTTATAAACTAAATGAGCAATTAGCTTTAATTCAAACGGTTGATTTTTTTACACCGGTAGTGGATGACCCTTATTTATTTGGTCAAATTGCCGCAGCTAATGCTATTAGTGATGTTTATGCGATGGGAGGCAAGCCAATAACTGCGATGAACATTGTTGGTTTCCCATCATGCTTGGATAATGATATCTTAGTTGAAATATTGCGGGGTGGAGCAGATAAAGCGAGAGAGGCTAATATTACACTTTCTGGTGGTCATACAGTAGTAGATGATGAACCAAAATATGGACTGGCTGTTACAGGTTTAATTAATCCTAATAAATTAGTAACAAATGCTGGTTTAGAACCAGGAGATTTATTAATATTAACAAAACCGCTCGGAATGGGTGTTATGATTTCAGCAATTAAAGGTGGTTTGGCTGTTGGGGATTCTTCTAATCCAGTCGTTGCAGCTATGCTTGAACTTAATGATAAACCTCTTCCATTAATAGAATCTTATCAAATTAAAGCTTGTACCGATATTACTGGTTTTGGTCTGATTGGCCATTTACTTGAAATGGCTGAGGCGAGTAATTTACAAATTAATTTAACAGCTCAGGAAGTTCCGTTTTTTGCTAAAATTAAATCTTTTGCTGCGATGGGCCTACTACCAGCAGGTGCATATGCTAATCGTGAAAATTTTGCTGATAAATTAACCCATCAAGGAGATATAGACGAAAATCTCTTAGATTTATTATTTGATCCACAAACATCAGGGGGACTTGTAATTGCCGTTAAAAAAGAACAGGCGGCTGATTTTTTGCTAGATCTATATCAGCTTGGTATTGATGAAGCAACAGTGATTGGAAGTGTCAAAAAGGGTGATTGGGGTATCCAGATTGATTGGTAAAGGAGAATGAATCTATGAATAACTTTCAGTATATATTAATATTATTCCAGTCAACCCATCATGCAATAAAAGCAGAAAGAATATTCGCGAAAACTGGTCTTAACTATAGAGTAATTCCAGTCCCACAGGAGATATCTGCTGATTGTGGTTCTTCACTAAGAACACAGGAGTTAAAGAAAGCTCTCCAATTGATTCGTGAAAATCAAATAAAGACTGCTGGAATTTATGAGGTCTATGCTACTACAGATGAACTCCGTTACAAAAAATATGTTGAATAAGTAATTTTTTAAGACCGTTCTTTTGTTGACAGGACTGGTCTTTTTTTTATAAAATGATATAGATAAAATGTCGAAAAAGGAGTTTTTAATAGATGAGTTATTTTTTAATAGGTGTGGCAGGTGGTACTGCTTCAGGTAAAACAACATTGGCCCGGATTTTAAAAGAATCTTTTGCAGATAAAGTGATTATTTTAAAGCATGACTATTATTACCATGATAAAAGTCATTTTGATGTCCCAGAAGAGAAGATTAATTTTGATCATCCTGAATCTTTTGAGACTGAGCTATTGATTCAACATCTTTTAAAGTTAAAAAGTGGGAAATCTATTGCAAGACCTGTTTATTCATATCGGACAAATGAGAGACTTATGCAGGTTAAAAGGGTTGAGCCTGCACCAATTATAATAGTGGAAGGAATTTTGATTTTTCATTATTTTAAATTAAGGGATCTTTTTGATTTAAAGATTTATGTTGATACAGATGCTGATATAAGGCTGCTGAGAAGGATTAGTCGGGATATTCAAGAACGTGGAAGAACATTTGAGTCAGTAAGAGAACAATATCTTAAAACTGTAAAACCAATGCATCAAAAATTTGTTGAACCGACAAAATATTTATCGGATATTATTATTCCTAATGGAGGATTAAATGAAATAGCAAATGATTTAATTATTAGAAAAATTAAAGCTCATCTTTTTAATAATTAGGAGGAATTTTACATTTTGTCTAGAACCTTAAATATATGGTAAAAAATGTATTTTAAGGGGTGATAAGATGGAAAAAGATAAATTTAAAGAGATAATTGTTATTCTAATTTTTATTGGCATTAGTTTAGCCTATTATTTTTATTCTGAAATTAACTCTATGAATGTCGGAAAAAACACTGCTGGAACTAATAACTTTTTAGCAGAAGAGAATAATTTTTTATCTGAAAACAAAACGGCCGAAGAAGAAAAAATAGTAGTTCACCTTGCTGGTGAAGTGCAGAAACCAGGCGTATATCTGATTAAGATTGAAAAAAGACTTGTTGACTTAATAGAATTGGCAGGCGGTTTAACGAAAAATGCAGATTTGGATAAAATTAACCTGGCTGCACCACTTTATGATGGTGATAAAATAATTATTCCGACTAAAGTTGCTCAATCAGAGCAAATAGAATTTATTTATGATAGTGATTATCATGTAATAAACCCAGGGAGTAATGACCAGCGTATAAATATTAATAAAGCAACTGCAGCTGAACTTGAAAAATTATCTGGTATTGGTCCGGGAAAAGCTAGTAGTATTATAAAATATAGAAATGAAAAGGGCAGATTTAAGATAATAGAAGACTTATTAGAAGTAAGTGGTATTGGCGAAAAAACATTAGAAAAAATAAAAGATGAGATTTCAGTAAGATGAAATATAGACCATTTTTATACATTAGTTTTGCATTTGGATTAGGTATGATAGTGGCTAATTTAGTGCGCAAAACAGAAATGTCATTAGTAATTATTCTATTTATGATAGCTTTATTATGGGTTATTTTTACTGATCATAAGTGCAAATATTTACTTTTAATTTGTTTTTTAATCGGAACAGTCTGGTATAACTATCAATATTTTAAATATGAAAGTAATCTATCAGTTTTAGTTTTTGCAGATGGCCAGAATCATTTAGTTAAAGGAGTATTAAAAGAAAACTCAGCTAACTTGCTTGATAATCAGATTTACTTAAAACCATTTAATATTGATGGTAAGAAGATTAAATATGGTTTTATTAGTCTACCTGTTAATAATGAATTTCAATCTTATGAGGTTGGGAATATTATTCAAACAAATATAAAAATATTTTTACCTGATGAACAAGCTAATCCTGGTGGTTTTTCTCAGCGCGATTATCTATTTAGGCATAATGTTTATGCAACTGCCTGGCCAACAAGCGAGGCAGAAATTATTGGATTTAAGCAAAGAAATTTGCCTAGTATAATTATAAAAAAGAGACTGGTTAAATTGCTAAAAAAAATTTACCAGCCAAGAGAAGAAAAAATTATGTTAGCACTTCTATTTGCGGAAAGATCTAATTTACCTTCAGATTGGGAAGAAGGTCTTAGGGCTAGTGGAGCCAGTCATTTATTAGCTATTTCTGGCCTCCATATTGGTTTTCTAATTGCATTATTAGTTTATTTATTACCTGGTAAGTTATTACCAGTCAAAATAGCTTATTTATTAATTACTATTTTTACAATTTTTTATATGATAATTACCGGGTTGCGAAGTTCTGTTGTAAGAGCGGGTTTGCTGGCTTTATTATTTATTTGGGCACCTTTTTTAAAAAGAAAAGGTGATTTCTTAAATTTATTAGCTATTACTTTTATTTTAAACCTTATTATCCAACCCTTACAACTTTTTTCTATTGGTTTACAACTCTCTTATTTGCTTGTTTTAGCATTATATTTTCTGACTAAACCACTACAAAAATATACTAATAAAATATTGGCACCGTCTTTGGCTGCTCAGTTAGGTTCTTTTCCTCTTGTTATATATTATTTTTATACATATGCTCCAGTTGGACTTATAACTAATATTTGGGTTATACCGCTTGCTGGTATAATTATTCCATTAGGCTTAATAAGTATCATTTTAGCTTTATTTCATCCAGCATTAGCAGTTTTAGCAGTTAAACTTGTGGAGATCTTACTTGATTTAATGGGAAAAGGTGTGGTATTAATGACTAAAATACCACCAGGAGAAATGATTATTTCTGCTAAACCAATCTGGATAATAGTATTAATTTATATTATTATTTTTTCTACTCCTTATATTTTTAGACCACGTTTAATACCATTTCATATTAAAAAGCAAAAAGTAGCTAAACTAATTTATTTTTCAATGCTATTAATACTGCTTTTATCACTTTTATCGACTAGACAAACTGATAATTTATTGAAATTTGTTTTTCTTTCTGTAGGACAGGGTGATAGTATTTTTATTGAGTTACCAAATAAAGAAAGAATTTTAGTTGACTGTGGAGCAAAGAGTGAAAATTTTGATCAGGGAAAGTCTACTATTTTGCCTTTTCTAAAACAGGCAGGAATTAGAGAACTTGATTATCTAGTTATATCACATTTCGATAATGACCATGCAGGTGGTGCGATAGCATTATTAGAAAATATTAGAGTTAAACGATTGTTAGTTCCAGCAATTAAAGACCAATCCGAACTGGCAAAAGCAACTATCAGTACTGCTCATAGAAAAGAGACAACAGTTCATTTTCTAAATGAAAAATATGATTTTAATAGAGGAGAAGTTAATATTAATTTTTTACATCCACCACAAAAATTAATTACACTAGATAGAAATGAAAATTCACTAGTATTTCAATTGAATTATCATAATTTTTCTGCACTTTTTACGGGTGATTTGGGTAAAAATGGAGAAAAATATTTACTTAATATGAAAAAAATCAACGAAACAAATCTTTTAAAAATAGCACATCATGGGAGCAAAAATTCTTCGTGTTCAGAGTTCTTAAGAGCAGTTTCACCCCAGATAGCTGTTATTTCAGTAGGATATAATAACTTTGGTCATCCAGCAAAGGAAGTTTTAGAGAGATTACAGGGAATTAAATATTGGCGGACTGACCTAAGTGGAGCAATAACTATTAAAACAGATGGTTACAGAGTTAAGTTAGCTACTTATAAGAAAAAATGAGCGGATAGCTATCCGCTCATTTTTTGTCAGCTGTCAGTAACAAAGGTATAATATTATAAATTATTTCAGTTTACTGCATGTTCTGACTGCCTGCTGCCTGATTTTGATAAGATTCAATCATTTTTCTTACCATGTGTCCACCAACTGCACCACAATCACGAGAAGTTAATTCTCCCCAGTAACCACTCTGTGGTACGTTAAGTCCTATTTCAGAAGCAACTTCATACTTGAACTTCTCCATAGCTTGAGCTGCTAGAGGATTAACAAGTGTGTTATTGTTTTGACCTAAACCCATTTTGTCACCTCCTTTTTTATGTTGTACTATTATTATGACAGAGAAGCTATTATTTTATACAAATTTTTTCGAAACTAATTTTATCCAAATTCAACTATTACTGAATTTAAATTTTACTGAGTTCAAAAGTTCAAAAAAACCTGAAAAAATAAATCATCACTTCTCTGTGCATTAACTAATATTTGCGGTTATGCTAGAAATTATGTTAGAATTAATTGGAAAGATATAATCTGTTGGAAGGTGAATATATTATATGTATGGTGAGAAGATATTAAACAAAGAGATTGATAACTTAAATATGATTAATTTGGTTTATTGTGAAAATGATTTACTTTTAAATAATTTCAAGAAAAATTTTATTGATAAATTTGTAGCAGAAGATGTACGTGATTTTAACCTATCCTATGTTGAGAATGATAATTGTTTTGTAGAAAACTTAATAGCTAGAGTAAATACTTTACCAGTTGGCACAAAAAAGAGATTTATTATTGCTAAAACAGAAAATTATTTTATAAAGAAATCAGCAAAGGATAATAAATTAATTGGTTTATTCAATAATTTTCCAGAGACAAGCTGTTTGCTAATGCTTGTTAAAAGTAATAAAGTTGATTTTAGAACCAAATTAAATAAAACAATTAAAAAAAATGGTGAAATTATAAAATTAGATTTGCCTAAATATAATAATCTTGATCAATGGATAAAAAAACGTTTTCAAAGTAGTCAGAAAAGAATTGATCAATCAGGTGTGAAATTTTTGGAGCATATGTTTAATAATCGTTTGTTGATGCTAGACCAAGAAATTGAAAAAACGATTACCCATTTTTATGAAAAAGACTATCTAACCTTAGAAGATTTACAGCAAATAATTAGTAAGGATAGATTAGTAGAAGATAGAGAAATTTTCAATTTTCTTGATATGATTGGGGAGAAGAAAAAAGAGCGGGCTCTTATTAGTCTGAAGGAAATGTATAATGATGGGTTGCATCCTTTGCAATTATTAGCTTCACTTACAAACCAGGTTGAACTTTTAATGCAGGTTAAATTTTATAAAAATAAAGGAAAAACCGCAAATCAGATAGCTAAAATTATTAGCAAACATCCTTTTCCCATCAAAAAAGCATATCAGCGTACAGGAAATTTTAGTGAAAAAGAGCTTGAAAATATTTTAGAGGCTTTACTTAAAGCTAATTTGGCTCTTGTAACTGGGAAATATGATGAACCAAATTTAGCACTTGAGATGTTTATATTGGCTTCAGTTTAAAAAATTAAAAAAAGGAGCTGTCTCATGATGAGATAGCTCCTTTTTTAGATTAATTATGTTAAAATTACATTTTGTTAAACATCTTAGTAAGACGGGATTTCTTACGAGCTGCATTATTCTTATGAAGAATATTTTGATTAACAGCCTTATCGATGACTTTTTTAGTTTCTTTTAATTGTTCTGCAGTTTTAGCTTTGTCACCGCTTTCAACCGTTTTTTCAAAAGATTTTATGGCATCTTTAAGTTTTAATTTTCTCTCACGGTTAAGCGCCGTTTTCTTTTCAGTGATTTTCACTCTTTTTTTAGCTGATTTGATAATAGGCATCTTTCTTTCACCCCCTCTTACTTTACGAAATACACATTTAATGGCTATGCCAATAATTTTTATAGTTTGTTATTTACAGCATTACAATTTTAACATGAGTATTAGGAAAATGCAAGTTTTATAAATAAAATTTGTATAAGAATTCGTATATTCAGTTAGATATGTGGCATGCTAAATCATAGAAAATAGAGTGAGGTGAGTTAATGGAAAGAAATAATAGATCCAAAAGTTTAGTTTATACTGATTTAGCCTTAGAAGCACATAGTATGGCCAAGGATAGAGTTGGTGGTGAAGTCAACGGTGTTAAAGTTGATGAAAGTCAAACTGACAATACTAAAATTACCAGGATTGAAGTACTAAATGAAGCAGGCTCAGAAGCATTAAATAAACCCCCAGGGTTATATATAACAATTGAAGCTCCGGGTTTACGCAAACAAAATCGCATCGTTCATGATGAAATAATGCAGGTTCTGGCTAATGAAATTAGTCATATGGTTAATTATGAACAATTGGAAGCATCATTAAAAAAAGATGCAGAAACTTTTGTAGTCGGTCTTGGAAATTGGCATGCTACACCAGATGCTCTAGGTCCAAGGATTTTAAATCATCTTATGGTTACACGTCACCTTTATCGACAGGCTCCACCGGAATTAAGAGAAGGTATGAGGTCAGTTGCTGCACTTGCACCGGGTGTACTTGGTCTAACCGGGGTTGAGACTGCTGAGATTATTAAAGGCGTAGTGCAAATGATTAGACCAGATATCATTTTAGCTGTTGATGCTCTAGCTGCTAGAAGCACCGAAAGGTTAGGCAATACCATTCAGTTAAGTAATGCAGGAATTTTCCCGGGCTCAGGAGTAGGTAAAGATAGAGCTGGAATTAATTATCAAACAATGGACATACCTGTGATCGCGATTGGTGTGCCCACAGTAATTAGTGGTGCAACAATAGTAAGTGATGCTTTAGAAAAGTTGATAAATGGTAATGTTTTCTCTAGTGTAGAGAGGGAAAGATATCGCCATATTGGTGAAAGAGAAAAAGAGATGGTAATTAAAAGTGCGCTTCAGCCCTTTATGGGTGATTTAATTGTATCACCACGTGGAGTAGATGAATTAATTAAAGATGTTACTCGAATTATTGGTGGCAGCATCAATGTTGCTGCTCATCCTGATATAACTGTTGATAATCTTTATCTATATTTATAGTTATTTTTATTTTTGTTAATGAAAAGTTATTAATAACATATAAATTAAAAGATAAAGATGAAAAGGATGGGGTGGCAAGATGAGGCACCAGCGCTATAGTGGAAAATTTTTTTTCTACTTTATTTTAATATTATTTGTTTTCAGTATTTATGCTGGATATTTGAGTAATGATGATAATGTGGTCCCGGTCTGGTCAAGCCATGACCGGGAATATTATGAGCTTGACCCTGCTCATAATATTATTTATTGGCTAACTGACATTAGATTGCGCGTCCCTGTAACTTATTTAAAAAGAGAATTTCCTTATTTTTCTTTCTATCAACCAAAAGATCTGCCCAAACCAGGCCAACAAATTTACAATCAAGCAGAAGAAAAATTTACTAAATTAGAGTTTGAATTAGGTAAAAGTAGAGAAGATGAAAGACGTAAGCAGCGAGTTACAGAAAAACCAGTAGTCTTGATCTATCATACTCATACTTCTGAAACATATAGTGATGATCCGCGGAGGCAAGATAACAATGGTCATGTTGCACCCGGCCAGTTAGGTAATGTAACTAGAGTTGGAAAGAGATTAGCTTCAATACTTTCTAGTCAATACAATTATCAAGTTATCCATTCGACAGAAGTTCATGATCAAGATTATGGGATAGCTTATCAAAAATCAAGACAGACAGTAAAAAAAATTATTCAGCAATATGATAATCTAGTTATGTTGATTGATATCCATCGCAATGGTATTCAACAAATTTCACGAGATGAGGTTGTGACTACTTTTTCTGGTAAAAAATTGGCAAAATTAATGTTTGTAGTGGGGAAAAGTGAATATCAGTTAGCTGGAGCTGGTAGCCTGGCAAACGATCAAAACTCTTGGCGTAACAATTTGAATTTAACTAACCAAATTGCAAAATATATTGAAAAAAACTATCCTGCTATTTTACAAAGGGTGGAAATTAAAAATGGCACCTATAATCAGGATCTTCACGCAAATTCTATTTTGGTAGAAGTGGGAGACTATCTAAATACGACCGCAGAAGCATTACGTACTATAGAACTATTGGCAAAAGCAATTGATGTAGTAATAAAGAGAAGGTAAATCCTTGAATTAAAGAACTGGCAGTGTTATAATATGTGCAGTATTAGAGCTTATAGAGGAGGAAGAAGATTGCAGACAGATAAAATTCGTAATTTCTGCATTATTGCACATATAGACCATGGGAAATCAACTCTTGCTGACCGTATTTTAGAAAAAACAGGTACTTTGTCAGGTAGAGAGATGAAAGAACAGGTTCTTGATAAAATGGAATTAGAGCGCGAACGAGGTATTACGATTAAAGCGCAGGCGGTAACTTTAGAATATAAAGGGTATGAATTAAACTTAATTGATACACCAGGGCACGTTGATTTTGCTTATGAGGTCTCTCGTAGCCTTGCTGCCTGTGAAGGAGCGGTACTTGTAATTGATGCTGCTCAAGGGGTAGAGGCACAGACTATGGCTAATATTTATTTGGCTTTAGAACACTCTTTAGAGATTATTCCGGTTATTAATAAGATTGATCTGCCTAGTGCTAATCCAGATTGGGTTAAGGAACAACTAATGGGGATTGGCATTGATCCAGATGAGGCGATTTTGACAAGTGCTAAAGACGGAATTGGTATTGAAGAAGTTTTGGATGCTGTTATTGAAAGAGTTCCAAGGCCAACTGAAGAGCTAGATAAACCACTTAGAGCACTTGTGTTTGATTCGTTTTATGACTCTTATCAAGGTGTAATAGCATATGTTAGAATAGTAGATGGTTCTGTTAAGGCTGGAGAGAAAATAAAATTAATGTCAAATCAAAAGAGTTACGAAGTTGATGAGGTCGGTGTTTTTACACCTGAAATGCATAAAAGAACAGAGCTTACGCCAGGTGAAGTTGGTTATATTATTGCAGGCATTAAAAATGTACAGAATTGCCGCGTAGGTGATACAATTACTCACCTTAATGATCCTGCCGAAAAACCATTGCCTGGTTACAAAAAAGTGCAGCCAATGGTTTTTAGTGGTTTATATCCGACAGATAATGCTGATTATGAAGTATTAAAAGAAGCATTAGAAAAATTACAGTTAAATGATGCTTCATTTACTTTTGAAACAGAAACATCTGAAGCACTTGGCTTTGGATTTCGCTGTGGTTTTTTAGGTTTATTGCATATGGAAATTATTCAGGAAAGATTAGAGCGTGAATACGATTTAGATTTGGTAATCACAGCTCCCAGTGTTGAATATAAAGTAATTACCAAAAATGGTGAAGAGTTTGAAATAGAAAACCCGGCTTTATTTCCTGAACCAGGTGATACAGAAGAAATATTAGAGCCTTTTGTGAAGGCAGAGATCCATCTACCAGAAGAATATGTAGGACAGGCCATGGAATTATGTCAAAACAATCGAGGTCAGTTTAAAGATATGCAATATATTGATCAAGATCGGGTTACGTTATTTTATGAGATGCCTTTAAGTGAAATTATTACCGACTTTTTTAATCTGTTAAAATCAAAAACTAGAGGCTATGCTACACTTGATTATGAATTTTTAGGTTATAGAACTTCTGATTTAGTTAAGCTTGATATTTTGGTAAATAAAGAACCGGTTGACGCTCTTTCAACAATTGTTCATGAAGAATCAGCTTATCATCAGGGGAACAATTTAGTAAGAAAGCTTAAAAAAGTTATTCATAAGCATATGTTTAAAGTACCTATTCAGGCTTCTATTGGCAATAAGGTAGTAGCGCGTGTTAACATTCCAGCTTTACGGAAAAATGTTTTACAGAAATGTTACGGTGGAGATGTAAGCCGGAAACGCAAATTGCTGGAAAAACAAAAAGAAGGAAAAAAAAGGATGAAACAAGTAGGTAGTGTTGAAATTCCTCAGGAAGCTTTTATGGTTGTACTGGAGCGAAGTGATGAAGAGTAAGGTGCCAGAAATTATTCAGCAACCAGCAGGAATTTATATCCATGTTCCTTTTTGCGGAAAAAGATGTGACTATTGTGATTTTTATTCTTTAACTTATCAAGTAGATCTTATGGAAAAGTATTGGCAAGCCCTAGCAAAAGAGATTGAAATTTATGGAGAACTTAACCAGGGACTTCTGCTTCGTTCTATTTATTTTGGCGGTGGGACTCCGGCTTTATTGAGTATTTCAGTCTTACACAAAATTTTAAATAAAATAAAAAAATATTATCGTATTCCACCTGATTGTGAAATAACATTGGAGACTAATCCTCTTTTGATTAAAGAAGAGAAATTAGCTGGCTGGAAACGAATTGGCATCAATCGACTGAGTGTCGGTATTCAATCTTTTTTAGATAAGGAACTGCTTTTGTTAGGCCGCCAACATAGTGGCCGTACTGCCTATGAAAAAGTAGAACTGCTAAAAAAATATTATTCTAATTATAGTCTTGACTTTATTTTTGCATTGCCTGGCCAGTCTTTGCTAGACTGGTCTTTTAATATAAATAAAATCCAAGCGTTAAAACCGCCCCATCTGTCAGTATATAATTTACAGATTGAACCAGGAACAGAACTGTCTAAAAGAATTGAGGCAGGAGATTTAATAGCTTGTTCAGAAAAAAGAGATGCTGAGCTCTATCAAATGACTGTAAATGAATTGCAATCATTAGGTTTTAAACAATATGAAATATCTAGTTATGCCAGAAAAGGTTACCTTTCTCAGCATAATCGTCTTTACTGGAGTTTTAAACCATATTTTGGATTTGGGCCGGCTGCAGCTGGTTTTAATGGTGAGTTTCGTTATACCAATAAGTCAGATCTGACTAAATACTTAATGAACTTGCAGCATGGACGCTTACCAGAACGAGAAATTGTTAAATTAAATTCAGCAGATAAAATGGCGGAATATATATTTTTGGGTCTGAGATTAAATGAAGGAATATCAAAAGTAGCTTTTAAAAATATATTTGGTTGTGAAATTAAAGAATTATATGGGAATCAAATAGAGAAACTAAATAGACAGGGTTTACTTGAGTTTGTTGATCAATTTATATTTTTAACTGAGAAAGGTAGACTTTTGGCTAATGAAGTGTTTGTGGAATTTTTACCCTAAATTTAATAAAAATATTTGACAAAAAAAATATGATATGTTATTTTAATATTAGTAATTAGCACTCAACATTCAAGAGTGCTAACAAAAGGAGTGGTTATGATGGTGGATAATTTGGATAAAAGAAAAAAGAGAATATTGCAGGCCATCATTCAGGAACATGTCATTTCTGCAGCTCCTATTGGATCCAGGACTCTTTCAAAAAAGTATGAATTTGAAGTAAGTCCTGCTACAATTCGTAATGAAATGTCTGACCTGGAAGATATGGGTTTTTTAGAACAACCTCATACTTCTGCTGGGCGGGTTCCTTCAGATTTAGGCTACCGTTTTTATGTAGATGAGATAATTCAGGCTCCGGAACTTAAGTTTCCACAAATGTTAGAGAACATAGAAGATAACTATCGGGATATGCAGAGTATCCAGGATATTATTACTGGTACTGCCAGGATGTTATCTAAAATGACCCGATATACTGCTCTGGTTAGTGAACCTTCTATCCAAGAGAGTAAATTGCAGAAGGTGCAGGTTTTGCCTGTGGCGGGAAAATCGTTACTTATTGTAATGATTACAGATACAGGCATTGTCCATAATAAAATAATTAAAACAGAGCAGGATTTTACAGCAAAAAAATTACATTATATTAATCAGTTTCTTAGTGATAAATTAGAAAACAAGGAGCTGGCGAAACTTGACCCTGAATACTTAGTGACTATTGAAGAACAACTTCTGGCCAAGATTGATATCTCTAAAAAGATATTTACTGAGATTTATCAAGAATTTAAGGGTATTAATAAACCTGAAGATTTAAAAGTTTATCTTGGTGGTACTTCTTATATTCTTGATCAACCAGAATTTAATGATATTGAGCGCTTAAAAAAAGTACTAAACTTGCTTGATCAAGAAAAGGTACTTGGTAAATTAATCAATAATAATCTTTCTGGTGCAGATTTAGAAGTTAAAATTGGCCATGAAAATGAACTTGAAGATATGAAAAATTGTAGCCTGGTGGTGGCAACTTATCATATTTCAGACAAAGCAATTGGTAAAATTGGCGTTTTGGGACCGACTAGAATGGAATATCATAGAGTTATTTCAGCAGTCGATCTCATTGCAGATATATTAGGAAGCTCAATTTCAAAGGTGAGTAGGTGATCAAATGACTGAAGAGAAAAATGAAGAAGTATTAGAAAAAGAAGATACAATTCAAACTGAAATTAGTAAAGAAGATTTAAGCAAGGAAGATACTAGTCAAGAAGAGATTAGTAAAGAAGATGTGAGATCTGAAGATATTTATAAAAATCCTACTGCAGAAGAATTACTAGAAATTATTACTGAGAAAGATCAGCAAATTGCTGATCTGGAAGCAGAAAATGAAAATATCAATGATAAACTACAGCGTCTGCAGGCTGATTTTATGAATTATCGCAAACGTACTAATAAAGAAAAAAGAGAAATGGCTCTCTATGGCAAGATAAAGCTAGCCGAGGAGATACTACCAGTACTCGATAATTTTTCTAGAGCTTTAGAAGCCGCAAAAGAAGAGAGCGATTTCAAAAGTGGTATTGAGCTGATTTATCGACAGTTACTTGATAATTTTAAAAAAGAAGGTATTGAAGAAATTGATGCGGTTGGAAAAGAATTTGATCCTCAATTTCATGAAGCAATTATGCAGGTAGAGACTGAAGAGGTAGAGTCTGGAAAAGTAATTGAAGTAATTCAAAAAGGTTTTATTATTAATGAGCGTGTTATAAGACCGGCTATGGTAAAAGTAGCCTGTTAAATTATTAGCTTATAAGTTGAAATTTGAAAAGTTCAGAAGAAGTTAAGGAGGAATTTAAGATGAGTAAAATTATTGGTATTGATTTAGGGACAACAAATTCTTGTGTAGCGGTGATGGAAGGTGGAGAACCAACTGTAATTCCAAATAAAGAAGGTAATAGAACTACTCCATCCGTAGTAGCTTATTCTAAAAAAGGGGAAAGAATAGTTGGTGAACATGCAAAAAGACAGGCTATTACTAATCCTGATCAGACAGTTGCTTCAATTAAAAGACATATGGGTTCAGATTATACAGTAAACTTAAATAATGAGGAATATAGTTCTCAAGAAGTGTCTGCTATGATACTGCAAAAATTAAAGCGCGATGCAGAAGAATATTTAGGTGAAGATGTCGAAGAGGCAGTAATTACTGTACCAGCTTATTTCAGTGATTCCCAGCGCCAGGCTACTAAAGATGCTGGAAAAATTGCTGGTCTAAAGGTAGAAAGAATTATTAATGAACCGACAGCTGCAGCACTTGCTTATGGTTTAAATGATGATAAAGAACAGACTATTTTAGTCTTTGACCTTGGTGGTGGTACTTTTGATGTCTCCATTTTGGATATTGGCGATGGAGTATTCGAAGTTGTCGCAACCAGTGGAAATAATCATTTGGGTGGAGACGACTTTGATGAAAAGGTTATGGATTATCTGGCAAACGAGTTTAAGAAAGAATCAGGTATTGATCTGAGAAAAGATAGAATGGCAATGCAGCGCTTAAAAGATGCTGCCGAAAAGGCCAAAAAAGAATTATCAAGTGTAAAACAAACAAATATTAATTTACCGTTTATTACTCAGACTGATGAAGGGCCAAAACATCTTGATATTGACCTAACAAGAGCTACCTTTGCAAGTTTGACTGAAGATCTAGTAGAAAAAACTATGGGACCTTCACGTCAGGCACTAAAAGATGCTGGTATGTCTGCATCAGATATAGATGAAGTTATTCTTGTTGGTGGTTCAACAAGGATTCCAGCTGTGCAAGAAGCTGTTAAGAAGTTAATTGGTAAAGATCCTCATAAAGGAATTAACCCAGATGAAGTAGTTGCTATTGGTGCGGCTGTTCAGGGTGGTATCCTTTCTGGTGATGTAAATGATGTTGTATTACTAGACGTAACACCATTATCACTTGGAATTGAAACATTAGGTGGGGTATTTACTAAATTAATTGATCGCAATTCTACAATTCCTACTTCAAAGAGTAAAGTGTTCTCAACAGCTGCTGATAATCAGACTAGTGTAGATATTCATGTTCTGCAGGGTGAAAGAAAAATGGCTAACTCTAATAAGACGTTGGGTCGTTTTCAATTAAATGATATTCCACCTGCACCACGTGGTGTGCCACAGATTGAAGTAACATTTGATATTGATAAAAACGGTATTGTGCATGTTTCTGCTAAAGATAAAGGTACTGGTAATGAGCAGAAAATTACAATCAAATCTACTAGTGGACTTTCTGATGAAGAAATAGAACAAATGGTAAAAGACGCTAAAGCTCATGAAGAAGAAGATAAAGAGCGCTTAGAAAAAATTGAAACTCGCAATGAAGCTGATGCACTTGTTCACCAAGTAGAAAAAACTATTAAAGAAAATGGTGACAAGGTTGATGCTGAGATTGTTGAAAAAGTAGAGAATGCTAAAGAAGAACTCAAAAAAGCACTTGAAGAGGATGACCATGAAGAAATTAAAGCTAAACTTGAAAAACTTAACGAAGAATTAATGGAAATGAGTTCACAAATATATGCACAAGCACAGGCAGAAGCACAGGCTCAAGCAGAAGATGGTGCAGAAGCTGGTTCTACAGATGATGATAGTGTTGATGTAGATTATGAAGAAGTTGATGAGGATGAACAAGAGGAAGATAAAGAGTAATTAACATTTAAGTAGTAGGAAGGGAGGGAGGTAGTATTCTCCCTTCTTTTCCATATCTACTAAATTAGATAGGGTGGTGATCTAGTGGCACAGAAAGACTATTATGAAATACTTGGAGTAAGCCGGGATGCTGATGAGCGGGAAATAAAGAGTGCATACCGAAAGCTTGCTAAGAAATATCATCCAGATATGAATCAGGATGGTGAAGACAGTTCAGAAAAATTTAAGGAAATATCTGAAGCTTATGAGATCTTAAGTGACTCTGATAAAAGAGCTCGCTATGATCAATATGGTCATGCGGGTATTAATGATAATGATTTTAATTTTGATGATTTTGCTAGTGGTGGTTTTGGTGGATTTGATGATATTTTTGATATGTTCTTTGGTGGCGGCATGGGCGGTATGGGTGGTTCTCGCCGGCGTGGTCCACAACGAGGTGCTGATCTGCAATATAGACTTGATATTACATTTGAAGAAGCAGCTTTTGGTGGTAAAAAGGAAATAAGAATACCACGTCAGGAAGAATGTGAAAAATGTAATGGTTCCGGTGCAGAACCTGGTAGTGATGTAAAAACATGTCCAAAATGTAAGGGCCGGGGTCAGATCAGAACAACACATCAGACACCTTTAGGAAATTTTGCACAGACTCGTACCTGTGATCAGTGTGGTGGAGATGGCAAAATTATTTCTGAACCATGTCATACTTGTCATGGTTCCGGTAAAGTTAGAAAAGAGAGAACTTTAACGGTCAATATTCCAGCCGGGGTTGATACTGGAACAAAATTGCGTATGTCAGGTGAAGGCCAGGCAGGTGAAAAAGGAGCTCCCAGTGGAGATCTCTATATTTTAATTAATGTAAAACCTCATAAGATTTTCGAACGTAATGGTGATGACCTTTATTGTGAGGTGCCTATTAGTTTTGTGCAGGCGACTCTTGGTGATGAAATTAAGGTACCTACACTGGAGGGTAAAGTTAAATTCGATATCCCTGAAGGTGCACAACCAGGTACTCAGTTTAGATTAAAAAATAAAGGTATTGCTCATTTGAATGGTTATGGTCGCGGTGACCAGTATATTAAAATCAAGGTAGTTATTCCTAAAAAGCTTAATCGTGAACAGAAAGAATTATTGCAAAAATTTGCTGAAGTGAGTGGAGAAGATATAAATCCAGAACAAAAAGGATTCCTTAAAAAAGTTAGAGAGGCATTTGGTGTCTAATATGCATAGATTTTTTATTAAAGGAAGCTATACAACTGGAGATGAACTTCAAATAACTGGTGATGACTATCATCATATTGCAAATTCCCTGCGCCTGCTTTCAGGTGACAGGGTTATTCTTTCTAATGGTAAAGGCGATGAATATTTAGCAAAAATAGACCTTATTGAAAATTCCAGGATAATTTGTGAGGTTATTGAGGTTAGAGATGCAGATTCTGAACCTAACTTGCAAGTTTTTTTAGCCCAGGGTCTTCCGAAAAAGAGTAAGCTTGATTTGATTGTTGAAAAATGTACTGAATTGGGATTTGTGGGTCTCTATCCACTTGAAACTGAGCGGACCATCGTTCAATATTCAGGTTCAAAAAAAGAACGGAAAAGAGAGCGTTGGCAGAGGGTAGCTGAAGCTGCTGCTAAGCAGTCGGGCCGAGCTAAAATACCTGAAATATATGATTTTAAAACTTTAAATGATTTAATAACTATCTTTGCTAATTTTGACCGTGTTTTTTTATGCTGGGAAGAGGCTAACAATTATAATATTAAACAATTACTGGCAGAGAGACCTTTGCTGGGAAGTGAAAAAATACTATTGATTATTGGCCCAGAAGGCGGATTATCTGAGCAGGAAGCTGAACAGATTAAAAATGCAGATGGAGAAGTAGTGGGATTGGGGCCGCGAATTTTACGGACAGAAACTGCTGGAATGGCTGCTTTAACCTGTTTATTATATGAGAACGGTGATCTGGGAGGAAACTGATGAAAAAAGTTGCATTTTATACACTAGGTTGTAAAGTAAATCAATATGAATCTGAAGCAATGATGGATCTTTTTCGGGAAGCAGGTTACCAACTGGTAGACTTTCAAAAAAAAGCAGATGTTTATCTGATCAATAGCTGTACTGTTACTAATGAAGCTGCTCGTAAATCCAGACAAATGTCCAGAAGAGCTAAAAGAAGAAATCAAGCTGCTATAGTAGGTTTAATTGGTTGTTATAGTCAGGCAGCAGCCGAAGAGGTAGCGGCTATTGCAGAAATAGATTTTATGATGGGCAGTTCTGGCAAAAAAGATATTGTAGATAAAGTTGAATCTTTAATGGCAGGTAAAGCTGCATCTGCTAAGATAGTTGATTTTAATAAATTACGTGAATATGAAGATTTGAATCTCCAATCACTGGTAGAAACAACCAGGGCTAATATCAAAATTGAAGATGGTTGTGATGAATTTTGTAGTTACTGTATTATACCTTTTGCACGTGGACCAGTAAGGAGCAGGGAGGCTGAATCAGTTGTTAAAGAGGTGACTGAACTCAGCCAACAGGGAGTTAAGGAGATAATCTTAACAGGTACACATCTTGGAGCATATGGTAAAGATAATAATTCCCCACATGCTCTAGCACGTTTATTAAAAAAATTAATTAGAATTGATGGATTACTTAGAATTAGATTGAGTTCACTTGAAGGTACAGAATTAAGTGAAGAGTTAATTGGTTTAATGGCAAATGAAGAAAAAGTCTGTCCGCATTTGCATCTACCTTTACAGAGTGGTAGCAATAAGATTCTTAAAGCAATGCAACGTCCTTATAGTAGAGAAGAGTTTGCCGAAGTGGTTAATAGAGTAAGAGAGGTTGTACCTAACCTTGCTTTGACTACAGATGTGATAGTTGGTTTTCCGGGAGAGACTGAGCAAACATTTCAGGAAACTTATCAATTTATTGATAAGCTAGCCTTCAGCAGATTACACGTATTTCCATTTTCTGCCCGGACAGGAACACCAGCAGCTCGTATGAATAATCAATTAAACGGTAATGTTATTAAAGAATATAGCAAAAAATTAAGAGGTTTAAATCAAAAGTTGATGCTTAAATATCAGCAAAAATTTCTAGGAAGCATAAGATCTGTAATTGTTGAAGAAAGTAGAGATAGACAGACTGGCCTTCTGACAGGATTTACTGATAATTATATTAAAGTACTCTTTTCCGGTGAAGATAATTTAAAAAATCAACTGATAAATTTAAATTTGGTTGAAAGTATAGATGCTGAACATATTAGAGGGGAACTATTAACTTAGCAGGACTTTGCTTAGATTAAGAGAACATATATATATAGAATATTTTGGTTAAAGTGAGGTGATAGAATATGAGTGATTGCCTATTTTGTAACATAATAGCTGGCAAGATGGAAACTGAGTTTATCTATGAAGATGACAAAGTAGTTGTCTTTGCGGATATTAATTCACAAGCCCCTGTCCATTATTTAATAGTACCGCGGAAGCATGTTCCAACTATCATGGATCTTAAAAAAAGTGATAACGAATTAGTGGGTCATATTTATCAAGTAGCAACCCACCTGGCAGAAGAAACTGGCATAGCTGAGGATGGCTTTAGAGTTGTTAGTAATTGCGGGAAAGCAGGCGGACAGTCAGTTTTTCATATTCATTTTCATTTGCTTGGGGGTAGGTCAATGCAATGGCCACCTGGTTAAATTATTAATTAAATTGAGGTGATATCATGGCAACTTTAAAAGAAAGATTGCTGGAAGATATGAAAAAGGCAATGAAAGAAAAAGATAAGAAAAGATTGTCTGTGATTAGAATGACCCGATCTGAAATAAAAAATGAAGAGATAAATTCTGGAAACGAATTAAATGATGATGATGTTATTGAAGTGTTAGCTAGACAAGTTAAACAGATTAAAGATTCCTTAGCTGATTTTGAAAAATCGGGCAAACAGGAAGTAATGGATGAATTATATCAAGAAATAGAAATCCTGGAAGAATATCTACCAGAAAAAATAGCCCGGGAAGAATTAGAAAAACTAATAGATGAAGCAATTGCTGAAACAGGTGCTCAAGATATGTCAGAGATGGGGCAGGTCATGGGAGCAGTTATGCCGCAGGTAAAAGGTAGAGCTAATGGTCGAGAAGTAAGTGAAATTGTCCGTCAAAAATTAAGCTGATTTCTTATTCGGTAAATAATGGTCCGGGTTTCTGGCCCGGGCAACTTGCCTTTAGGAGGTGAAAATTATTGAGAAGAATTTTTTTAATATTATTAATTTTTCTACTTAGTTCGGGAGTTTGTCTGGCAGAAAATAGTGGTCCAATTTATTTAATTCCTTTACAAGGAACAATAAATGCTGAACAATTTGCATTTATTGATAAATCACTTCATGAGGCTGAGTTAGCTAATGCAGAACTTGCTATCTTTCAGATAGATACATTGGGTGGTTTAGTGAATTCTGCCCTTAAGATTAAAGACCGGATGATGAATACTGATTTAGAAACAGCTACTTTTGTTAAGGGGCGAGCCTGGTCAGCAGGAGCACTTCTGGCCCTGGCAGGTCAAGAATTATATATGGCACCAAGTTCTAGTATTGGAGCTGCTGAAACAAGGCCAAATGAAGAAAAGTATATATCTGCTCTTCGCAAGGAATTTAGAGCCACTGCAGAAGCACGAGGTAAAAATGGTGAATTAGCGGCTGCCATGGTTGATAAAGATATTGCGGTTGAGGGTATCAGTGCTTCCGGTAAGTTATTAACTTTAACAGCTACTGAAGCATTAAATCAGGGTATTGCAGATGATCTGATAAAAGACTATCAGCAATTATTAATTGCTAAAAATTTGCGTGATAAAGAGGTTGTTGAAATTGAAAGATCTACCCTGGAGGAGTTTGCCAGATTTATTTCTTCACCAGTAATTAGTGGTCTATTACTTTTACTTGGTTTTATAGGGTTGACCATGGAGTTAGTAATGCCAGGTTTCGGAGTAGGTGGTATCTTAGCTGTGCTAAGTTTTTCTTTGTTTTTTGGTGGATCCATGTTTACTGGAGCAGCTAGTTGGAGTTTAATTTTATTATTTGTGCTTGGTATTCTGCTTTTGGGTTTAGAAGTACTTGTTATTCCAGGATTTGGTATTGCTGGTATATCAGGTTTGTTAGCTATATTTTTTAGTTTATTTTTCTTTTTCCCGACTTCAGAAATTGCTTTTACTGTGCTGGCAACTGTTGCTGTTTTAACAGTAATTTCAGCATTTTTATTGATTAAGAAATTTGGGAGTAGTCCTTTCTGGCAGAAAATTTCGCTGGGAAATAGTGCTGAAGGCTATCAATCACATAGTAATCAAGAAAAATTATTAGGAAAAACTGGTGAAGTAGTTACTCCACTTCGTCCTTCTGGCATTGCGATTATCGAAGAAAAAAGAATTGATGTGGTAAGTGAAGGGAACTTTTTGAATCGTGGTACGAAAGTTAAAGTAGTTAACGTTTCTGGAAGTAGAATAGTAGTGAGGGCTTTAGAAAAAGGAGCTGATTAATATGCAAATTGTTTCATTTTTACCGCTTGTATTGATTGTTATATTTTTTGCTTTATTCTTTTATTTTATACCACTTGGCTTATGGATATCTGCTGTAGCAGCAGGTGTTAAAATTGGCTTTTTCAACCTAATTGGTATGCGTTTGCGAAGAGTTTCTCCTTCCTTGATTGTTAGTCCGATGATCAAATCACATAAAGCTGGACTTAGATTGACTTCAGATCTGTTAGAAGCCCATTATTTGGCTGGAGGTAATGTTGACAGAGTAGTAGATGCTTTAATTGCTGCACAAAGGGCTGAAATTGATCTTAGTTTTGAGAGAGCAGCTGCCATTGATCTGGCCGGAAGAGATGTATTAGAAGCTGTTCAAATGAGTGTTAATCCTAAAGTTATTAAGACTCCAGTAGTCACTGCAGTAGCGATGGATGGTATTCAGGTTATGGCTACAGCCAGGGTGACCGTGCGTGCTAATATTGAGCGATTAGTAGGTGGAGCTGGAGAAGAAACAGTTCTGGCGCGAGTAGGGGAAGGTATTGTTACTACGGTTGGTTCAGCTGAGACACATAAAAAAGTCTTAGAAAATCCTGATTCTATCTCTCAAACAGTTCTTGATAAAGGCTTAGACTCAGGGACTGCATTTGAAATCCTGTCGATTGATATTGCAGATGTTGATGTTGGTAAAAATATTGGTGCTCAATTACAGACTGACCAGGCTGAGGCTGATAAAGAAATTGCTCAAGCTAAGGCTGAAGAAAGAAGAGCTATGGCAGTGGCTGAAGAACAGGAAATGAAAGCAAAAGTTCAGGAGATGAGAGCTAAGGTTGTTGAAGCTGAGGCCAAAGTACCTCTTGCTATGGCAGAAGCTTTAAAAAAAGGTAACCTAGGTGTAATGGATTATATGAACTTAAAAAATATAGAGGCTGATACAGATATGCGCGATAAAATATCACGTTCTGCTGACCCGTCTTCTTTGCCTGAAAACAATCAGAAGATAGAAGGATCAGATAAAAACAGTTAACCAATTAGGAGTTGATTAAATAATGGAATTTTCATTTATTATATTTCCATTTTTATTTGTCCTTTTTGCCTTTATCTTTAAGATTTTTAGTGCCTTATTGAAAACTATATTTAAATCTTTAGAAACTGCTTATCCAAGGGAAGATCCTTCTAATACTGAGCAGTCTAAGCATAACGAAGAAATTGAGCAAGAAGTTAAACAATCTAATGTTGTTAGAAAAGAAAGACCAGTTAAGAAAGTTGATAATAGTAATCACAATGAAGAAATGAAAGATAAAAAAGGTCATAAAAATTCGGTCACCTGGAAAGATGCTTTTGTTTATAGTCAAATTCTTGGTCCACCAAGATCTCGCAAACCACATGATTCACACTGGTCAAAAAGATAATAAATATGTATATTTGGATAGCTGCTGGTAAAACAGCAGCTATTTTTGACTCTATATAGTTTATTATGTAGTTATATATAAAAAAATAATGTTAATTAGTGTTGACTATTAAATTATATATGCTATACTAAATATATCGATTGGTGGAGGGGTATAAAATGCAATTTAATAAAAGACAAAAAGATATAATTGAAATTGTCAAAGAAGCACAGCCTATAAGTAGTCAGGAGATAGCAAACAAGTTAGATCTATCAAGAACTGCCATTAGATCAGATTTATCAGTTTTAGTTAAATTAGATATTCTAGAAGCTAAACCAAAAGTTGGTTACACATTAAATAAGCTGGAACGAAAAATAAGTGGTCTGGAAAAAGTATATGATTTACCAGTTACAGAGATAATGGATCCACCGATCTGTGTTTCTGAAGATGAATCAATCTATGCCACTATTGTCAAATTGTTTATGGAAGATGTGGGGACTATTTTTATAATTGATGAAAATAAAAAATTAACAGGTATTATCTCCAGAAAAGATTTATTAAAGATGAGCATGGGTGGTACTGAAATTAAAAATACACCTGTCAATCTTGCTATGACAAGAATGCCCCATCTTTTTACAATCGATGCAACAGCTACCTTTATGGAAGCAATACAAAAAATAGTTAAAAATGAAATAGATTCTTTGCCAGTGATTGATGAGCAACAAGAAGTGATAGGGAGGATAAGTAAAACAATTATTATTAGAAATATAATTAAAGATCATTAGTATTATAAAGAGGGGGAAAAGAAATGCAGAGAGAATTAACATTGGAATTTGTCAGAGTTACTGAAGCAGCGGCGTTAGCAGCAGCGCCCTGGATGGGAAAAGGACGCAAAAAATCTGCTGATAAAGCAGCAGTTGATGCAATGCGGAAAGTTTTTGATACGATAACTATTAATGGAGTTGTTGTAATAGGTGAAGGTGAAAAAGATGAGGCACCTCGTCTCTATATTGGTGAACGAATTGGTGATCAGGATGCAGGGGAAGAACTAGAAATAGCAGTTGATCCCGTGGAAGGGACTTCACTTGTAGCACGAGGATTACCTCATTCACTTGCTATCATTGCTGTTGGTAAAAAAGGTTCATTTTTACAGGCACCAGATACATATATGGAAAAAATAGCTGTTGGTCCGGCGGCGAAAGGAAAGATAAATCTTGATGCAACTGTAGAAGACAATCTTCGCGCAGTAGCTGATTCTTTAAATAAAAGCGTTAAAGATTTGACAGTTATTGTACTTGACCGACCTCGTCATCAAAATTTAATTTCTGATATTAGAAATGTTGGAGCCCGCATTAAATTAATCAGTGATGGTGATGTAGCAGGTGGAATTGCCACTGGTAGAGAAAATAGTGGTGTTGATTTGTTAATGGGTATTGGTGGAGCAACTGAAGGAGTCTTAACTGCTGCAGCTTTAAAATGTATGGGTGGTGAAATACAGGCCCGTTTAAAATGTAGAAATAAAGCTGATGAAGAGAAAGCTTTTGAATTGGGTATTAAAGATCTTGACAGATTATATACTACTGATGATTTGGCTTTTGGTGATGATATCATATTAGCTGTAACAGGTATTACAGATGGTGAATTACTGAAAGGTGTAAGATATACTTGGAATTATGCTGAAACTAACTCGTTGGTGATGAGAAGCAGTACCAATACTATTCGTTTTATTGATACAGAACATAATATCATGAACAAACCTGATTATTTTCCGAAAGGAATCTTAAGTCCAAATTTTAGATAAAATATTAATATTTTTTAAAGAAGTCCGTGTTGAGCACGGGCTTTTTTTTATTGTGAAGGATAATCTGTGTTTTAGTTCATATAAATTAATAAGTAAATTGAGATAAGTAGAAGTTTGTGAAATTGTAAAAGTGTGGTATAATATAATATCCGGGTAGGTGATTTTGTTAGATGTACAAAAAATTATTTCAAGACATTTTTGGCCTCCCCCGGGAACTTGTCATGGATTTACCTCTTTTGATAATGGCCGGAAATAGTGAATTGAGACTTGAAAATTATCAAAACCTTAAATATTTTTCTGAAAATAAGATTGTAATTAAAACTAAATCAGGAAAATTAATATTAGAAGGTAAAAATTTAAATATTGAATTAATCGAAAAAAATTATCTAACCATTACGGGCCAGTTATCTGAATGTAAATTTAATTTCACTGGGGCTGAGTTAGATGGATAAAATTTTGATGTATTTTAGGGGTTATTTAAAAATTGACTTAAAAGGAAATGCGCTCAGTAGATTAATTGATCAGTTAGTTAATGCTGAAATAAAGATGTGGAAGGTAAAAAAAATAACCCCAGATCATTATCAAGCTTATATATTTGCAGCTGATTTTGAAAAAATTAGACCAATTATTAGAAAACGACTATGCCAAATTAGAATTGTTGAGAAAATAGGTTTACCTTTTATTTTAAATATTTTAAAAAAAAGGTATTTTGTTTTAGTAGCAGTTTCTCTAGTAATTGCAATAATTATATTATCCAATAATTTAGTATTAACAGTCAATATTAGCGGTACTGAGCGTGAATACGAAATAAGAAGGCTTTTAGAAAATGTTGGTATTAGACCTGGACGGTTCAAATCGGAATTTGATTTAGATAAGCTAGAAAACAAACTTCAATTGGAAGATACCCAGATACAGTGGTTGGATCTGCGTTGGCAGGGGACAGTACTAAATGTAAAAGTAATTGATAAAAAAGAAGTTGAAAAAAATGATAAAGTCCACCTGGTAGCAAATAGATATGGTGTTATTGAAGAATTAATTGTATTACAGGGAATACCTGCTGTTAAAGAGGGCGATACTGTACTACCTGGGGATTTATTAATAGCTGCTCCAGCAGTAGATGAACCTGCCCGGGGAATTGTTCGGGCCAAGGTATGGTATAATAAAGTAGGAGAAGAGTATCTGCAAAGCAATTATTGGTTTTTTAATAATAATAAGAAGAAAAGTTATGCCCTTAAATTCGGGAATTATATTACTCCTTATTATCCTCCCCGACCAAATTCTAGAAATTTTATTAAATATAGTAAAATAAAAAAGCTTTTTAGATGGAGGAATCTTGGACTGCCTATAGAAATAGTTAATGAGACCTATTTAGATTATCAAAAAATAGCTACGAAAAAAAATGTAAAAACAGTTCAGTTTTTAGCTAAAGAAAGTGCCTGGCAGAAAATTTTATTAGAAATTGACAGTCAGTTGATTATTAAAGATGTTACAGAAAAAATATATGAAATATCAGAAAATGCAGGCTATAGGGTTGAAGTTACTGTAGAAGGCATTGAAGATATAGCAAGACAAATTGATGCATTTAAGGAGGATTAATTTGACAGACCAGGTAAGAACAATTGTGATAGATGATTATCAGAAAGCGAGAAGTTTTTTTGGTAAACATGACCGCAATTTGAAACTATTAGAAGAACTTTTACAGGTAAAACTTGTAGGTCGTGGTGAGGAATTAAGAATTGAATGCTCAGAAGATAAGTGTAAGCCAGTCATTAATATAATTGAAAAGTTACTGGAAGTTAGCTTAGATGATAAAGAGATTTCTCCACGTGAGATTAGATATACTGTTGAATTATTAAAAAGAAATCCAACAATAGATTTAAAGGATATTTTTAATGATGTGTTGCAGGAAAATTATAAAGGAAGAAAAATTAAGCCAAAAACTTTGGGACAAAAGCTATATATAGAGGCAATTAGAACACGTGATATAGTCTTTTCCATAGGGCCAGCTGGTACAGGAAAAACATATCTTGCAATGGTAATGGCTGTTAATAGTTTATTAAATAAAAAAGTAAATAGAATAGTCTTAACCAGACCAGCGATTGAGGCAGGGGAAAAACTTGGGTTTTTGCCGGGTGATATGCAAGACAAGGTTGATCCATATTTGCGGCCACTTTATGATGCTCTTTATGATATACTAGGGCCAGAAAAAGTAAATAACTATATGGAAAAAGATATTATTGAAGTTGCGCCACTTGCTTATATGCGAGGAAGGACACTCGATGATTCTTTTGTTATTCTAGATGAAGCACAAAATACTACAAATGAACAGATGAAAATGTTCTTAACCAGAATAGGTTTTAATTCAAAAGCAGTAATTACAGGCGACATTACGCAGGTTGACTTACCTAGAAAACAGAAATCCGGTTTAGATTCAGTACAAAAGATTTTGAAAGATGTAAAAGGAATAGATTTTGTCTACTTATCCAGAAAGGATGTAGTAAGACATAATCTTGTTAAGGAAATAATTCACGCCTATGAAAGGTATGAAAGCGGGAAAAAATAATGAAATTTTTTAGTAGATTTAATAAAACATTTAAAAAAATAAAAAAAGGGCATTACTCTCCTAGTCCCAAAACCAGAAGGATTATCTGGGGCATTCTCTTTTTTGTTATTGTGACGATGATTTTGACAATTAATCTGATCCCAAATCGGATTGATCTTAAATCAGGTCAGGTAAGCAAAGTAGATATTACTGCGCCGAGAACTGTGACCTTTATCGATCAGAAGAAAACAGAACAACTCAAGCAATCAGCTGCAGAAGCTGCACCAAAAGTATATGAGGAAGATAGTAATGTTAATATAAAGATAGAAGAAGAAATCAAAAGTATCTTTAATAAAATAAAAATAAAACAGCAGGAGTATTTCAAAACCAAATCTGGGCAAGAAGAACAAAATATTAATCCGACTACTATATCTGATAATAATGCTAAAATACTGGTTCGCCAAATAGATGGTATATCAGCGGGTATTGAAGAATCTTCTTTGCAAAAGTTGATTCAGACTGAAGTTAGTAAACTTAATCAATTAGAATCGACAATTCAGGAGATAATGGACAAGCAACTACAAAAAAGAATATTACCAGGAGATATCCCTAGTGTAAGAGTTGGTCTTAGGCAAGAGGTTATGGACTTAGACTATGATCGTTCTTATCGTCTTATTGCAGCTGATATTTTATTGAATCTCATTGAAGCTAATATGTTTTTAAATGAAGAGGCTACTGCGGCAAGAAGGGAAGAAACAATAGCACAGGTAGAACCTGCTAAAAGAACAGTGCGACAGGGTGAAATTATTATTAGAAAAGGAGATGTGGTTCAACCTGAAGATATCAGAGCTTTAGAAGAACTAGGTTTGCAGAAACCACAGGTTAATTATCTTAATTTCATTGGTATCTTGCTTATTGTTTTGATTATTATTCTCTTGTTAGCAATTTATATTTACATGTATCGTCCAGATATTTGGGAAGATAATCAGCGGTTATTATTAATTGAATTATTGATAGTAGTTGTAATAGCACTGGCAAAAATTATTAGTATTTTTCAGAGTCCATATGCAAATTATCTAGTACCAGCAGCAGTTGCATCTATTTTGATTACTGTTTTACTGGATCGCAATTTAGCAGTAGTAACTACTATTTTTCTAAGTTTGTTATTGGCTCCTTTATTTAATTTTGATTTACATGTTGTGATGCTATCCTTTCTGGGTGGTCTAGTGGGAATTTATAGTGTTTCCAAGGTGACTGAAAGAGGTGATCTTGTTCGGGCAGGCTTTTATGTCAGTCTAGTCCATGCATTTATTATTACTGGATTGATAATAGTTGGTCCGATTAGAGATTGGGTTTTCTTACTCTGGGCTGTAGGTAGTGGTATCTTAAATGGAGTGCTCGTTGCAATCCTAGCAAATGGGTTATTACCATATTTAGAAAGTCTTTTTGATCTTACTTCATCAGTAAAGTTATTGGAGTTATCTAATGCAAGTCAACCGTTATTGAAAAGATTGCTGGTGGAGGCACCTGGGTCTTATCACCATAGTGTAATAGTAGGTAATCTGGCTGAAACAGCGGCTGATGATATAGGGGCAGATTCATTGTTAGCCAGAGTAGGTGCATATTACCATGATATTGGTAAGATGAAAAGACCATACTTTTTTACTGATAATCAATTTGGTGGTGAGAATCCACATGATAAAACTTCGCCTAATTTAAGTTCATTGATTATTAAGTCCCATGTTAAAGATGGAGTGGAACTGGCCCGGGAGAACAAACTTCCACAAATTATAATCGATATTATCAAACAACATCATGGAACTAATTTGATTTCATATTTCTATCAACAAGCTTTACAGGAAAATAAACATAGAGATGTTGAGAAAAGTGATTTTCGCTATGATGGTCCGAAGCCACAGACACGAGAAGCAGCAATTATTATGCTAGCAGATATTGTTGAAGCTGCTGTTAGATCGAAAAAATTTGATAAGCATAATCATAATCGTATTGAAGGATTGGTGCGTGGATTAATTAGAGATAAATTAATAGAAAATCAACTTGATGAATCTGATTTAACATTAAAGGATTTAGAGATAATAGGTAGCAGTTTTGTCAAAGTATTAACTGGTATTTATCATCAGAGAGTTGAATATCCAGAAAATCTTTTAAAAGAAATGCAAAGGAATGATAAAAGTGATTAATGTTGAACTAAATAACCAACAGCAGGAGCTTTCTATCACAGAAGAGTTGGGAACATTATTAAGAAAAGTGGTGCAAACTACCTGTCAGATCGAAGGATATGATAGTGTAGATGTAAGTATTGCCTTTGTTGATAACAAACGGATAAAGATACTAAATGAAAAATACAGGAATATATCTGAGGCCACTGATGTTCTGTCATTTCCTATGGATGATGAAATATTAGGAGATATTATTATTTCTGTAGAAAGAGCCAGTGAACAGGCAAAGGAATATGGACATAGTTTTGCTAGAGAGATGGCCTATTTAACTGTTCATGGTACTTTCCATTTGTTAGGTTATGATCATTATGGAGAAGAAGAAAAAGAATTAATGCGCCGCAAGGAAGAAAGAGTACTTGGGGAATTAGATATAACCAGAAGGTAGGGTGGTGATTAGACTTGAAATTGCCTAGTCTTTTAGACAGTTTTAATCATGCACTTGCAGGAGTTATTCATACTCTGCGTACACAAAGAAATATGAAGATTCATTTTTTTATGGCAAGCCTGGTCTTAATTGCAAGTTTATTTGTTGATATAAGTAGATTAGAACTAATAATTGTTTTTTTTGCAATAGCTTTTGTAATTGCAACTGAATTGATAAATACATCTATTGAAGTTGCAATTGATATGATTGCGAAAGAATATCGTTACCAGGCACGTATCGCCAAGAATATTTCTGCTGGGGCTGTTTTTCTGGCATCCTTAAATGCAATTTTTACTGGTTATCTAATTTTTTATGACAAATTAAAACAAGTTGGTTTAGAGTTGATATTTGTCATTAGGCATGAACCGTTTCATTTAGTTTTTATTAATTTAGGACTACTTTTTTTACTAGTTATTACAATTAAATCAACTAAAAAAACAGGTACACCACTTAGGGGTGGTATGCCGAGTGGGCATACAGCATTAGCATTTTCTTTTGTAACAATTATCGGATTTTTAGCTAATAATTTTCTAATATTTTCACTTGCACTGATACTAGCTATTTTAGTTGCTCAAAGCAGATTGGAAGTTGGTGCACATAAATTAAAAGAAGTAATTACAGGTGCATGTTTGGGTATTTTGCTTAGTTTTTTATTATTTTATTTTTTTAGTAATTAATTATACTCGTTGAAGTAATGGGCAGATGGAGGCAGATATATTATGTACGGTGAGTTTTTTTTAATGTTATTTTTATTTTTATGTTCTGCATTTTTTTCTGGATCAGAAACAGCTTATATGGCTGTTAATCGCGTTGAAATTAGAGAACTAGCGCATCAAGATGATAAGCGTGCACATCAGGTTGATCATCTATTAAATGATCAAACTAAGTTATTGACAACTATCTTAATTGGTAATAATTTAGTTAATATTGCTGCATCTGCAATTGCAACCTCTGTTGCTATTGAGATTTTTGGTAGTTCTGGAGTTGGTATTGCGACTGGAGTTGTAACTTTGTTAATCCTAATTTTTGGAGAAATAACTCCAAAATCTTATGGTAATAGTCAGGCAGTAAAATATGCAAAACGAGCGGCACCTTTGCTTCTATTATTGGAGAGATTATTTGCCCCGATAATTTTTCTGTTTACCAAAATGATCAAATTTTTATTGGGAGATGATTTAATTTCATCTGCTTTTTTGAGCGAGGAAGAGATTAGAAGATTTGTTAATGTTAGCCGTAGAGAAGGCGTTATCAAAGAAACAGAACGAGAAATGATTCAAAGTGTATTTGATTTTGATGATACCTTAGTTAAAGAAATTATGGTACCCCGGATTGAAATAAGTTGTGTGAGGAAGAACGAAGGGTTAGATGGGATTTTAAAAAAAGCTGTTGAAACTGGCCATTCCCGTATTCCGGTTTATGAAACAACTATTGACAATATTATTGGTCTAATTTATGTAAAAGATTTGTTGGGACTTTTATTAAAAAATGCAGAGAAAAATTCTTCAATAGATGATTTTATAAAGCCAATCTATTTTATTCCTGAGAGTAAACCAATCAATCAACTTTTAGCAGAAATGAAAAAAAGGAAAGAACATATGGCAATTGTCATTGATGAATATGGAGGGACAGCTGGATTGATTACAATTGAAGATTTACTTGAAGAAATAGTTGGTGATATTCAGGATGAGTTTGATCTTGAACCTACCTATATTGAGATAGTTAATGAAAATGAATTGATAGTTGATGGTAGAATTGATATTGATGATGTAAATGAATTATTACCAGAGCCATTATTAGAGGAAGAAGGATTTGAAACAGTAGGTGGATTTATCTTGCATTTTTTAAATCGCTTACCTGATATAGGCGAAAAATTATCACTTGATGGATTAGAATTTGAAATAATAGATGTAACTGAAAATCGGATCAAACAAGTTCGCATTCAGACTAGTAAGAGTCTAAGATTTGATGATAGTAGGTGGTCACACAATGTTAAGAAAGATTAGGAATTTATTTATTACAGGTTTACTTGTTTTATTACCGTTAGTGATGACGGTTTATTTAATTTGGTATCTATTTATTTTTCTTGATAACTTGAGTAGCCCTATTTTTACTTATCTGTTGGGGCGAGATATTCCGGGTATTGGTGTAATGTTTGCTATTGGTGTTATTTTTATAGTAGGATTACTAACTACCAATATCCTTGGCAAAAAGATTATAGACTTAGGTGAATATATTTTACTTAAAATTCCACTTTTTAGAAATATTTATTTAAGTATTAAGAGAATTTTGGATGGTATATTTACAACTAATAATGCTAGTTTTAAGAAAGCAGTAATGTTTGAATATCCCAGAAAAGGAATTTATCAAATTGGTTTTTTAACTAAAGAATCTTCTAATTTATTTGAAAAAATAACAGGTGAAAAAATGTATAATGTATTTTTGCCAACAACGCCAAACCCTACTTCAGGAATGTTTATTATGGTTCCTATAAAAGAAGTTTATGAATTAAATATTAGTGTTGAAGAGGCATTAAAACTTATTATTTCTGGGGGTATACTTTCCCCAGCAGAAAAACCTGGTATTTTGCAAAAAATTATTGATTAATTGCTAGGACTATTATTTGGTGTGTAGGCCAGATAGTTTTAGTTAATAATAAATTAATAGCAATTAAACAAAATGTTGAGGTGAGCATATGAGAAAATTTTTGTTGTTATTTTTGGTGGTTGGTATAAGTTTAATTCTAGTTGCTTGTAATCCAACCAGTAACACAACTACTCCTGTCATTGAATCTAATACACAAAGCGAAGAAAATAAACCAGTAGAAGAATCAAATTCTGATTCAGAGCAGCCTGATCAGGTTAATAAGCTGACAGATTCAATCAATGTAGCTGGCTATTCGCCTTTTACGGGGAGATTAATGACCAATAATTATGAAAATAGAGCAGTTATGGCTTCAATAGAAAATTCTCCAGCAGCCAGGCCACAGGCTGGCTTACAGGAAGCAGAAATTGTTTATGAATATTTGGTAGAAGGCGGAATAACTAGATTTTTAGCTTTGTATTGGCCACAAGTGCCAGCCAAAATTGGTCCAATCAGAAGTGCAAGGCCTTATTTAATTGAGACCGCTACAGAACATCAATCAGTATTTTTACATGCAGGAGCAAGCCCGGCCGGATTTGCATTATTGCAAAATGAAGAAATTTTACATATAGACCAGATTTATAAGAGTGAGTACTTCTGGCGAAGTAGCAAAAGAAGCGCCCCACATAATCTTTATACAGGTCGTCCTGCTCTTCTTGATTATCTAGAGCAATTATCTGATCATAAATATCAAGATCGTTTTTCTTTTCTAAATGTGGGTATCATTACGCCTGAGATGGAACGGGCCGAAGAGATTACTATTGATTATTGGGGTAATTATAATGTTGCCTATAGGTATGATGAACAAGAAAATCTTTATAAAAGATTTATCTATGATTTCACACAGCCACATCGTAACGAAAATGGAGACCAATTAACAGCAACTAATGTGTTAGTTAAATTTGCTAAGACAGAAGTTAAAGATGAGGTTGGTAGATTGGAAATTAATATTAATGGTACAGGTAAGGCTTATTTATTTAGAGATGGAGTTCTTTTTAAAGGAACTTGGAGTAAAAAGCCTGGTGATTGGACTAGCTTCTTTAGTGAAGATGGTTCGGAATTTGCTTTAAATCCGGGTCGCACCTGGATTCAAATTGTAACAGAAAATACCAAGGTTGATTATAGGGAGGCTGATTAATTTGGACAAAGTAACAAAAAATAAACTATTGCTTGCTGCAAAAGAAGCTCAAAATAATGCATATGTACCATATTCAAATTTTCCGCTCGGCTCAGCAATTTTAACAGATGATGGCAAGATTTATAGTGGTACAAATATTGAAAATGCTGCTTTTGGTTTAACTATTTGTGCTGAGAGATCAGCAATTTTTACAGCAGTTTCAGAGGGACATAGAAAAATTAAAGCGGTTTTGCTCTTAAGTGATACAAAAAAACCTATTTCTCCCTGTGGTTCATGCCGTCAGGTTATTAATGAATTTGGTGAAGATGTAGAAGTTGTGATGATGACAAACGATGGTAAAGAAATTATTATGTCTGGAAATGAGTTGCTTCCTGGAGCATTTAATGATAGATCTATGGAGAATGCTGATGAACTATAAATCAGGGTTTGTTACTGTGATAGGACGACCCAATGTAGGAAAGTCGACTTTGGTTAATCAGTTGATTGGTGAAAAAATTAATATTATTTCTTCTCGTCCACAGACAACTCGCAATTCTATTAAAGCCATTTATACAGAAGAGAGAGGTCAGATAATATTTATTGATACACCAGGAATTCATAAAGCGCGCAATGAACTTGACAGTTTTATGCTAGAGCAAGCCTATAGTAGTCTAGAAGGTATAGATGTAATTATTTTTATGGTGGAATGTATTTCTAGTTGGGGCAGAGGAGATCAATTTATTTTTAACCAGATAAAGGGTAGTAAAAAAAATGTGGTCTGTGTTATGAATAAGATTGATAGCTTACCCACTAAAGAATTAATGGTTAGAAAAAATGAATATGAAAGACAGACAGGCATGGAGGTTATTCCCGTATCAGCTCAGCAAGGTAAAAATATTGATACCTTAATTAATTGGGTTTTAGATAAGCTCCCAGAAGGACCTCAGTATTATCCTGAAGATATGATGACTGACCAGATAGAAAGATTTGTATTTGCAGAATTAATAAGAGAAAAAGTATTTCATTTAACCAGAGAAGAAGTTCCTTATGGGATCGCTGTTTTAGTAGAAGAGGTCAAAATTAGAGAAAATGAAGATTACTATATCAGAGCTGAAATTTATGTCGAAAAAAAATCACATAAAGGGATCATCATTGGGAAAAACGGAAAAATGTTAAAGTCGATTGGTCGTCAGGCTAGAAAAGATATAGAAGATTTACTGCAGACTAAAGTTTATTTAGACCTCTGGGTGAAAGTACTTAAAGATTGGCGAGAAAAGAAAAATTTGCTTCATAGAATGGGTTATAAGGACTGAACTCGGAAAAATAGTAATAAAAAAAGGATAATCGCAGAATTCGACGAATAATAATATTAAATTAAGGAATAAGGAGATGATTTGTAATGGCAATTAAGCCGCGTGATATGGCAAAGATGATTGATCATACTAATTTAAATGCATCAACAACTGTTGAGGATATTAAAAAACTATGTACTGAAGCGCGTGAACATGAATTTGCATCAGTTTGTATACATCCTATTTATGTTCCACTTGCTTCTAAATTATTAGAAGATTCTTCTGTAAAAGTTTGTACAGTAATAGGTTTTCCTCTCGGAGCAAATACTACTGAAACTAAAGCATTTGAAACTAGAAATGCAATAAAAAATGGAGCTCAAGAAGTTGATATGGTAATGAATATTGGTGCTTTTAAATCAGGGGCTTTTGATCTTTTCCATGGCGATATTAAAGCTGTGGTAGATGCAACTAAAACTGCCGGAGTTACTTCTGATATAATTGTTAAGGTTATTTTAGAAACATGTTATTTAGATGAAGAAGAAATAGTTAAAGCTTGTGAACTTGCTAAAAGAGCAGGAGCAGATTTTGTGAAGACTTCAACCGGGTTTGGTGATTATGGAGCTAGAGAAGAAGATATTAGCTTGATGCGTAAAACTGTGGGCAGAGATGTCGGAGTTAAGGCTTCAGGTGGGATTAAAAACTTTGAACAAGCATTGTCAATGCTTGATGCAGGTGCAAATCGGATTGGTGCAAGTTCTGGTGTAGCTATAGTGACAGGTGAAAAAACAGGTGAGGATGCTTACTAAAAAATGGCCACTTTTAAAGATGAGGCTATTGTCTTAAAACAGTTTGATTTAGGTGAAGCTGATAAAATTATTACCTTTTATTCAAAAAACAATGGAAAGGTAAGGGCTGTTGCGAAGGGAACTAGAAAAACTAAAAGTTCCCTTTCAGGTTTGGTCTTGCCTTTTAGTTATAATGAAATAACTGTTTATCAGGGGAGATCGCTTGCCAGATTAAATTATGCTACTGGTAAGTTTTCTTTTCCTAATTTAAGAGAAGATTTAATGTGTATGGCATATGCAAATGTTTTTGCAGAATTAGTTGAAAAAGTTGGTCTAGAAGGAGAAGCTGACCAGCAGTTATTTGCTTTATTACTCATCAGTTTTCATCGTTTGCATAAACTTAAGGAAGAACAATATTTATTAATTAGTCTTTTGTTTAAAATTAAATTGATTGTTATGCTTGGTTTTAAGCCAACATTAAATAGATGTGCCTATTGTGAAAGTGAGATTCGCCTGCAAGGAAAAAACTATTTTCAAATTGCACATGGAGGCTTAATTTGTAATAAATGTTTGAAATTTGAGCAAGAGAGTTACTATCAGCTTAGTGGTGAGTCAGTAGCTATCTTGAAATCTTTATTTAATAAAGATATGGAATATCCACGCAATTTAAGAATATCAAACGTTGCATTAAATCAATTAAATCGACTGGCTGATAATTTTTTAATGTATCATCTTGATTTTAAAATCAAGTCACTTGATTTTTTGCATAGTTTGCAAGAAATGTGTTAAAGGAGTGGTCTAATGAACTTTCAGAAAATAATTTTTGCATTAAATGAGTTTTGGGGAGATACAGGTTGTGTTATTGAGCAACCTTATGATATAGAAGTTGGTGCCGGTACAATGAGTCCGGCTACTTTTTTGCGGGCGTTAGGTCCTGAAAAATGGAATACAGCTTATGTTCAGCCATGTCGCCGTCCTACTGATGGTAGATATGGAAACAATCCTTATCGTTTACAGCGCTATTTTCAATACCAGGTGATTATGAAACCTTCACCAGATGATATTCAAGAGCTATATTTAGAAAGTCTAAAAGCACTGGGAATTGACCCTGCTGCTCATGATATTCGTTTTGTAGAAGATAATTGGGAATCACCAACGCTTGGGGCCTGGGGGTTAGGTTGGGAAGTGTGGCTTGATGGCATGGAAATAACCCAATTTACTTATTTCCAACAAGTCGGAGGTTTTCAGGCAAAACCAGTTACAGTAGAGATTACCTATGGTTTAGAAAGAATAGCCATGTATTTGCAGGAAAAGGATAATGTTTTTGATCTGACTTGGGTTGATGATGTATTATATCGTGATATTTATCATCGGAATGAAGTAGAACAGTCTGATTACAATTTTAATGGTGCAAATATTGAAAGATTGTTTAAAATGTTTGATCTTTACGAAGCAGAAGCAAATGATGCTGCTCAGGCAGGCCAAATTTTACCTGCATATGATTACACTCTAAAGTGTTCTCATACATTTAACCTTTTAGATGCACGGGGAGCGATAAGTGTTAGTGAACGCACTCGTTTTATAAAACGAGTTAGAGATTTGGCCCATCTTTGTGCAGAAGGGTATCTGGAAAAGATCTAAATAAAGGAGTTGTTAGTAATGGCGAAAGATTTACTCTTTGAAATTGGAACAGAAGAAATGCCTGCTGGTTCAATGGATCAAATCAGAAACGACTATTTAGAACTGGCGGCTAAAGAGTTAGCTAAATATAGATTAGATTTTGTATGTTGTGATGTTTTTTCTACACCAAGAAGGTTGGTACTTTATGTTAAAGGCCTTGCAGAAAAACAAGCGGATAACAAAGAAACTGTAAGAGGGCCAGCAGTGAGTATTGCCTTTGATGATCAGGGAAATCCAAGTAGAGCTGGTGAAGGATTTGCCAGGGGTCAAGGAATGACAATAGAAGATTTAATTAAAAAAGATGGTTATCTTTATGCAGAAAAAGTTGAAGCAGGTAGACCAACAGATCAAATTTTATTAGATATCTTACCAGAGTTGATTGATAAACTTCCTCTTCCTAAAGCTATGCGCTGGGGGGATAAGGATATTGAATTTATCAGACCAATAAAATGGTTGCTGGCTCTTTTTGGTTCAGAAGTAATTAATTTTTCTGTTGCTGGAATAAAAAGTAGTAATCAAAGTGAGGGACACCGGTTTTTAAGTGATGGGGCCGTTACAATTGCTAGTCCTAAAAACTATTTTGCTAAATTAGCTAAAGCGTCAATTATTGTAGATCAGACTGAAAGAAAAGAATTGATCTTGAGTCAGATTGATGATATCCAATTGCTAGATTATAAGCCTTTAATTGATAATCAATTACTTACCGAGGTTATAGATTTAGTGGAATATCCAACAGCATTTATGGGGGAATTTAGTCCAGATTATTTAGAACTCCCAGATGAAGTATTAATTACTGCTATGCAAAAACATCAACGTTATTTTCCTATTTTAGATAAAAATGATGAGATTGCTCCCTATTTTATAGCTGTCAGAGATGGTGATACTGAAAATATTGATGGAGTAATAGAAGGAAATGAAATGGTTCTGCAAGGAAGACTGGCAGATGCTCGGTTCTTTTTTGAGGAAGACCAGAAATATGGTTTTGAGAATCGTTCTGAAGATATTAAAGAAATTGTATTCCAAAAGGAATTAGGTAGTATATTTGATAAAGTTGAAAGATTAGTTAAGTTAGGTGGCCTATTGTCGGAAAAGTTAGCGTTAACTCCGGAATTGCGTAAACAGATTGAACGTGCTGCTGCGCTTTCTAAAAATGATCTGGCTACAGAAATGGTGAACGAATTCGCTAACCTGCAGGGTGTGATGGGTAAAGAGTATGCCTTGCTGCTAGGTGAAAAAAAGCAGGTAGCAGCTGCTATAGATGAGCAATATTTACCCCGTTTTGCTGGTGATAATCTACCTAAGACAAAAGTTGGTATGGTTCTCAGTCTAGCTGAAAAAATTGATAATCTGGTTAGTCATTTTGCCTTAGGCTATATTCCAAGCGGTTCACAGGATCCATTTGCTTTACGGCGTCAGGCTACTGGTATTGTCCGCATTTTAATATCCAATGATTTATCTATTACGGTTTCAGAAATGATTAGAGCAGGTTTGACTGTGCTTGATACAGAAGAAATTAAATTAAAAAATCCGGTTGAGGAAATTAAAATTTTCCTTAAACAACGGTTGGAAAATTATCTTGATGAAGCAGGAATCCGTTATGATATCATCAATTCAGTTATAAATATTAATGATGATGATTTTTCTGATTTAAAAAATAGAGCAGAAGCAATAATGAAAATTAGAAATAATAATCAACAATTATTTGTTGATCTAGTACGTGGCCTAGTCAGAGCTAAAAATATAGCTGCAAAACTTCAAGAAGATCACTTATTAGTGAAAGAAGAATTATTAATTGAAAAAGAAGAAAAGAAACTCTATGCTACGTATTTTGCAAAAAAGGAAAATATCAATGAAGCTTTTGCCAAAGGTAATTATGAAAAAGGACTTAAATTGCTAGTTACATTAAAAGAATCTGTAGATGAATTTCTTGACAATGTGATGGTCATGGTTAAAGATAATGATGTTAAAAATAACCGTTTAGCCTTACTTGAAGCAATTGCTAAATTAGCTGATTCTGTGATGGATATTGACCAGATCGCTCTTGATGAACAATAATCATTTAGTTATTAAGGAGGAGCGAAGATGGAGAAAAAATATATTTATATGGTTTCAGATTCAACCGGAATTACCGCCGGAAATTTGACCAGAACAGTAATTAGTCAGTTTGGTTTAGATAATATAGAATTTAAAAGGATCCCTAATTTGATAACTAAAAGCCAGATACGAGACGTGGTTAGCTCTGCTGCATCAGATCAGGCAATGATTTTTTTCACTTTAGTTGTACCTGAACTAGAAAGAGTAATGCTTTCTGAAGCTGCCAGGCATGATGTTATTGTTTACAATATTTTAGGAACGGCCATTGAAAAAACTGCTGATTTTTTGGGAGAAAAACCCATTTTAAAACCTGGCCTTAACCATCAGTTAGATGAGAAATATTTCGAGAAAATTAAAGCAATGGAGTTTACCTTAAAGTTTGATGATTTAAATGATAATTTTGGTATAGAAAATGCAGATATTGTTTTAATTGGTATTTCAAGAACATCGAAAACACCACTCTGTATTTATTTATCTTATTTGGGCTATAAAGCAGCCAATGTTCCGCTAGTACCTGAAGTAGAACTTTCAGAAGCTGTCTTAGAGAATGAAGATCACAAAGTTATAGGTCTTACCATAGACCCACTGATATTAAATGAAATAAGAATTGAAAGATTAAAAGCGATGGGTTTGGGTGATGATGCGGAATATGCAGATTCCGAAAGAATTAATGAAGAACTGGATTATGCAAAAAATATGATGGAAAAGATAGGCTGTCCTGTGATAGATGTTAGTCATAAAACTATTGAACAGACTGCTGCAGAATTACTTAGCTATTTTTAATCGAGGGAGGTGGAATATGCTCGATCGGATTGGATTAGAGAAACAAGAAACAGTGATATTATCACCATATGCTGCTTTAAGCAAAAATAGCCAAGGCAGACTTCAAAAAGAAGTGTCTTCAGATTTACGAACAATCTTTCAACGCGATAGGGATCGAATCATTCATTCGAAATCGTTTCGCCGTTTGAAGCATAAAACACAAGTTTTTATTGCTCCAGAAGGTGATCATTATAGGACTAGATTAACTCATACATTAGAAGTGGCCCAGATAGCCAGGACAATTGCAAGAAGTCTTCGCTTAAATGAAGATCTTACAGAAGCCATTGCCCTTGGTCATGACCTGGGCCATACACCTTTTGGCCATGCAGGTGAAGAAGCTCTCCAGGAAGCTATGGGAAAAGAATTTAATCATAATCAGCAAAGTTTACGGGTTGTTGATTATTTAGAGATAAGAAGTAATAAGCGGCGAGGTCTAAATTTGAGTCATGAAGTAAGAGATGGAATTTTAAATCATACTGGTGCAAATTTACCATCTACACTTGAAGGGCAGATAGTTCGTATTGCAGACCGGATAGCTTATATAAATCATGATATAGATGATGTCCTTAGAGCTGGGGTATTAAAAGATGATGATTTACCTAAAGAAGAGATAAAAATTCTTGGTGATAATCACTCGGCTCGGATTAACACTATGGTACGAGATATGATCTTTTCTAGTGAAGGTAAAGATAAGATAACAAGAAGTGCAAAGATAGAACAGGCAACTGAGTGTTTAAGGACTTTTCTTTTCAATAATGTTTATATTGGTTCACTTGGTAAAAAAGAAGAGAGTAAAGCTAAAAGATTAATTGTTAATTTATTTAAATATTTTATTGAAAATCCAGAGCAGATACCAGTTGAATTTAAACATAAGGAAAATGAAAACGATTTGCAGAAAATTGTAATTGATTATGTGGCAGGAATGACAGATCGTTATGCGATCAATTTAGGTAAAGAGTTATTTATTCCTACTCCCTGGTTAAAAGAAAAAAATAATAGTTTTTTGCAGGATTTTTAGTTTTATTCGTGAATAAATGTAGAGGTGGTCATAAAATTAAGGCAGGACATTTATAGCTTTTAGAGAATAATTAAGTTAAGAAAGGAATACAAGGTGAAGCATAGTGATCAGATTTTCAGATAGTTTTATAGATGAGTTAAAAGGGCAACTAGATATAGTTAGTCTGATCTCTGATTATGTTGAACTGAAAAGGGCTGGGAAAAATTTTAAAGGGCTCTGTCCATTTCATCAGGAAAATACTCCTTCATTTTTTGTTAATCCAGACAATAAGTATTACCATTGTTTTGGATGTGGAGCTGGTGGAGATGCAATTAATTTTATAATGGAACTTGAGAATACCACTTTCCAGGAAAGTATTAAAATTTTGGCTCGCAGAACGGGTATGGAATTACCAGATCTTAGTACTGGAGAAAGAACGTTTTATAAAAAACGAGAAAAAATGTTTGCTCTAAATCAGCTAACTGCAAAATTTTATCATTACTTATTAGTTGAAAGTAAAGTTGGTAAAATTGCTCTCGATTATTTAGCAAAACGGGGATTTTCTCGGGAAGATGCAAAGAAATATAAACTTGGTTTTGCGCCAAAAGAATGGCAGGTTTTACTTAAATACTTACAAAAAAAAGATTATAGCCTGGATTTTCTTTTACAGACAGGATTGGTCAGTAAGGGAAAAAATAATTCATATTATGATAAATTTCGTAACAGAATAATCTTTCCTATTTTTAACAGTCGCGGAGAAGTTTTAGCTTTTGGCGGCAGGATATTACCTGGTGACCAAAACAAAGGACCAAAGTATTTAAATTCACCTGAAACATTATTATATAGTAAGAAGAAAAACTTATATGGCATTAACTGGGCTAGAGAAGCAATACGTGAAAAAGATATGGCTATTATCATGGAAGGTTATACAGATGTCCTCCAGGCACATAAAAACAGCTTGGAAAATGTTGTTGCCTCACTAGGCACATCATTAACCGTTGAACAGGCCAAACTTATTAAAAGGTACACTGATAATATTTATATTGCATATGATGCAGATACAGCTGGCGAAAAAGCTACTTTGAGAGGCCTTGATATTTTACATGAGCAAGGGCTACATGTGAAAATTGTTAGTCTAAAAGAGGATCTTGATCCTGATCAACTAATTAAAGAAGAGGGACGAAAAGAATTTATAAAATATCTTGATAATGCTATTAATTTAGTTGATTTTAAAATAGAAAATATTCTAGACGCCTACAATTTAGCTGACCCAGAACAAAAAATACCGGCTGTAAAAAAGTCTGTTCAGGTGATTGCAAACTTGCGAGATTCTCTAGAAATGGAAGTTTATCTGGAAAGAGTTGCTAGTAAATTGGAGATTGCTAAAGAAACACTGAAAAAGGAAGTTCAGCGTAGTATTAGGAATAATCAGAAAAAAAAGGATAATAATTTCAAAAATCGTTATACTAATAAAGATAAAAAAGAAAACAACACCAAAAAATACCAATTCGTAGAAGAGCAAATACTTGCATATTATATTACTAATCCCGAATTGCGAGAATTAATTTATGAAAAACTTTCTGTTAGTGATTTTCAAAGCAAATATCATAGTCTGGCAGAAAAATTGCTAACTGGTCCACTTAGTAGTGGTTCCAAGTCTATGCATCAATTACAAGCTAATCTGTCAGCTGAATTAAAAAATTTATGGTCTGCTTTATTAATAAAACAGAAAAAAGACCTAAATCGTAATTATATTATACATTTAATTGATAAAATACAGGAGGAGAATCTATTTAAAGATAAAAAATTGATTTGTGATAATTTGCAAAATGAAAATTTAGACATAAATAAACTGAATAAAATGCTGGTTAGTTTCCAGAAAATGAAGTTAATCCGTGAAAGGAGGGATTATAGTGACAGATAGAAATGTGAGTCCCGCCAAAATTGATGAGGTAAAAGAGCTTGTCAATAAAGGGAAAAAAGAGGGAGAATTAACCTATGAAGAGATTATGGATGCCCTCGAAAATATTGATCTTGATTCAGAAGACATTGAGAAAATATATGATATTTTCAGTGATATGAAAATAGATATTGTTGAAGAAAGAACTGAAGAAGAAGAAGACGATGATGATAGTGGTCTTGATCTAAGTGTACCTCAAGGTGTAGGAATTGATGATCCTGTTCGGATGTATCTAAAAGAGATAGGAAAGGTTGATCTTCTTACAGCTGAAGAAGAAGTAGAGATTGCTCAACGTATGGAGCAGGGTGATGAAGCTGCCAAAAGAGAATTGGTTGAAGCAAATCTGCGCTTAGTTGTCAGTATCGCTAAAAAATATGTAGGTCGAGGTATGCTCTTTCTTGATTTAATCCAGGAAGGTAATATGGGGTTAATGAAGGCTGTAGATAAATTTGATTATACAAAAGGCTATAAATTTAGTACCTATGCTACTTGGTGGATTAGGCAAGCAATTACACGTTCTATTGCTGATCAAGCAAGAACTATTCGTGTGCCGGTGCATATGGTTGAAACAATTAACAAGTTAATTAGAGTTTCTCGTCAACTTCTTCAGGAAAAAGGGCGGGAACCTAAACCAGAAGAGATCGGAGAAGAAATGGGTATTTCTGCTGAGAAAGTCAGAGAGATTATGAAGATTGCTCAGGAACCAGTCTCACTTGAAACTCCTATTGGTGAGGAAGAGGATAGCCATTTAGGTGATTTCATTGAAGATGAAGATTCTCCAGCACCAGCTTCTGCAGCTTCTTATATACTTTTAAAAGAACAATTGGATGGTGTGCTCGATACTCTTACTGATCGCGAAAAAAGAGTACTAGAATTACGTTTTGGAATTGAAGACGGTCGCCCACGTACATTGGAAGAAGTCGGAAAAGAATTTGGAGTTACTAGAGAAAGAATTAGACAGATTGAGGCAAAAGCACTTCGCAAATTACGTCATCCAAGTAGAAGTAAGAAGCTTAAAGACTATTTGGATTAAAAATATAAGTTAAATATTGAAGGTTGAATGAGATTATGTGAGTAATACTAAGATAAATGATTTTAATTGCGTATAATCATTAAATAACAAAATTGACCTATAAGGATATATATCATATAATAAATCTTGCGTCGAAAACTTATTATAACTTTGAAAGGGCCCATAGCTCAGCTGGTCAGAGCAACCGGCTCATAACCGGTTGGTCCCAGGTTCGAATCCTGGTGGGCCCACCAATTATGTATTTTAACCTTGTTCTTTAATTGAGCAAGGTTTTTTTATTATAAGGGGGGTTTTTATGCTAAATGGCGAACAAATCATTAGTTTGATGGGAGAAATTGCTCCCAAGCGTCTGGCTGAAGACTGGGATAATGTTGGCTTACAGATAGGTGACTCTAGACAAAATGTTGAAAATGTTTTATTAACACTGGATGTTACGATGGCAGTTGTTGAAGAAGCAATTGAGCGAGACTGCCAGATGATAATTTCACATCATCCTGTTATCTTTAATGGTCTAAAAGCAATCCACAATGGTAATCAGACAGGTAGAATGGTTATGAAGGCTATTAAAAATGATCTGTTAATCTATACAGCTCATACAAATTTAGATATTACAGCTGGAGGGTTAAATGATTATTTAGCAGGAATGCTTGGCTTAGATGAAATAAATACTTTACATAAAACAGATTATAATAAAATATATAAGTTTGTTGTTTTTGTTCCAGAAGACAATGCTGAAGAACTGGCTCAGATTATTTTTTCTAACGGTGGAGGAAAATTGGGTGATTATAGTCATACTTCTTTTGTGACACCTGGTGAAGGCACTTTTAAACCACTTGCTGGAGCAAATCCGCAAATTGGCAATAAATATGTGCTTAATCATATTTCGGAAAAAAGAATAGAGACGATTGTACCTGAGGATAAACTTAAAAATGTAATTAGGGCAGTTGAATTGAAGCATCCCTATGAAGAAGTTGCCTATGATATCTATCCAATCTTAAAGCAAGGAAGTTCCAGAGGTTTAGGTAGAATTGGTAGATTACAACAAAGTGTTGTTTTGAAAAATTATATTGAATTAATAAAAGACCGTTTAGACTTGCCTGTTCTTAAATATATAGGTAATCTTCAAAAAAAGATTAAGAAAGTTGCTCTTTGTACAGGGAGTGGATCAGAGTTTATAGATGATGCATATTTTGCGGGAGCTGATCTTTACCTTACAGGTGATATTAAGTATCATGATGCTCAGCATGCTGAAGAAAAGGGTTTAGCGGTGTTGGATATCGGTCACTATGCTAGTGAGGTAATTGTTAAGGATTTACTTAAAAATAAATTAACAAGCCTAAGTGAAAAGAAGCTAAAAGAGAATGTTAATTTTATTAAATCTGGAGTCATCACTAATCCCTGGCACTATTATTAAACATTGTTTAGTTAATCAGCACTTAGATCAGCATGATATATTTCTTGACATAAAAATAACTAAATGTTATACTTGTACTTGTGCAAAAACAATATAATAAGTTGACCAGATGATCGCAGCTGTGACAGGCTGAGGAAAGTCCGAGCTCCGCAGGACAGGGTGCTGGGTAATACCCAGTGGAGGTGACTCCCAGGAAAGTGCCACAGAGATATACCGCCAGGTTTAAATCTGGTAAGGGTGAAAAGGTAAGGTAAGAGCTTACCAGTGTTCAGGTGACTGATCAGCTAGGTAAACCCCATCTGGAGTAAGTCCTAATAGAGAGCTAATAGAGCGGTCCGCTTTGCTCTGGGTATGGACGCTTGAGTTTGTAGGTAACTGCAGACCTAGATAGATGATCATCCAACGACAGAACTCGGCTTAAAGGTCAACTTATATTATTTTTTTAATATTATTTGCATTATTTTCAGTAAACATTACCATAATATAAGTAAAAGAGACGGGGTGGTTATAATGGCTGAAACAGATGTAATTAAAGCAATCAACTACCTAGATTCAGCAATTAAGAAATCAGAAGATTTTGATGTGTTGAATTTGGAGATGAGTGATCGTGTGCTTGATAATAGAATTATAACCCTTGAAGGATATATCAGGTATATAGATCGGGAAGGTATCCCAAAATTAAAAAGTTTTATTAAATATTTAGAAGGTGATATACGTGACTGATCAGGTTTATTATCAGATTCAATATCCAATGAAGAAAGCTATTAATATTATGAAAGAGCTGGATATGGAAGCAGAAGTAGCACCTCAAGTAAAGACTGATTTAAATGAGGGAGAAATTGCAGAGTTGAAGAACTTTGTAAACGAATGGGAAGATAAGGGAAAGGTTTCTTTAAAGGGATTAATTGAAAAATTGCGTAACAAATAATAGATTTTATATTTTTGAACCATGGCTAATGCTGTGGTTTCTTTTTTTAATACAAATAGTATGCCCTGATAATACATATAGCTTCTTCAAATTGTGAATATTTCACCTTATGATAAATGGTAGAGGTGAAATCGATGGATACAAAGAGGTTAGGAGAACGGATTAGAGAGATTAGGTACCATCTAAATTTAACACAGGAAAAGCTTGGTGAAAAAGCCAACCTGCATTATAGTTATATCGGACAAGTTGAAAGAGGAGATAAGACTCCATCTTTTAAAGCATTACAAAAAATTGCTGATGCATTTCAAATACCAATTGATGAACTTCTTAAAGAAAAAGATAATAAAAGTATTGTAGAGTTGCAATTAAATGATATAGTTAATTTGCTGCATGAAAGAGATAAAGATGAAATTGATTTTATTTATAAATACATAAAAGAATTATTGTGCTTTCTCGATAGTAAATCGAATTGAAAATAACATATAACTATGTTACAATTAATTGAAAAACGAATGATTTTCGAGGAGGTATATGTAATATGGCCGGACATTCTAAATGGGCTAATATAAAGCATAAAAAACAAAAAGAGGATAAAAGAAGGGGCAAAATATTTTCTAAATTAAGCAAAAAGATAGCAGTTGCTGCTCGTGAGGGTGGCGGAGATCCTGAAATGAATGCTGATCTAAGAATGGCTATTCAAAAAGCTAAAGATAATAATATGCCCAATGATAATATTGAAAGAGCTATTAAGCGAGGTACTGGCAACTTAGAGGGTGTTAACTACGAATCTTTTGTTTATGAAGGGTATGGACCTGGTGGGATAGCTATCTATATGGATATAATGACAGATAATCGTAACCGAACTGCCGCTGAAATAAGACATATCTTATCTAAAAATGGTGGTAATCTTGGTGCTGATGGGTGTGTAGCCTGGATGTTTAGCAGAAGAGGACAGTTAATCATTGACCTTAATGAAAATAGTGTAGGTGAAGACGAGTTAATGCTTGAGGCCCTTGAGGCTGGTGCAGAAGATGTCGAAATTGATAATGATACTGCCAATATTTTTACAGATTCAGCTAATTTAGAAGAAGTAAGAAAGAATTTTGAAGCTAACAATTATGTGATAGACTCAGCAGATGTTGCAATGATTCCTGATAATGTTATTAAATTAGAAAAAAGTGATGCCAAAAAAATGCTTAATTTAATGGATAAACTTGAAGACCATGATGATATTCAAGAAGTATATTCAAATTTTGATATTCCTGATGAGATTATGGAAGAGATCGAAGCAGAGGAAGATTAATAGATCTTAAAAATAAATTTTCATTTTTGAGGACACTGATTTTTCAGTGTCTTTTCTATATTAAAATCTTAAGCATAAAATCTTAAGCATAATTGTCAATAAAAGACCTTTATGATATAATATCATCAAACATAAGTTTGTTATTTTCTAATTGAGGTGGTTTTTTGTTAATACTTGGGATTGATCCTGGCTTAGCAACGGTTGGTTATTCAATTGTTGATAAACAGGGCAATAAATTTGAGGTACTTGATTATGGAACAATTACTACTACACCTGATATGGAAACCGTAGATCGTTTAAACAAAATATATCAGGAAGTTAAAGAATTGGTAGAGAGTTATCAACCAGATGCAATGGCAGTGGAAGAATTATTTTTTAATAAAAATGTTAAAACAGCTATTGCTGTTGGGCAGGCGCGCGGAGTTATTTTACTTGCAGGTGCTAAAGCGAATTTGCGGGTAGGGGAATATACACCTTTGCAGATTAAACAAGCAGTAGTTGGGTATGGAAGAGCCCAAAAAAAACAAGTACAACAGATGGTACAGGCCTTATTAAATTTAGCTGAATTACCGAGACCAGATGATGCAGCTGATGCATTAGCAGTTGCTATCTGTCATGGCCATTTTGCAGCAGTAAAAGACCGCTGGGGGGATGCCTTGTGATTGGTTTTTTAAAAGGGAAATTATTAGATTTTGAAGAAAATATATTATTACTTGATATAAATGGGGTAGGATATGAAGTAGAGATGGCTATCATGAATACTATTCCACAAATTGGAGAGCAAGTTGAGATCTATATATATACATATGTCAGAGAAGATGCGATAAAATTATTTGGATTTGTTGAAAAAGAAGAAAAAGAACTCTTTATTGCGTTATTAACTGTAAATGGAATTGGCCCCCGTGCTGCCTTAAATATTGTTTCATCTATGCCGGCAGAAAGATTTATTAATGCAATTCAACAAGAAAATAGAGATGTATTAAAAGAAATATCTGGAATTGGACCTAAAACTGCTAGTAGATTAATTTTAGAGTTGCAAGGAAAAGTTGAAGAACTAGCGGTTAATTTAGCTGTAGAAAATAATTCTATTAAGCAAGATAGTGATCTTTTTGCTGCCCTTAATTCATTGGGTTATGCTAATAATGAAATTGATAGCATTTTACGCCAACTTTCTTTTGAAGATGATATTCCTTTATCTGAAAAAATAAAAATCGTTTTAAGTCAGCTTGGTAAGGGGAGAAGCTAAATGGAAGCTAAAAAGCGGGTAGTTACTCCTAAAAAGAAAAGTGATGATCATGGACTTGACCGTAGTTTGCGTCCAGTAATATTAAAAGATTATGTTGGACAAGAAAAAAGCAAAGAAAAATTGAAAATTTTTATTGAAGCTGCCAAAGCTCGGCAAGAAGCACTTGATCATGTGATGCTCTATGGACCACCTGGTCTAGGAAAAACAACTTTGGCGAATATTATTGCAAACGAATTAGACGTTAATATTCATACAACTTCTGGTCCGGCAATTGAACGACCAGGAGATTTAGCGTCAATCTTAACTAATTTGCAGCAACATGATGTATTATTTATAGATGAAATCCATCGTCTTAATAAGATGGTGGAAGAAGTTTTGTATCCAGCTATGGAAGATTATTGTCTAGATATCATTATCGGAAAAGGTCCAAGTGCTCGCTCAGTAAGACTTGATCTTGCTTCTTTTACACTGGTGGGGGCAACTACTAAAGCTGGTCTACTAAGTTCACCACTACGAGATAGATTTGGTGTAATTAATCGCTTAGAATTTTATTCACATGCTGAGTTAAAGGAAATTATTTTACGATCAGCTAAAATACTTGGTGTAGAAATTGTGGAAGCTGGTTCTTTAGAAATTGCCAGGCGTTCACGTGGTACGCCCCGGATTGGTAACAGATTATTAAAAAGGGTGAGAGATTTTGCCCAGGTTAAGGCAGATGGTATCATAACTTCTGAGGTAGTTGATAATGCTTTAAAATTATTGGAGATTGATCAGTTAGGTTTAGATAGGATTGATCACAAACTTTTGAAAACGATTATCATAAAATTTGGTGGTGGGCCTGTTGGTTTAAATACTTTGGCTGCTGCAATTAGTGAAGAAAGGGAAACAATTGAAGATGTTTATGAACCATATTTGTTACAGCTAGGATTTTTAGAACGAACACCACGTGGCAGAAAAGCAACTATTGGCGCTTATAAACATTTGCAGTTAGAACCTAATCAAACAGAGGAACAGTTTAATTTGTTCGCAGAATAGTGGAGGTTTAAAAATGCGTGTGCAAGAATTTGATTATGAGTTACCAGATAAACTAATTGCCCAGGAACCTTTAGCAGAAAGAGATCAATCAAGACTGATGGTACTCAATAAAGAGACTGGCGCAATTGAAGAAACAAAATTTAGAGGATTAAAAGAATATCTTAAACCAGGTGATTTACTGGTGATGAATAATAGCCGGGTTATTCCAGCCCGGCTTTATGGTGCGAAAGTTCCAACTGGAACTAAGATTGAAGTTTTACTTTTAAATGAACTTGCTTTGAATAAGTGGGAAGTCTTGGTTCGGCCTGGTCGTAGAGCTAAAAAAGGTGTTGAAATTGATTTTGGTGAAGGAAAGATGCAGGGCAAAATCATAGATTATACTGATTTTGGCGGAAGAATAATTGAGTTTTCTTATCAAGATAAATACGATTTTGAAGAAATTTTAAACGACCTTGGTGAAATGCCGCTTCCACCATATATTGAAAAAGAGTTAGAGGATCCGGAACGATATCAAACCGTTTATAGTAACAAGAAAGGCTCAGCTGCAGCACCAACAGCAGGGCTACACTTCACGAAAAAATTGATACAGGAATTAAAGGATTATGGAGTAGAGATTGTATTTGTGACATTACATGTGGGGCTTGGTACTTTTCGACCAGTTAAAGTTGAAGTAATTGAAGAACATGATATGCATGCTGAATATGCAGAAATTGATAGTTTTACGGCCAATAAAATTAAAAAGACAAAAGAAGCGGGGCAGAGAGTTATCGCAGTTGGGACTACTGCGACTAGAACACTTGAATCAGCCGCTCAAAAGACTGGGAAAATATCAACTTATCAGGGTTGGACTGATATTTTCATTTATCCTGGTTATAATTTTAATGTAATAGATGGTTTAATTACTAATTTTCATTTACCGAAATCTACTTTGTTGATGCTAGTAAGTGCTTTAGCTGGAAGAGAAAATATATTAAATGCATATCAAAAAGCGGTCCAAAATCAATATCGATTTTTTAGTCTTGGTGATGCAATGTTGATTATTTAATAAAAGGAGGTTTATTTTTTGCCATTTTCATTTAAACTAATAAAGAGAGCAAATGATTCAAAGGCACGTACAGGACTTATTAAAACAAATCATGGAGAAATAGAAACACCGATCTTTATGCCAGTTGGAACTCAGGCAACTGTAAAGGCAATGACACCTGATGAATTAAAAGAGATAGGTTCACAAATAATTCTTGGCAATACCTATCATCTTTATCTCCGACCAGGTGATGAATTAATTGCAGAAGCTGGCGGCTTACATCAATTTATGAATTGGGATCTTCCTATTTTAACTGATAGTGGGGGTTTTCAAGTTTTTAGTCTATCTGATCTGCGTGAAATTACTGAAGAGGGTGTCCACTTTCAATCACATATAGATGGTTCAAAGCATTTTATTTCACCTGAAAAATCGATGCAGATTCAAAAAAACCTTGGTTCTGACATAGTCATGGCCTTTGATGAATGTCCACCTTTTCCTGCTGATTTTGAATATGTTGATAATTCTTTAGAGAGAACTATTCGTTGGGCGAAAAGATGTCAAGCTGAAATGGAAGGAACTGATCAAGCTTTATTTGGCATAATTCAAGGAGGAATTTATCCTGAATTAAGAGAAAAAAGTGTTAAAGAGATGGTTGAGTTAGATTTTCCCGGTTATTCAATTGGAGGTTTAAGTGTTGGTGAATCTAATGAAAAAATGTATGAGATGCTTGATTTCACAACACCATTAATGCCTCAGGATAAGCCTCGATATTTAATGGGAGTAGGTACTCCTGAAGATCTGGTAGAGGGAGTTTTTCATGGTATTGATATGTTTGATTGTGTAATGCCAACAAGAATTGCCAGACATGGAGCTGTTTTTACCAGTCAGGGAAGAATTACCGTTAGGAATGCAACTTATAAAAAGGACTTCACCCCTCTTGATCATGCATGTGATTGTTATGTATGTGAAAATTATACTCGAGGTTATATTAGACACTTACTAAAAAGAAATGAAATTTTAGGAGTAAGGTTAACTACTTATCATAATCTTTATTTTATGTTAGATTTAATTGCTAAGATTAGAGAAGCAGTGAATAATGATAATCTTTTGATTTTTCGCGAAGAGTTTTATCATAAATATAGAAATTGATACCTTATTTTCTAATTAAATTCACTTTTAAGCAGGAATATTATTTCTATTGTTGAATTAAATATGAGAGTAAAAAATTAAGAGGAGGTTGAATAATGCAGTACGTATACGCAATTTTACCGTGGCTTTTAATCTTTGGAGTATTTTGGTTTTTCTTGATTAGGCCACAACAAAAACAAAAGAAAGAACATCAAGGAATGCTTGATAGTTTATCTACTGGTGATCATGTCGTGACAATTGGCGGAATCAAAGGCAAAATTATAAAAATTAAAGATAATAATATTAAATTAAGAGTTTCATCTAATGTTGATATTGATTTTGTAAAAAGTGCTATTGCCCGTATGGACAGTGTACAAGATGTTGAAGATAATGAATAATAATTTTATTTTTTAGACTGGAGGAATACCAGTGAATGGCGAAACAATTAAAGAATTTCTACAATCACTTTTAATAGCTGGAATTCTGGCATTTTTCATAATAACCTTTGTTGCCCAGTCTTTTGTGGTAGATGGACAGTCAATGTATGGAACTCTTCATGATGGCGAACGACTATTTGTTAACAAATTTGTTTATCGTTTTAATGCGCCTGCAAGAGGGGATATCATTGTTTTTTCTCCACAAGGAGCACCTGGGAAAAAATATATTAAAAGGGTGATTGGTTTACCTGGTGATACTGTATATATTAAGGACGGTACTACATATATTAATGGTGAGCCAATAGAAGAAAGTTATTTACCAGAAAAAATGATGGGGGACTTTGGCCCTTATCAGGTGCCTGCTGAGAATGTTTTTGTCCTTGGCGATAATCGTAATCACAGCGCTGACAGTAGATTTCCAGGTTTGGTTGGATATGTAGATTATGATACAATTTCAGGTAAGGCCTTTTGGGTCTACTGGCCACTTTCCCGGATGAGGGTAATTGATCATTATAATTATGATCTTTCCAGTTAATTTTGGCTGTAGTTGTTCTATTTAATTAGTTAGGGGGAAAGTTTGTCTATGAGATTTAAGCAGAAAAGAAGAATTAAATTGATTTTTATAATTGCCCTAGTAGGATTTGCAGTTTTTCTGTATTCTTATTATGGAATTAATTTAGGTCTTGACTTAAAAGGTGGAGCCCATATTGTTTTACAAGCCCAACCAACAGAAGATCGTGAAATTAATGATGAGGTAATGTCAGGTATAGTAAGTGTGATTGAAAGACGTGTTAATCAGTTAGGATTGACTGAACCAGTTATTCAAAGAGAAGGTTCAAATAGAATTATTGTTGAACTTCCAGCTGTCGATAGTCCTAATGAAGCTATTAATACTATCGGAAGAACTGCTGTGTTAACTTTTAGGAATAGTAGTGGTGAAGTTTTAATGACTGGTGAGGCGGTTGAAGATGCCAGGGCTGATTATGACCAGTATGGTCGTTCAGTTGTTTCTTTTCAGTTAACTGATGAAGGTGCGGAAAAATTTGCAAATATCACCAGACAGTATATAGGGCGTAAAATCGGGATTTATCTTGATGATGAGATATTGACAAATCCTGTAGTTCAGTCTGTCATTGAAGAACAAGGACAGATTACTGGGTATGAATCAGCAGAGGCAGCTCAAAAGGATGCAATCTTAATTCGTGAAGGTGCATTACCAGTACCTGTGGAAATGATTGAAACCAGAACTGTGGGACCTACACTAGGCAAGATATCAATCCAAAAAAGTATTAAAGCGGGTTTGATTGGCCTCATTTTAGTTAGTATTTATATGATATTTTATTATAGATTTCCGGGTGTTCTAGCAGCAATTATCCTTGCAATTTATGGTTTGTTTTTGCTGGGTACAATGGCTGGCTTACAGGCTACACTTACTTTACCGGGTATAGCAGGTTTGATTTTATCAATTGGTATGGCTGTTGACGCCAATATTATCATATTTGAAAGAATTAAAGATGAAAGAAAAAGTGGTAAAACAATCCGTGCTGCTATTGATGCAGGTTTCAAACGGGCATATACCACAATAGTTGATGCTAATGTTACCACCATCATTACAGCCCTGATACTTGCCTATTTTACCAGTGGTACTGTTAGAGGTTTTGCTGTTACTCTGGGAATAGGTGTAGTAGTTAGTATGTTTACTGCATTCTTTGTAACAAAAAATGTACTTGAACTCTTTACTGGAAGTAATTTAATGAGTGAAGAAAAAGCATTCGGGGTAAGAAGGGGGTAACTAAAAATGGACATTTTAGGTAAAAGACGTACTTGGTATCTTATCTCCTTGTCTGTCATTTTTATCGGCCTTCTCTTTTTAGGAGTGCGAGGTCTTAATTTGGGAATAGATTTTCAAGGAGGAACTTTATTAGAATTCAAATTTGATCAAGAGATTTCTAGTGAAGCAGTAAGAGAAGTTTTAGAAGAAGCAGATATTGCAATTGATAGTAAAATACAACAAACTGGCGAAGATGATTTTCATGGTGTAATAATTAGGGCCAAAGAACTTACTGCTGAAGAAATTGTAACTGTACAGGATAAACTAACTCAAGCATTTCCATCAACTGAAATGTTAAGAACAGAGATGGTTGGTCCTATAATTGGACAAGAACTTCGCAATAAAGCATTTTTGGCGCTGATACTCGCTTCACTTGCAATTGTAATCTATATTAGTTTTCGTTTTGAATTTAGATTTGCCATTGTGGCAATCATTGCCTTGCTACATGATGTAATAATCACTCTGGGCATCTTTGCCATACTGGGTCGAGAAATTAACACACCTTTTGTGGCAGCTTTATTAACGATTATTGGTTATTCAATTAACGATACAATTGTTATCTTTGATCGGATTAGAGAGAATATGAAATTGATGCATAAAACTCCGTTTATTGAACTAGCAAATAAGGCTGTTGTAGATACATTGCCAAGATCGATAAATACTTCTTTAACTACTTTGCTAGTTATTCTAGCTATTTATTTCTTTGGTGGAGCATCTATTCAAACATTTATGTTGGCACTTTTCATAGGGATGTTTGCCGGAACGTATTCATCTATTTTTATAGCTAGTCCGTTGCTTGTCACCTGGCAAAAAAGAGTTGAATCTCGTTAAAATTTAATTAATTATCACCCCCTTTTATCTAGATAAAAGGGGGTTTCCCAATTTCAGTGATAAGGATGTGAGCATATGGAATTGCCTTTTTCAAGACGATATAGACATTTTCAACGTTATAGAGAAATAGCTCAAATCTTTGTCGCTAACGGATTAGGTTTTATTATTTCCAATCTTGATTTAGATAGATATTTACCTTTTAAAGAACGGATCAATACTGAGAAGAAAATATCTGGGCAGAGACTGGCAGAACAATTTCGTAATGTTTTGCAGGATTTGGGTCCAACCTATATTAAACTAGGACAACTATTAAGTACTAGGGCAGATATGTTGCCATTGGTTTTTATTAAAGAGTTGAAAAAATTACAAGATGATGTGAAACCTGAAAAATTTACAGATATAGAAGAGGTCATTAAAACTGAATTAGGTGATGATTTTCAAAAAATAGATAAAATAATTAAAAAGCCAATTGCAGCAGCATCTATAGCACAAACACACCGAATTATTTTAAAAGATGGTCGTCAACTGATTATGAAAGTTAGAAGACCTAATATTAGTAAAAAGATAAAAGTGGATCTTGAAATCATGGCAAACATGGCTAAGCTTGCACAAGAAAATAATTTACTGACTGGTTTTATTCGACCGTTGGATATAGTTGAGCAGTTTAGTAGAACAATTAATAAAGAGATTAATTTTAATAATGAAATAGCAAACATTTCCCTTTTTAAAGAAAATTTTAAAGATGATCCATTAATAATCGCACCGAAAGTATTTAATGAATTTTCAACAAATAAAATAATAACGATGGAAGAGATCAAAGGTGAACGATTAAATAATATTGATGCTTCACATCCCAAAAATTCCCATTTAGCAGAGTTAGGTGCAAAAACATTAATGAAACAGGTATTGATTCATGGGTTTTTTCATGCTGACCCGCATCCAGGTAATATCTTTATTGTTGATAGTAACAAATTAGCCTATTTAGATTTTGGTATAGTGGGTAGGCTAACTGAAAGAGATAAAGATCTACTTGGAATTTTGTTCTATGCACTGGTCACTAGAAAAATGGATATTATATTAGATTTAATATTGATTTTAGGTGAGGCACCACCTGATTTAAACAAAAAACAATTAAGGCTGGATCTGATGCGCCTTTTTGATAAATATTATGGAAATGAACTTTCTGAATTGAGTTTTCAACTTGTTTTTGATGATGTACAGCAATTTATTTATGAACATAAGATTCAAATGCCTCAAGAATTTTTCTTGCTCTTTCGTGCAATAGGAGTTAGTGAAGGAGTTGGCTTAACACTTGATCCTGGTTTTAATGCTGTTCGGGTGGGAAAAGAATTTATTCGCCAATTAGCGAAAGATAGATTCGGGCCCAATAAGTTAAAAGAACGCTTATTGAGTTTTAGTTGGAATGGATTAATAGAAGGCAGAGAGATATCTATCCAGATTAGACAGCTTTTGCAGAAATTGTCTGAAGATGATTTTACAATACAGTTTAAACATACAAATCTTGATCCAATTATTACTGAGATGGATGTAATAACAAACAGATTATCTATCAGTTTAATAATTTCAGCCTTAATTATTGGATCTACTCTTTTAACACAAACAAATATGGATCCCAAAATTTTTAATATCCCTTTGCTAGGATTTTTGGGATATACTATGGCCGGGTTACTTGGTTTTTGGTTAGTAATTTCGATACTCAGATCAGGTAAGTTTTAGGAGGTAAATGAGCATGCAAAGAAATTTAATATTAGCTCTGGTTTTTGCTCTTCTGATTGCAGTTTTTGCTATGCAAAATGCAGTACCAGTCACATTAACGTTTTTTACTTATACTTTCGAAACATCCTTGGTTGTTGTAGTGTTAGGGACGCTGGCTGTTGGCGCTTTAATAATGGGACTCTTTAGTTCTTTTCAACAATTAAAATTAAAAAAAGAAAAACGGCAGCTAGAAGGTAAATGTAAAATATTTGAACGCGAACTAAAGAATAAAGAAGAAAAAATATCTAAATTGGAATCAAAACTTGATAATACTCAGCTAAATAAAAGGATGGAAATTGATGAAGAAGATATGGCAGATAAAAAATAAGCAGTTAGGCAAGCAAAAGATAGACGATAACGAAATAATTATTGATAATATTCTTAGCAGACGTGGTATTGTTGAGCAAGCTGAAAAAAAGATATTTTTAGCAGGGGGATTAGCTGAATTAGCCGATCCCTTTTTAATGCCTGATATGAAATATGCTGTAGAAAGAATTAAAAAGGCAATTGAAAAGCAAGAAAAAATAATAATTTATGGTGACTATGATGTAGATGGAATTACTTCAACTGCATTATTATCTCGGTATTTTAATGAAGTCCTTGCCTATGAGGTTGATTATTACGTGCCAGACCGTGTAAGTGAAGGTTATGGTCTAAATTCTAAAGCAGTTAAAAAGATTGCTGAAGCTGGTTATCAATTAATGATAACAGTAGATTGTGGGATTACTGCTTTGGAAGAGTCACAAATTGCTAAAAAAAAGGGACTTGATTTAATTATTACAGATCATCATACACCAAGAGATAAACAACCAGATGCAGTTGCAGTCATAAATCCTTTATTAACCGAAAAATATCCCAAACCAGTCTTAGCTGGGGTAGGAGTTGCTTTTAAACTTTGTCAAGCGCTTGAAATTGATGCTGGTAGAAATGATTTCAATCAATTAATGAACTATTTACCAATAGTTGCGCTTGGTACAGTAGCAGATTTAGTTTCTTTAAGAGGAGAGAACAGAATTATTGTTAAAGAAGGCTTGCAGCAATTAAAAGAATTAAAAATTACCGGATTAAAAGTTTTAATTGACGAGCTAAAGTTGTCCCAGGAGGAAATGACTAGTGGCCAAATTGGTTATATTTTGGCTCCACCCCTTAATGCTGCTGGAAGAATTGCTAATCCAACTGATGCAGTTAATTTATTAATATCTGATGACCCTCAATATTGCAAAAAAATAGCAAATGAACTTGTGAAAGTTAATCAGGATAGGCGACAGGAAGAAAAGAAAATTTACAATGAAGCAGTAGAAACTATTGAAAATAATTATGATTTAAATGAATATAGTGTGATAGTGCTAGCTAGTGAAAATTGGCATCAAGGTGTAATTGGTATTGTTGCCTCAAGGCTAGTTGAAAAATATTATCTCCCGGTTGTAATGATTTCTCTAAATGAAAACCAAGGTAAAGCATCCTGTCGTAGTATTAATAAGTTAAATCTTTTCCAAGCGCTTGAACATTGTGAAGAATTTTTGCTAGGATTTGGGGGTCATGCGCAAGCTGCAGGTTTATCAATTTCTAAAGAAAACATTAATAGTTTTAGAAATAAGTTAAATAAATATATTAAAAATAAACTTAGTCCAACAGATTTTATGCCAAAGTTAAAACTAGATCTTGAACTGGAACTTGAGCAGATTAATTTTGAGTTAGCTATGAAATTAGATAAATTACGTCCATTTGGTCTGGGGAATCCTGCCCCAAAATTTTTATTGCGTGATATAAGAGTTTCTAATATTTTTACTATGGGTAAAGAGAATCAACATTTGAAATTTTATCCTTGTGCTGGCATAACTGCAATTGGTTTTGGTTTTGGTGAGTTGGCTTTAGAAATTGAAAATAAAAGAATTGATCTGGCCTGTCAGATTGAAGTAAATAACTGGCTTGGTAAAAAAGAACTTCAATTAAAAGTTAATGATATAAATTTACCAGAAGATCCTGGATATTTGCCTATTGATTTTTGGGATGACAATTTAATAATAGCTGATAAAAGAATGACCAAATGGCGTGAAAAATACTTGTTAAATAGAAAGAACCAGGGACAAAAAATAGGTGTTTATATTAATCAAAAGCCTTTAATTGATAAATTACTTAATAAAGAAGGTTTTTATAAACTGAGTTTAATAAAAGAAAGTAAAGAAGCAGGTATCTATCTATTTAATAAAATCCCTAATGAGAAGATTGAAGTAGATCAACTGATTTTATATTCATTACCTTTTTCTTTTGCTCATTTAAATAAAATACTTAAGTATGTTGCTATAAGTGAAAAACGTTTGATTCTATTATTTACAGATGAAGAGAAGAAAATCAATCACAAACTAATCCAAATGAATTTGCCTAATCGAGAATTTTTGCGACAGTTATATCGTTTTCTAAGTAAAAATAAAAATAAAATTTTTTCAGTAAATGATCTTTATCAACAGTTGCTAGATAAAGAGAATGTTAATAAAAAATCCTTGCAAGAATCCCTACAAATATTTACAGAATTAAATCTAATTAAGAAGCAAGAAGAAGAGCTTATATTTAGGGAAAGTAAGGAAAATAAATTGGACTTATCAGACTCTTTAAGGTATAATAAATTATCCGGGCATCTGCTAGATTTTGAACAATTTGCTCGTTTTGCTTATCAAAAAAACCTATTTGAGCTGATGAGTAAACTTAAAAAACTCAAGGAGGATACAAATGAATTTGAAAGATAAGATACGTAATATACCCGATTTTCCTAAAGAAGGGATTATGTTTAAAGATATTACTCCTTTATTAAAGGATGTTGGAGCTTTCCGGCAGGCAATTAAGGAAATTGCAGATCAATACCGTGACCGTCAGATTGATTATGTTGTTGGTATTGAAGCACGTGGTTTTCTTGTTGGAGCTCCAATGGCATTAGAGCTAGATAAAGGATTTATTCCGATCAGAAAACCAGGAAAGCTTCCCTATGATGTTTTAAAAATGTCTTATGATTTAGAATATGGAAGTAATGTTCTGGAAATACATAAAGATGCAGTTAGTAAAGGAGACAAAGTACTAGTAATTGATGATTTACTTGCAACAGGTGGTACTACGCTTGCCGCAGTTAAAATGCTTGAAAAACTTGGTGCGGAAGTTGTTAGTTGTGGCTTTTTATTAGAGTTAAAAGATTTAAAAGGCCGAGAAATTCTAAAAGATTATGAAGTATTTTCACTATTAGCTGATTAGAAGGGGTTATATATGGAGTTAGCAGATCTTCTTAAAAAAGTAAAAAGCTATATGGAAGATCCCAATCTTGATTTTATCCGTAAAGCATATAATTATGCAGAAAAAGCTCATCAGGGCCAGTTCCGTGTCTCTGGTGAGCCTTTTGTTGATCACCCATTGGGAGTTTCAATAATACTTGCCGACCTTGAATTGGATGTAATTTCCATTGCCTCCTCATTATTACATGATGTTGTTGAGGATACAGGCATAACTAGTCAAGATTTAGAAAATGAATTTGGCAGTGAGGTAGCTCATTTGGTAGATGGTGTCACAAAGCTGACTAGAATGGAGTTTAAAACTAAAGAAGACCAACAAGCAGAAAGTCTGCGTAAAATGTTTGTGGCAATGGCTGAAGATATCAGAGTAGTACTGATTAAACTAGCTGACCGTTTACATAATATGCGGACTTTAAATTATCTTAAGAAAGAAAAAAGAATTGAAAAGTCAAGAGAAACGATAGAAATCTATGCTCCCCTGGCCCATCGACTTGGTATGTCAAGATTAAAATGGGAACTTGAAGACCTCTCTTTTCGTTATTTGCAACCTGATATGTATTACGAATTGTCACAAAAAGTAGCTTCAAACAGGAAACAACGTGAAAATGATATTCAACAGGCCATGCAGCATCTTAAAGATCGATTGAAGGAGCAAGGAATTGATGCAGAAACATATGGCCGCCCCAAACATCTTTATAGTATCTTTAATAAGATGAAACGAAAAGAAATTGATTTTGATGAAATTTATGATTTAACTGCAGTTCGGGTTATGGTTGATTCAGTTAGAGAGTGTTATGAAGTATTAGGATTAATTCATGAATTATGGAAACCAATACCTGGACGTTTTAAAGATTATATTGCAATGCCAAAATCAAATATGTATCAGTCTTTACACACAACAGTAATTGGACCTAACGGAGATCCTTTAGAGGTGCAAATTAGAACTCCTGAAATGCATAAAACTGCTGAATATGGTATTGCTGCTCATTGGCGATACAAAGAGGGAAAAGTTGGTGACGAAAAGTTTGAAGAAAAGCTTTCTTGGTTGAGAAGATTATTAGAGTGGCAAAAAGATTTACAAGAACCACAAGAATTTATGGAAACTCTAAAAATTGATCTTTTTGAAGATGAGGTATTTGTATTTACACCAAAAGGAGATGTGGTTTCTCTACCGCGTGGCGGAACCCCAGTAGACTTTGCTTATCATATTCATACTGAAGTGGGAGATAGTTGTGTCGGTGGAAAAGTTAATGGCAAGATTGTTCCACTAGAATATAAATTAAGTAATGGAGACATTGTTGAAGTACTTACTTCCAAAAAAAGTACAGGCCCTAGTCGTGATTGGTTGAAATATGTAAAGACCTCTAAAGCAAGAAGTAAGATTAAACAGTGGTTTAAAAAACAGAGGCGAGATGAGATTGTACATCGCGGCAAAGAAATTTTCGAACGTGAATTAAAGAAAAATAATATAGTCTTAAAAGAGCGAGAAAAAGATAATGAATTAGCAAGAATAGCTGAAGAGTTAGGTAAAAATGGTGTAGAAGCTTTATATGAAGAAATAGGCTATAACCAGATTAGACCTAAACAAATTATCAACAAATTAAGTACTGTTGATCCTGAGCCTGACCCAGTAAAAAAAGTTATTAATCGTCAGAGTAGTTCTGGTAAGTCTCCTGATAAGGGAATTACTGTAAAAGGTATGGAGAATATGTTAGTTCGCCTGGCAAAGTGTTGCAATCCAGTTCCAGGAGATAGTATTATTGGATATATCACTAGAGGGCGTGGAGTATCAGTTCACCGTAAGGACTGTCGCAATTTAAAAACTCTAATAGATGAAGATAAGGAAAGAATTATTGAAGTGGATTGGCATCAAGACCGAACTGAATCATATCAGGTTAATTTAATGATCGATGCTGTTAATAAAAATGCTTTAGTTAATGATATTACGTCTTTAATTAAAGAAGAAAAGATTAATCTTTTATCAGTTATGGCACGTACAAATGATTATCAAAGGGCAGTAGTTAATATTTCATTGGAGTTAAGTAGTCTGGAACATATGCATGATATTATGAAAAAAATAGAAGATATTTCTGGTGTCCTTTCTGTTAATAGATCTAAGCCAACTTAGAGGGGTGTTTTAAATGAGAGCTGTTTTACAAAGAGTAAAAAATGCTTCAGTAAAAGTTTCTGGTGAACTTATTGGAGAAATAGAATCTGGTTTATTAATATTTTTGGGTGTTGGGGAAGAAGATGAGAAGCAGGATGCAGATTATCTAGTTGAAAAAATAATAAATTTAAGAATTTTTGAAGATGATAAAGGAAAGATGAATCTATCTGCAATCGACTTAAAGAAAGACATTTTAGCAGTCTCACAGTTTACTCTTTATGGTGATTGTCGCAAGGGAAGACGTCCAAGTTTTTTTGCTGCTGCATCTCCAGAAAAAGCTGAAAGCTTATACCAATATTTTGTAGAGCAAGCAGCAGAATCAGGCTTGCAGATTGAAACTGGAAAATTTCAGGCAATGATGGATATTGAATTGGTTAATGATGGTCCTGTGACAATTTTAATTGATAGCAATAAAAACTTTTAGAGTGGTGAATAATTATGTATATTAAAACTTTTTCGGTGGGTAGAAATGCAACAAAGTGTTATATAGTTCATAATGAAGAAAAAGAAGGAATTATAATTGATCCTGGCGCTGCTGGGGAAGAAATATTAAATTATCTAGACCGTCAGCAAATCAATGTTAAATATATCATTAATACCCATGGCCATTATGATCATATCGGAGCTAATGAATATTTAATAAACCATACAGGGGCAGAATTAGCAATCCACAAAGAGGATAGTCAATTTTTGACAGATCCAGAACTAAATCTTTCTACTAAATTGGGAAAAAAACAAGAGATTGAAAGTCCTTCAGCTGATATTATTTTAGATGAGAAAATGAAAATTTCTATAAAAGATATTAATTTTACTATTCTGCATACACCTGGTCATACACCTGGTGGTATTTGTCTTTATGAAAAAGATGAAAAAGTATTGTTTAGTGGAGATACAATTTTTAGTATGGGTGTGGGTAGAACTGATTTACCTGGTTCAGATAACAGGAAATTAATGGATGCGATAGAAAATAAACTATTAGTTTTACCAGCTGAAACAGAGGTTTATCCAGGCCATGGTGAACAAACAAACATTAATGCATTTGCGCATAGAATTTGGCCTCGTCTCCAATAGGGGTTTGACATGATAAGCTAATTGAGTTAAAATTATAAAGAATTAATTGATATTTCTAATGATAAGAGAGGAGTGTTTTATCGGTGTTTAATTCACTGAGAAATAATAGTCATTTTATAATTTATTTAGTAGTGGCAGCTTTTGTGGTAACTGGTGGTTTTATGGGGTATGGTGCCTATATGAATAATAATACACCTTCATCCCAGAGTAGTTCAGGTGTAGTAGCAAAAGTTAATGGGGAAGAAATTTTGCAACAAGAATATTTATCTGCTTTGCAGCAACAGGCCCCTCAGACTTCACAAATGGGTCGTTCGCAAATTATTCCTTTTCGCTATCGTATTTTAAACTCATTGATTGAAAGAGAGATTATTTTGCAGAAAGCAGATGAGCTGGGTATTGATCCTCAGATTTCTGAAACTGAGGTTCAGCAGGCCATTGATGATGTTTTAAAGCAAAATAAGATGTCACAAACTGAATTGGAAGATGTTTTGGCAGAACAAGATTACTCGTTAGAGGAATTTAGAGGTAATATAAAAGAAAGTTTAGCTTTAAATAAGAAAATTCAACAAACAGTTGAAAATAGTTATCAGGGTATAGAAGTCACAGAAGAAGAGATTAAATCTGCTTATGATAAAAAATACCCTGCAGAAACTGAAGCTGGAACTGAATCAGCAGCAGAAAAGGCAGAGAAAACAGAAAAAACGCCTGCTTATGCTGATGTAAAAGAAAAAATTAAAAATGAAGTATTATCGCAAAAACACAATGCTGCTTTTAGTAATTGGATGGCTGCAGCAAGAGAAGAAGCAGAGATAGAAATTTTAGATCCAGTATTAAGTGCTTATCATGCCTTAATAAATCAAAATTATGAAGCAGCAGCAACGCAATTTTCTGCTTTAATTGAACAGAATCCTTCCCAAGTACTTTACACTTATTTAGCAGAAGCTCAAAGTAAAGCTGGGGATAATGAAGCAGCAGTCAATACTTTTAATAAAGCCTTAGAAAAATATCCAGAAGATTGGCAGCTACACATGAGCTTTGGTAACTATTATAATAATCAAGATAATAAAGAATTAGCAATTAAACAGTTATCTAAAGCCTCAGAATTAGCTGGTGATGATTTTATGGCTCATTATCAACTTTATATGCTTTTCAGTAGTTTAGGAGCAAAAGAAAAAGCTGAACAAGAAATGGAATTAATTAAGAAGTTGAATGAGAAGATGAAAGAACAACAAGAACAATCTGATGCAAATCCAGAAGGTCAGTAAGAATCCGTTGTTGCCCCTGAACAAAATACTAAAACAGAACAAGAATAGTTTTATAGAAGGTGATAATTTAATGAAGTTTAATGCACCGCGGGGGACAAATGATATTTTGCCTCCCGCTTCTTTTAAATGGCAATATGTTGAGCAAAAGACAAAAGAAATATTATTAGCATATAATTATGATGAAATTAGAACCCCGCTCTTTGAATATACAGAACTTTTTCAACGTGGCATTGGCGAAGCAACTGATGTGGTAGAAAAAGAAATGTATACTTTTGAAGATAAAGGTGGGCGTAGTATTACTTTGCGTCCTGAGGGAACAGCCTCAGTAATGAGATCATATATGGAAAATAAGATTTATGGACAGGCTCAGCCAACAAAATATTTCTATATGGGTCCCATGTTTAGGTATGAACGCCCACAAGCTGGTCGTTCAAGACAATTTAATCAACTTGGGGTAGAAGCAATAGGTTCTCATGATCCTGCACTTGATGCTGAAGTTATTTCATTGGGGATCTATTTATTAGAAGCACTTGGTCTTAATGATTTAGAATTATATATAAATAGTATTGGTTGTGTTGAATGCAGACCTGCGTATATTTCTATACTTAAAAAGTTTTTAAATAGTCATCATGAAAAACTTTGTGACGAATGTGCTTTAAGAATTGATAAGAACCCACTGAGAGTATTGGATTGTAAAAATAAAAGTTGTCAAACTATAGTTGAGGATGCACCATTAATCACAGATCATCTCTGTAATGATTGTGAAGATCATTTTGCAGAAGTCAAAAAATACCTTGATTTTTTAGAAGTTGAATATATTGTTTTACCTTCACTTGTACGGGGACTTGATTATTATACAAATACTGCTTTTGAAGTTAAGTATGCTGGGCTTGGTGCACAGGATACAATTTTTGGCGGAGGTCGATATAATGGTCTTGCTCAAGAAATAGGTGGTAGGGATATTCCAGGCATTGGTTTTGCAATAGGAATAGAAAGACTTATCTTGACTTTGGAAGCTCAAGATATCAAACTTGGAGCTGAAAATGGTATTGATCTATACTTAACAGTTATTGGTGATAAGGCAAAAAAGGTAGCCTTTGGTCTTACGGATGAATTAAGGAAAAATAATTTCCGCGTGGAAATAGATTATTTAGATCGTAGTGTACGCAGTCAGATGAAATCTGCTGATCGAATGAATGCAGAATATACAATAATTATGGGTGAAGATGAATTAAAAAATAATACAGCTACAATTCGCAATATGGTAAGTGGAGAAGAAGCTGAATTTAAGCTAGACCGGATTGTGGATAAAATGAAAGAGCTGGTTGATTAGGAGGATTAATCGTGGGAGAGAGTATTAAAGGAATGAAAAGAACTCATTACTGTGGGCAAATAGGTAGTGCCCAGATAGATCAAAAAGTTACTATTATGGGTTGGGTTCAGAAAAGAAGAGACCATGGTGGTGTGATATTTACTGATATTCGCGACCGCTCAGGGTTAGTACAAGTTGTATTTAATCCAAACTTAGATGATGATGCCTTTGCTAAGGCTAATCAATTGCGTTCAGAATTTGTGATAGCGATTGAAGGTATTGTAGAAGCAAGACCGGATGGGAATATTAATCCTGACTTATCAACAGGAGAAATAGAGATAAAATGTGTAGATTTAAGAATTTTAGATGTTGCTAAAACACCACCCATTCAGGTAGAAGATGATCTTGATGTGGGTGAAGATTTGAGATTAAAATATAGATATTTAGATTTAAGAAGACCGAAAATGCAAAAGATCATGGGGTTAAGACATCAAATTATGAAAACTGTCAGAGATTATTTAGATAATAATAATTTTTGGGAGATTGAGACTCCAATTTTAACAAAAAGCACTCCAGAAGGTGCGAGAGATTATCTGGTCCCAAGTAGGATTAAACAGGGTCGCTTTTTTGCTCTGCCTCAATCACCACAGATTTTTAAACAACTTTTAATGGCATCAGGGATGGATAGATATTATCAGATTGCTCGCTGTTTTAGAGATGAAGATTTAAGAGCAAATAGACAACCTGAATTTACCCAGATTGATCTTGAAATGTCCTTTATTACTAGAGAAGATGTTTTAGAAATTACTGAAGGTTTAATGAGAAAAGTTTTCTCTCTGGTAGATATTGAAGTTCCTGAAGAGATTCCGGTACTTACATATGATGAGGCAATGGCTAGATTTGGTAGTGATAAACCTGATCTCAGATTTGCTATGGAATTAATCGATATCTCTGGACTTGTCGCTGCTAGTGATTTTAAAATCTTTAGTGGTACAATAGCCAATGGCGGTCAAGTGAAAGGTATTAAATTTAAAGGTGGAGCAGATCTTTCTCGCAGTCAAGTTGATGAGTTAGAAGAACATGTGAAGCTATTTAAAGCAAAGGGATTGGCCTGGATGGCATTTAAAGAAGATGGTTTAAAATCTCCAGTCGCTAAATTCCTTTCTGATCAAGAATTAGAATTAATAAAAGAAAAGATGAAAGCAGATACTGGTGACTTGCTCTTATTTGTAGCAGATAAACCTGCTATTGTTGCAGCAGCTCTAGGTAATCTAAGATTAAAAATTGCTAAAGATAATAATTTGATTCCAGATGATACATATAAATTTGCCTGGATCATTGATTTTCCACTACTTGAATTTGATGAAAATGCAGAACGTTTTGTAGCAAAACATCATCCCTTTACAAGTCCGATTGCTGCAGATATTGATATTTTAGATGAAAAGCCAACAGAAGTGCGAGCTGATGCATATGATTTTGTTTTAAATGGGGAAGAACTTGGCGGTGGGAGTATCAGAATTAATAATCGTCAACTCCAGGAAAAAGTTTTTGATGCATTGAACATGTCTAAAGTAGAGCAGGAAGAAAAATTTGGTTTCTTGTTAGATGCTTTTGAATACGGTGCACCTCCCCATGGTGGAATAGCATTTGGTTTTGATAGATTAATGATGATTGCAGCTGGAACTGATTCTATTAGAGATGTTATTGCTTTTCCAAAAACACAACGTGCGACATCTCCTCTGACTGATGCACCTTCTGAAGTCGATCCAGTTCAGTTAAAAGAGCTTGGCATAAATATTAATAAAGAGGACTAAGATTATTTAGTTTGTAGGTTTTTGGCATCAAAAATAGAAATAAGATCATGGACAGCATTTGAACCTCTGGATATAATTACTCCAGTTATTATGTAATCAATCAACTCATATTGTAATTTTATTTCTAGCTTGGATAGGATACCTATTCTAGCAGAAATGCATATTAATGAACCAATAAAAGCAGCCACAATTCTACTTCTATTTCCCTTTAATAGGGGAAAGGCTGCTTTTATTCCATTAGTAACAACTTCGACAATTACAGCTAAAACCATGATTACCGATAATGATTCAAACAATTTTTTCACCTCTTTAAAGAATATGCATAATCCAGTTAATAATGTCTGATTATACCAGTATTTAAAGAGCTAGAATGGTTGCATACTAGCGATTAATATGTTAGTATTATAATTGTAAAAAGAAATTATTTTTCATCTGCTGTGTGCGCGACGATTCAAACGAAATTTTGACCAACACCAATACATTGGGAGCCTGGACTCTACTTGCGGCGTATAAGCCTCCTTTGAGAGGACATATAAACCAAGTAGGAGGGCACCCACCTTGCAGACAGGGATCAAAATTCGTGGTCACGCGGCATGGCGGATGACTTTATTAATGGCTGACCAGAAATGGTTGGCTTTTTTTTTGCAGAAACTATATTTTTTTGGTATGATTTAAAATGAGGTGATAAAGATGAGAGAAAAAGAAATTATTCGTAAAGAGAGTCTTGCGCAAAGAAGTAAGCTTCCTTTAGATAAGGTCACAAGATGGAGCAAAGAAATTACGGATAAGTTTATGTCTCTTACCACGGTTAAACAGGCTCATCAAATCATGTCCTATGTTTCATTTCGTAACGAAGTTAAAACCTTTCCTCTTTTAAAGATGTTACTTGAGGGAGGTTATAAGATATATGTTCCTTATACTATAAAAAATGGTCCAGCGCTTGGATTGGGTTTAATTAATAACCTAGAACGTGATCTCGAACCTGGAGTTTTTGGAGTTTTAGAACCTCGCAAGGAAGTTCGCTTAAAGAAGATACCATCTGATCTAGATCTAATTATTGTACCCGGAGCCATATTTAGTAAAAATGGCTGTAGAATTGGTTATGGTGGGGGATTTTATGATAGCTTTTTAACTAAACAAGGTAAAGATGTTTTAAAAGTAGGTTTTACCTTTAGTCAATTTGTAGTTGAAAAATTACCATCAGAAGAACATGACGTGCCTGTTGATTTAATTATTACAGAAAAAGATATTATTGACTGCCGGAATGAGGTGGAATAGTGAATCTATTTTCCCAGTCGAGAGAAGATAATGATAAAAATCAACCATTAGCTTATCGAATGCGGCCCCGGAATTTAGATCAATTTTTTGGGCAAGAGGATATTGTTGGAGAAGGGAAATTATTGCGTAGGGCAATCGAAGCTGACCGACTTCAATCTTTAATTTTTTATGGTCCACCCGGTACAGGAAAAACAAGCCTAGCCCAGATTATTGCATTGCAAACTGAAGCGGAATTTATAAAAATTAATGCTGTAACTTCTGGTGTTAAAGATTTGCGACGAGTTATTAAAAAGGCAAATAATAATCGTGATTTATATGATCAAAAGACTATTCTTTTTATTGATGAAATACATAGGTTTAATAAATCACAACAGGATGCCTTACTCCCTGCAGTTGAACAAGGTATTGTGGTGATGATTGGGGCAACAACAGAAAATCCCTATTTCGAAGTTAATTCTCCACTGCTATCTAGATCAAGGGTTTTTAGACTAAAGAAGCTAAGTAATGATGATATATTTTTTATATTAAAAAGTGCTATCTCAGATAAAGTGCGTGGTTTGGGTGACTATGAACTAATGATTAAGGAAGAAAATCTAAAATTCATTGCTGAATTAGCTGATGGAGATGCTAGAGTAGCTTTGAACACTTTGGAATTAGCTGTTTTAACTACTTCGCCAGATAGTAATGGAAAAATTAAAATTAATAGATTAATTATTGAAGATTCAATGCAAAAAAAGATTATAAATTATGATCGTCAGGGTGATAATCACTATGATATTGTGTCAGCTTTTATTAAAAGTATGCGAGGCTCTGATGCTGATGCGGCACTCTTTTGGCTGGCCAGGATGATTGAAGCAGGTGAGGATCCATCTTTTATTGCTAGGCGAGTTGTTATCCATGCTGCTGAAGACGTAGGTTTAGCAGATCCTTTTGCCTTAGTAATAGCTGAATCTGCTGCAAAAGCAGTTCAACATATTGGTTTTCCAGAAGGTAGAATCCCGTTAGCTGAAGCTGTTTTGTACATCTGTCAGGCACCAAAGAGTAATTCAGTGATTAAAGCTATTGATAGTGCCCTAAATTATATTAGAAATAATAGCCTGGGCGAGGTACCAGTTCATTTAAGAGATGCTCATTATCAAGGTGCTAGTAAACTTGGGCATGGAAAAGGTTATCAGTATCCACATGATTTTGCCGATAATTATATACCGCAACAATATTTGCCTGAAGAAAATAAAGATGCTAAATTCTATGAACCTGGACAATTGGGAAGAGAGAAAAAATTAGCAGACCGATTGGATCATCTGAGAGAAAAATATACAAACTATCATGGTGATCAAGATGGAGGCTAGCTTATTAATCCCTAAACAAGAAATTGAGATTAGACATAAAGTTAAGGATAGTAAATTTTACGGGAATATATGTTCCGCTTCTAATAGAAAAGAAGCGGAAAAGAAGATTGATAAGGTAAAAAGTGTTTATCATGATGCTTCGCATAATGTTTATGCCTATGTTATTGGCAGTGGTGATCAGGCAATAAAATATGCAGATGATGCTGGTGAACCAGCTGGCTCGTCTGGCCCACCAATCTTGCAAGCTATCCAGGGAGCCAATTTATTTAATACAGTAATTATTATTAGTCGTTATTTTGGTGGAACAAAACTTGGTATAGGTGGTTTAATTAGAGCCTATGGAGATACGGCTAGATTAGTAATTGAAAAAGCGGGTATAAAAGAGTTAAATTTATATTTTAAGATTATGATTGGGACAGACTATAATTTTATTGGTACAGTGTTAGGTCAACTAGAAGCATTTCAAGTCAAGATCTTAAAAACTGATTATCATAATGAGGGATGTAGGATAACTGGTATTATTATGCCTGAGAAGTATAAAATATTAGATGAGGTTCTACAGGAAAAAACGGCTAACAAATATCAGATTAAGTTATTGGAGAAACTATATTTTTGATATAAAATTGACAGTTTATTATGCTTATGTTAAAATTAAAATGTAATGTTGATTAATTAACTCAAGTTTGTGTTGAGGGGGATAATAATGAGAGTCTCGACAAAGGGAAGATACGGTTTAAGAGCTTTAGTTGATCTCGCTGAAAATGGACGAGAAGGTGCAATACCAGTACGTGAAATATCTGAGCGGCAAAATATTTCTGAACAATACTTAGAACAACTTTTTGCTACTATGCGGAAGGCAGGGTTAATAAAAAGTGTAAGAGGTGCACATGGTGGATATATGCTCAATCATAATCCAGATGAGATTACGGTTGGTGATATATTAACTACTCTGGAAGGTCCAATAGCTCCAGTTGATTGTGTATTAGATAAAGATGATTATTGTAACTATATTGATAAGTGTGTAGTGCATGGTTTGTGGGAAAAACTAGCTGACAGTATCAATGATGTCATAGATGGTATGACTCTGCAAGATTTAAAGGTTAAAGCACAAAAAATGAAAGAAAATGAATGTAAGGAGTGATATAAATGGAAGGATTGTATTTTGATCATGCTGCAACTACACCAGTAAGACCTGAAGTAGTTGAAGCTATGCAACCATATTTTACAGATTTTTATGGTAATCCATCAAGTGTTCATGCTTTTGGCCAAAAAGCTGCTAGAGCAATTGAAGCTGCTAGAGAAGAGATTGCTCGTTTAATCGGTGCAGAAAGACCAGAAGAGATAATTTTTACTGGTGGTGGTACGGAAGCAGATAATCTGGCGATTAAAGGAATTGCAATGGCTCAAAAGGATAAAGGTAAACATATTATTACCACAACTATTGAACATCATGCTGTCTTACATGCCTGTCAATTTTTAGAAAGACATCTAGATTATGATGTCAGCTATTTAAGTGTTAATGAAGATGGTCTTATTGACCTGCAAGAATTAAAATCTGCTTTAAGAGAAGATACAGTATTAATTACGATTATGTCAGCCAATAATGAGGTTGGGGCAATACAGCCAGTTAGAGAAATTGGTGAGATTGCAAGGAAAAATAATATTTATTTTCACACAGATGCAGTACAAACAGTTGGACAGATTGATGTTGATGTAGTACAGGACAAAATTGATTTATTATCACTTTCTGCTCATAAATTTAATGGACCTAAGGGAGTGGGCGCCTTATATTTGAAAAAAGGAATTAAAATCGTTCCACAAATGTCTGGTGGAGCCCAGGAGGGTCGTAAAAGATCAGGTACAGAAAATGTACCTGCTATAGTTGGTATGGGCGAAGCTGCTAAATTGGCGAATGCAAATTTAGAGAAAAAGCAAGCTAAATATTCCCGGCTAAGGGATTTGTTAATTGAACGCATTGAAAAAGAGATTCCAGATGTTTTATTAAATGGACCTAGAGGAGATAAACGACTACCCGGAAATGTAAACATTACTTTTAGATATATTGAAGGTGAGTCAATTCTTTTAAATCTAGATATGTTAAACATAGCTGCTTCAACAGGTTCTGCTTGTGCATCAGGATCATTGGATCCTTCACATGTTCTCTTAGCAATGGGACGTCCACACGAACTGGCCCATGGTTCTATAAGATTCTCATTAGGTTATGGAAATTCGGAAGAAGATATTGATAAATTGATGAAAGATTTACCTGAAATAATTCAGCGGTTACGTAATATGTCACCGCTTTATGACGGTTAATAAAATAAAGGGGAGCTGATTTTAATGTATTCCGAAAAAGTTATGGATCATTTTCAAAATCCACGTAATGTAGGAGAACTAGAAGATGCTAATGCTGTTGGTGAAGTAGGAAATCCAACCTGTGGCGATATTATAAAGTTGTATTTAAAAATTGATGACGATGACATGATAAAAGATATTAGGTTCCGAACTTTTGGTTGCGGAGCTGCAGTCGCTACAAGTAGTATGGTCACTGAACTTGTTAAAGGAAAGAAGATTGATGAAGCTTTGACCCTTAGTAGAGATAAGGTTGCTGAAGCACTAGGTGGCTTGCCAGCTACTAAAATGCACTGCTCAAATTTAGCTACTGAAGCACTACAAGATGCAATAGAAGAATATCGTAAAGATAAAAATGCTAAAAAAAATTAATAAGGGTGTAGTCTGATGAAAAAAGTAATGGTTGCTATGAGCGGTGGTGTAGATAGTTCTGTAACTGCCGCTCTTTTAAAAGAAAAAGGATATGATGTAGTTGGAGGCACAATGCATACTTTTCCAGATTACGAACAACCAACTGATCGCGAAGACCATTGTTGTTCATATTCTGCGGTTATGGATGCTAAACGAGTGGCATCTAAATTAGATATACCCCACTATGTCTTTAATTTAAAGGATGTTTTTCAAAAAGAAATTATTGATTATTTTGTGGATGAATATAAAAATGCTAGAACTCCGAATCCATGTGTGATGTGCAATAAAACAATTAAATTTGCGGCTTTACTGGATAAAGCTAGAGAAATTGGTTGTGATTTTATTGCTACTGGTCATTATGCCAAGATTGAGAGAAATGAGCAAGGGCGTTATCTCTTGCAGCGAGCTGTGGATCAAGAAAAAGATCAGACATATATGTTATATGTTCTTGATCAAAGGCAACTCAGTCATACTTTGATGCCACTTGGTAATTATACAAAAGATGAAATTAGAGAAATAGCTAAAGAAAAAGGTTTTTTAGTTCATAATAAACCAGATAGCCAGGAAATTTGTTTTGTTCCTGATAATAATTATGTTCGTTTCTTAGAAATGAACTATCCTAATGCCACTGAACCTGGTCCTATCCTAGATCAAGAAGGTAATAAGGTCGGGGAACATGATGGTTTGGCATATTATACAATTGGCCAACGGCGTGGCTTGGGAGTAGCAATGGGTTATCCAATCTATGTAGTTGAGCTTGATAAAAAGAAAAATGCAGTTATCATTGGTGAAGATGACGCTATCTATAAAGATGGTCTGATAGCAAAAGACTTAAACTGGATATCTATAACTGAGCTAAATGAAGAGATGGAAGTTTTAGCTCAAATACGATATAATTCTCAACCAATTCCTGCGACCATTAAACCTATTGAAGATGATCATGTTAAAGTAGTCTTTGCAGATAAACAGAGAGCAGTAACGCCTGGACAAGCAGTTGTATTTTATAAGGAAGATTTAGTTGTTGGGGGAGGCATTATAGAAAAAAGTATTAATTTATGATTATTTGTTTAAAATAGTTGACAGGTGTGAATAATAATGATATTATTATGAATGTCGCATTAAAGAAGTGGGCAAAAAACATGATTTAAATTAGTGTAAATTGTCCTTGACAAGCTGAGCGACGAATGATAAGATATTAATTGTCGCTATAAAAAACGGCAACAGGCACTTGAAAAAAAGTGCTTGACAAAAGTGGCGCAGAAATGGTACAATATATCTTGTGTCAACGTAATAAAGTTTTGTGCGACATGCTCGATGCATTAGCGCATAACTGACCAAGCGTTTTAAAAAGAGAGTTATGTGCGACGGCCTTGATGGCCAAGTGCAAAATCTACATTGCGTAGATTAAAGACGATTTTGTGAACCTTGAAAAGTGAACAGCAAGCAAACGCCAATTTACTTTGAGGTAA